>CAYRWA010000071.1:0-5006 GCA_964427915.1 uncultured Caldisericota bacterium
ATGATTTTGAAGCAGGGGACCTTTTGGTCTTTGTTTTAAAAGGTAACTTTTTGATTCCTTCAAATCCTGAACCCATTGAAAGATCTATTGAACGAGAAATTACAATTTATGTAACTATGAATGAAGACGACATCGGCTCATCTACTCCAACCGATATAGGAGGATTTGACAAACGTTTCCGGGATGAGCTTTCCTTTTACAAAGGTGATGGACATATTCACTCAAGAAACAGTGATGGAATGAAGGATATAAATCATACCAGGGATGCTAATAAGCCACAGAAATTGAAAACCATCGCACATTACAGACGAGAAGTAGAAGATATGGATTGGTTAATCTTTACTGACCATGCAAAGTGTTTTTGGGAAGGTCAAAGTTCAGGTTACAATTCTAAAAGTGGTTCGGTAAATTTTGAGGACTACCATACAAGATGCAATGAAGGAAATAATAGTGCACAATTCATTGAACGAGAAGAAACTGAAACGGAAAATTATAAGAACTATTTCCAGGTGATCCCTGGATTAGAAGTTTCTGTTACAACAGAGGATACATCATGTGATGATAATAAGAGCAATAACAGTCATGTTCTCAACTATTACTGTCTTCATGCAAATGAAAGAGTTAAACGTTGGCCGGATTGGAGAATTAACGGAACTGACTTTGTAAAGGACAAAGCTGGTGATAATACTCAATTACCTTGTTACCAAGAGTATACTGACAAGGGACCAGATGGTTGGTGTGTTATCGCTCATCCACATAAAGCCTATGGTTGGAAATTTTTCCCACAAACCGAAAATGAATGGACTGCCTCTTGGGGAAGCCACAAAAGTCCTTCAATAATTCGAAGTTTTGAAGATCTCGAAACCAGTAATAATGGTAAAGGGATTATGGGGATGGAAATTAACACAAATGGTGATATTGATACAAGCTCCTGGGATAAGTACTTGTATTATGATCTTACATGTACTGTAAACCACTGGAATGAGGATACTTACAAGAATAACTTTATGATAGGATTTGGCAATTCCGATAGTCATCAAAATTGGTGGTATCCAATGGAAGATTTAACAGGATTAAAAAAAGCTTATTTAAGTGGTGTCTGTCCTATTATCACCGACGAAGAAGCTGAAGCAAGAGAGGTACCCTATTTCGAAAACATTCCCTACTGGTATGCAACATTTGAAGACAATTTGTTTTCGAAGGGCTGTTCGTTTGTTTACTGTGACAATCCTCCATATACTCGTTCAGACTTACTTGAAGCCATGAGAGCCTGTGGAAAAGATAATAAGGGAGTTACAGCTTCATCAAAAGGATCCTTTGCCACGTTTGATGCAAATGGAACACGTTCGGGTGGATTTATAGATGGTCTCGGAACAGATGACGTAACACTACATATTTTCGCATATCCTCTTTTACGTCAATTAGGTAGAATTACTAAAATAACAGTTTATGGGAAAGGTTCTTCAGGCCCAACTCCAAGAGTAGTGTGGTCAAGCACATATGCTTCTCCAGTTGTAAAAGAAATGAGTGGATGGGAAATTACTATTTCAAATGATGATATTGAAACCAGTGATTATCTTAGAGTAAATGTAGAATTTGATTTGTGGCCTACTGGTAATGAATCAAAACCGATAAAAGATATTGCAATTTGTAACCCCGTTTTCTTAAAAAAATGAAGGTAAACTTTTTTTATATAGTGTAAAAATGAAACAACTATACATCTAAATTTTTATTAAGGAGACAATCTGATGTGGTTAAATGCATTTCGTTTTAGTATGCATGCACTGAAGAAGAATCATTTTAAACTTATGATTCCTGCTTTTTTCTTAGGCATATTCATGTTGTTTATATACGCGACGGTGTCATATTGGTTTCTTTATTATGCGAGTAATGTATGTCCTGAACCATACGATACTGTTTCAATTTTTATCGTTTTCTTAATCATATTCATTGTTACCTTTTTTCTTTACATTAGCATTTATCCATTGCTTCGAACCTATGTTCTATATGTAGGATGGAAAATTAAAAATGGGAAAACAGATACTGCATACCATGACTTTCGATTAGTTTGGAAAAATGAAGGAATGGGGAAAAGGATTCGGGCCATCTCAATGAAACGTTTTCTATACCAAACTATTAGCTTTTTATTGCTTTGTATACTGCCTATTTTAATACTTTTGACACATTGGAAATTATCTTCTTTCGATACTCCTTATTCTTCAGGTACATATATCTTATTGCACCTATTCACAATTCTATCTTTCATCCCCACAATTATTGGCTACAGTAAATTTTTCTTTTCTGAGCTAAATTTGATTCAGTTTCTTTTCAAAATGAATGTAACCACAACTCAAAAGGAAAAAACAGATATTTCAACAAAGCATACAAAGATCAATAATCATAGAACATCAAAAATTGTTCTCATTTGGAAAATCTTCCTCACTACTAGCTATCTTGTAATCGCAATTTTACTTGTTCTAATGTTACTGCATTTCTCTTATAGCAATATATCTAACTATCCCGTTATGAAATATTTTACAGATGTTTTTCAAAACGGATTTTTCGGTTTTTTACTCTACGGTTCAAAAATCTTTTTCGTTAGTTTCTTGTTTGTTCCTTTCTTTTTTCAGAGTTTACCTTCTCCCAATGGTACTTTTTTGGGAGTACAATGGGGAGAAATTTTTAGCTATCAAGTTTTTCCGGTTCAACTTGTGTTCATCATACTATTGGGTCTGTTGACAGCTTTTTTCTTTCTGATTGAAACCTTGTCAGCTGTTTATTTTTATCAACCGCATAACAACAGTGAAATTGTAAATTAACAGTTACTATGTAAGAATAATCTCCCTTGAATTGATCACCTCAATAGCGCTCTTGTGAAAAATATTACCCAAATTTGTCAATTGCTAATCGACATATTTTGTACAATTTTGTCGACTATTACTCGACATATTTGTAAAAACGGGGAATGGTTTCCACTACTCCCTGTTCTCATTTCTGAATAGATCAGTGGTTTCTATGATTCACCGATGCAAAATAGGAGGCTTTGGTTTTCCGTTGTGAAATAGAGGTTGGAACTGGGGGATCCCACAAGGTTGTATTTATAGCTATAAGCTGTATCAATATTTTTGAGTTCCCATCGAATCTGGCCGTCAGAAGAAAAGGAGTAAATACTGTCATTATTCTTGGGAGAAACAGTACCCACATACAAATTTCCTTTTGAATCAAAGGTTACGGGAGTATGAATAGCATGTTCAAAGGAATGGTTCCATACAACAGATCCATCTTTCGATACACAGGTAAGGACATGGTGTTCTGATTCTGGAATGCTTTGGTCAGAATCAACTCTATACGATCCTACATTAAAAGGATAGACAGCATTTCCATTGGGTGCTACGGAATACTGGATATCAAACAATCCAGGTTTCTCTTCTGTACGCTCCCAAATTTTTTCTCCCTCTGTGTTAAATGCCATGATCAGTTTCGGTTGAACTCGTACATCCGTGTACCATTCTTCCCTTGATTCATTTGAGTCTCCTATATTCAATGTTGAAGTAGAAATAGCAACCAATATAATATCTTGGATGCGAGATCCTTTTGGAGTAAACTCATCGATACCGTTACGGTGGTTGCACAATACCTTACTCCATCGTACCTTTCCTTGTGGAGAAATTGAAACAAGAGAAGTTACATACTGTTCCTCTTTTATTCCCTGCTCATTCTTTTTCTCATACATGCGCGAACCAATCATATAGGCATTGGAGTCTTCATCAAAAGACAAAGTCTCTGTCAAGCCATAGAGATTATGAAACGCCCACATGGTTTTTCCTTGTGAATCCAAGCAAACAACGTATTCTCCTTCATTGAAGTACAGATATCCACTGGGAGAAAGCTTTAGTGAGTCATATCCATGGACCCACATAGCAGATATATTCCATAATAAATTCCCATCAAAATCAAGACAAACCAATCTTTCAGGACGGGCCAGCGCCACAATACCTTCTTTTGTTACTTCTATAGACGCATGAAATCCTTTTTTCTTCCAGCGTACTTCACCCGCTGGATTCAAAGAATAAAGGTAGCTATTCTTACCAACAATATAGATGTTTCCTTGTTCATCCACTACAGGAGAACAGGCTGCTTCTAATGTACGTTCGTAATCATCTGGCCAATGATAGGTCCAGGATTGCACAGGTTTTTCAATGCCAGGGAAATCAAAGTCAAGGGGAGTGAAAGGAACAAAGGGACCTTTGTCGACATGCAGTATTGGGTACATGGCAGAATCCAATACTCGATTACACCCACTAAAGGAACAAACAAAAACAAACAGCGCAAGCCCCATAATCACCATCTTATTTCTCATTGTGCGTTACTCCTTCTTCTCTTCAATACAGAATAGTAAGCTTTGATTCCAGGTAGTAAAATGAATCTTTTGTTTGGGAGATAGAACCAGTTGAAACTTAAATCCACAAGCTACTTCAATATCTCGCAAAGACCATCTTTCAATTCCATCGCAAGTAAACGAATAAAGGTTATTTATATAGTTCTTCGACCGCGTACCGATATACAAGTTTCTTTCTGAATCAAAAGAAGGTGCAGTACCTATCTGATCTTCAAAAGGTATCGCCCAAATTGTATCTCCTTGAGGAGAAATACATTGCAGTGTACTACCCGCATACCTTGAAGATGGATTCTTACCATCATATTCCTCGTACTCTGCATTGAAATAGGTATACAAATTTCCATTGGGACCAACGGCATACTCGTTTTCAAAGAGTCCATAGCGTTCTTCCACCATATTCCAAAGCTCTTCCCCGTCGGTATTATAGGCTGTAATCACTTTCGGGCGTCTGCGCCTATCTTCATGCAAATCATCCTGGCCTTTCTGGAGCGGGGAGGTGGATAAAGCAAGTAAAAATGTATCTTGAATACGGCCGTCTTTGGGTGAAAAATCATCGTTAAAGTTCCACTCATGACAAATTGTCTTTCTCCATCGCATCCTCCCTTCA
>CAYRWA010000072.1:0-2648 GCA_964427915.1 uncultured Caldisericota bacterium
CCTTCCTACGATCAACCCATCAATGGACCTATTGAGTTTCACATTCCAGAACAAGGGCAATGGGACCTCAAAGAACTCCTTGCAAACCTAACCAGAGTAAATACTACTGTTGGAGAAAATGGTGTAGATGCTTCCAGTAGTGGCGATGATGATTGTGGGGAAGACGAATGTGACCCATGTGATCCAGAAAATATGTTTCCTGGAGCATACGAAGATTCTCATTATGCCGAGTGGTATGATAATGTATATATGTCATACCACGGATGTCCACCTGAGGGTTGCTCACCTGGTGAAGGTGATCGATCTAGTAAAACGTGTACAGCATGGAAAGATATGGACTGTGAGGAACTTAAAAACCACAAAGACAATTCTCTCATGGTAGAATGGAACTCGATGAAAAAGTATGGATTCACTGAGAATTATAGTGATTATAATCCTGGAACCGATAGTGGTTACGCATTGTCTCTTATAAAATATTTTCACCCAGAGGAAGCAGAGGGGTGGAGAAAAAATTATAGGACTCATTTAGAAGCTTTTGAAGATCAAATTTGGCGATATACTATAGCTGGTTTGCAGGTTATTGATTGTCTATTAGAAAAGAAAGGTTGTGATTAGTTATGATGAAGATTAATAAGATACAAATATGTTGTATTGCTATTCTTTTTTGTTTCCTATTCACCTTTTCGCTCTCTGTAACCAAAGGTAATACTACATATCCTCATCGTATCATTGGGTACGGCCCGATTGCTGAAGATTTGATTCTACCTAGCAGTACGCTTTTTCATCAAAACAAGCTTTATGTTCTTGACCAATATAGCATTACGGTTTTTGATCTTTCCTCTAAAGAAGTTGTATTAAAACGATTACTAGACAATCAGAATTTTTTATCAGATTACGAATCTCCCCAAAACCTTCTTTCTGTCATTCAGGATTTTACGAAGGGATATACTTCTATTCTAATAGAAGCTTTAGGAATTGGACGTAAGCAATTATCGTACACCCAGCGAAAATACTACGTTCAACCCAGTATATGCTTAGATTCAAATGATACTTTGTATGTGACCTCTCAAGATGGCATTCATGTACTTGCTATTGATACTCTTTCCTTAATCCGGACTATACCCTATCCCACAATAGTATCAGAAAAACCAAAAGAGAAATATCAAAATATTATTACTGTCAAACTATACCAAGACCGTCTTTTTCTTTTAAAAACAATTACCTATTATAGGACACCTGTATCAATTTCTCTGCTTCGGTTAGAACTGGATGGAAGTTTGCTAGACGTAGTTGATTTCAATTTTCCCAAAAAACCCGATTCTCACATGGTAAATCCTGACTTTATCTATATTCAAGAGCTTCAGTTGTATGGAATCATTCATATGAATTATGATCTGTATCCAGAGGAATACAAGTTTGACTCAATTTTGTTTTTCAATTCTCATGGAGAGCAAATTGAGATTTCCGCGATGGATAATTTTCGTATAATGAATGCTTCTTGTATCACCTATTGCCAAAACAACAACCAAATCATAGTAGCTGGAGCTGATGATTCCAGTTCTGGTACCCATACATTTCAAAGAGGGAAATTTGTTATTTTTCATCTGCATCTGGAAAAAAGCAAAGATAACCATTACACCCTATTGGTTGATTCTGCTTATCAAAAGGAAGAATTTGGTCAAGATTGTTTAGACCTTACATGTAATGAAGGTTCTACCATGCTTGTCTCAAGCGGACGTTTTGAAGAAAACCGGAACTGCAGAATATACCGCATTCAGAATGAAAGTATAACTCAGTATGGCACTTTACCTACTAGAGAAGGCCAAATCAACGAATCTATGTCCTTTTGTGTAGATGATGAAGATACTCTGTTTGTGCACAGCAATAGTCAAGGCTATATAAATATCTACAAGAAGAATGAAGCAGAAGTCCAAAAAATGGATTTAGATTTGAATTCGATAACACGTTATTTTCCAATTCGTAAACCTGATTCATTGCCAAGTACACCATTCCTTGGGGATATGATTTGCAATGATCAAAAAATTGTTTTTACTAATATAGCCCCAAATACGATTACTTCTTATGATTGCAAAGAGGATAACTGGGAGGTAGAGTTTAATGGTGATAGGGTACCTCCATATTTATGGTTGGATATGCAGTTCTATCATGAGGAATTGTATGTTTTGGATACGATTCAAATTTCTTATGTTCCCATTCTTTGCCAGCCAGATGATATGAAAGAAGTAACATTTGTAAAAGGATTCGAAAAAGCCAACGAAGACAACTTCGAAGAACCACCTGCTTTTGTCGGTTTCAACATCACTGACATTCAGTACGAGAACGATATATATCCTCAATACCAATTTCTAGATTGTGTACACCAAACCATTTGGATTTATGACCATCGGAAGAAATTGCAAGAGATTGTGCAGCTTCCTCAAAATGAAAACAGTTTTTACTCATCCTTTGATTTGTATCCCGATGGATCTTGGATTGTAACGGATGTGACCCAGCATCGACTTTTGCATATTAGCAGAACTGGAGAGCTTATTGAAACCATTGGATCCAAAGGACGGGTAGAGATTGGTACAACAAAGGAAGCATATCTGGAAAACCCGGATCAATTCTATTTCCCTCTTCGGGCTAAG
>CAYRWA010000073.1:0-7306 GCA_964427915.1 uncultured Caldisericota bacterium
CGGATGCGTTACATGTGAGCCGGCGTACAATCCACTATTATCTTTCGCGGGGACTTTTGCCACCTTCAGAAGGTGCTGGTTTAGGAACCACGTACTCAGATGAACACTATTACCGTATATTACTGATTAAGAAATGGCAAAAAGCATTTTTACCCCTGGAAGAAATTCGTATGCGCTTACAGAAACTGAATTTACAAGAAGTACAAGCCTGTTTGGAAGAAGATGTTCTTCCCAACATAGAAGCTTGGAGAGAAAAGCCCATAAAGGGCATTTGCTGGCAACGTATTGCACTCGATAAAGGTCTAGAGATTCACTTTCAAAGTGATGATTCAAGTGCTGCTGACAAAGCAGAAGAAGTCGTGTCTTGGTATTGTAACCAAAAAAAGGAAGGGTAATGATGAATGAATTTCGTTTGTCTTCTATTCATGTTCAAGGACAACTGTTACACAATCGTGCAAAAGTACAGCTCTTGCAGACGTATGTGAATCAATCGTTACAAAACGTAGAGTTTACCTATACATTTCCTGTTCCTCACGATGCGAAGGTTTGCAGTTTCACAATAAAAATTGGGAACCGTGTGATACACAGTGAGATTATGGAAACCGATGAAGCTTACAAGTCGTATGATAGATCTATCCTAAAAGGGGATAGTGCTGCCATCGTGGAAGCGATTGGAAAAGACATATTGGAGTTGTCAGCGGGGAACATTGCCCCTGGAGAAACTGTAACCATTACTCTGCACTATCTGCAAGAAATACGATGGGATGATGATGGACAATTGCTGCGTTGGCAAATACCTACCGTAATAGCCCCGAGGTATTCTTCCAACCCTGGGCCAGAAGATATTCGTAAACAACCACATATTGCTTCCAACGACACGATGCTTCACCTGGATTTGGATCTTTCTATGTTGTCTCCTATTCAACAAATCTCCTCTCCATCGCATCCTATATCTGTTTCGATGCAGCATCCCTCTACACCTGCAGGCAGTACTACAGAAAAGGATTTGTATCAAGCCCATATTGCACTGGCGAAAACCAACGAAGTGCCAGACAGCGATATCATTCTTTCCATTACACTACAGGAAGCTTTCAATACCGAAAATGCTACTCATCTCACCTCCCCCGATCAAAAGTTTTCACTGATTCAAATGCACCCTTTCATTGCGGAGGAACCTGCGGAAGAAAAAGAACGGTTGGTTGCTTTTATCTTGGATCGTTCTGGTTCTATGGGCCAGGACAAAATGGAGCAAGCAAAACTGGCTTTGAAGCTATGTCTTCGGCAACTATCAGAAAACGATCGATTCATGCTGGTGGCGTTCAATGAAAAGTATGACTGCTTGTTCCATAGGCCGATTCCCTTTCATGAAAAGAATCTGAAAAGAGCCGACGATTGGATTGATGCAATTTATGCCAGTGGGGGAACAGAAATTTATGCTCCTTTAGAATATATTCTTCATACATTGAAACCTGCACACGAAAACCTTGTTCTTTTGTTTACTGACGGACAAGTTATGGACGAGGATGCGATTGTAAAACTTGCGAAGGATCATGCGGATATTGTTCAATTGTATCCTTTTGGGATCGATACAGCAGTAAACAAAGCTTTTCTAGATTCACTAGCAACAGCTGGCAATGGTTTAGCAGAGTATATTTACCCGGGCGAAATGATTGACGATAAAGTGTTGCGACAATTTGATAGAATCCACAGTCCGTTCTATTCTAATGCTGTAATTCTGGACGAAGCAGGTACAGAACTGGAAGTGTTTCCCCTCATTCCTCGAAAGTTATATAGCGGGGAGTTCTATCAATTCTTGTACAAGCATCCGGAAGAAAAACCAGCAGGGATTTTGCATTTTCAGCTTTCTTGCAATGGCAAAGAAACGACCATTCCTATTACTAGGCCAAACCTAGACAACAAAAAAGGTGTAGAAAATTTGTCTGCATGGTGGGCTCTTGAAAAAATTAGACTCTTGGAATCAATGATATCACCCCATGGGCATCCTCGAAGTAGTCGACTAGAACGAGAAATTGTCGATCTTTCGGTTCAGTATGAAGTATTGTCAACATTCACTTCGTTGGTTGCTGTGATGCCCAGAGAAGAAAAGTTGGAAGGAATGCCCACATTTGTAAAAATACCTGTTTCTGCTCCCAGGGGGTGGGATATGGATACCCCTTGTGAGGGAGCTCCTCGATATGACTTAGCGTGTCCTGACGTAGATGGATTTGCAGCACCACAGGTGAGAAATGCAAGACATGAACTACGGTGTTTTTCAAAGTCTTCATCGGTGGATATGTCGGTGGCATCAATAAATAATTCTTCTCGACCCCAGGCAATGTTTGACTTTTTACAGGAAGATGTTTCTTTTGCTGATCCTATAGAAGAGGCAATCCGAGATGCCGCTCTTTTGCAAAATGCCAATGGATCGGTGGGGCAAGAAATAGATCGAACCCGAGCAACAGCTTTGTTCGTACTTGGAATGGTAGAATCCGGTAAAGCAATGAAAAAATATCGAAGGGCTTTGCAAAAAGCAATGCAGTGGATTTTGGATCACGCGCAGTCTCATTACCTACTTGTGGCTTGTGTTTTGCACCTTGGAACGACGCGCCTTGCATTGTCTAGCGATGACGTTGCAAACACATTGCAAAAATGTCAGCAGCACATGACCGAAGAGGAAGAGTCTGTCTATGAACAATGCCTAAAAGGCACCTTTGATTCCTTATGGAAGCTACTGATTCCTTCTGATGATTGGGATAAAAACAATCCGGACGAAATAGCATTGCATTTACTGAAAGAAGTAGCGTAGTCCCCGGGTTTTTTATTCGTTAGCATTACTTAAGCATTAAAAAACCCACAGTGTATGATACAATAGTATTATGTTCCATTCGAAAATATGGGGAGCGCAATGAAAAAAACAGTACAAAGCTTTGAAGAGCAGTACAAAAACTTATTCTATTCGTCTTTGCAGGGCATAGCCATTCATGAATTGGTATATGACCAAGATGGAAATGCTTACGACTACCGGATTGTGGATGTGAATCCT
Organism: uncultured Caldisericota bacterium; assembly: GCA_964427915.1. Taxonomy (GTDB): domain Bacteria; phylum Caldisericota; class Caldisericia; order UBA6126; family UBA6126; genus JAGLCW01. The sequence goes on from CAYRWA010000073.1 coordinate 3,044, forward strand.
GCTTTTGAAAACTACCTTGGGATCCAAAAAGAACAAATTGTAGGAAAACTTTCTACCGATGCATATCATATATCCACCCCTCCCTACTTTTCCACGTATAAACAGGTAGCCCAAGACAAAACAAATGCACATTTTGAGGCATATTTTGAACCCTTGGGCAAGTATTTCAAGGTGTTTGCTTATTCAACACAAGAAGGTTCTTTTGTTACCGTTTTCACCGAAATAACCAGTGAGAAAATATCGCAAAAAAAGTTGATGCACACGGTACAAAACGAAAAGCAACGTGCGAAAGAATTGAATTTCTTACTCAAAGCATCCAAAGGTTTGTTAGAAGACACCGATTTTGCCATTACCTCTCGAAAAATATTTGACTATGCTTGTGAAGTGACCGGTGCTGTATCTGGCTACATCGCCTTATTGAATGACGATGGATCTGAAAACGAATTGGTCTTTTTAGAGGCTGGAGGGATTGACTGCACTGTAGACCCAACCCTTCCCATGCCGATACGAGGCCTACGAGGGGAAGCGTACCGAGATGGAAAGGCTGTTTTCCATAATGATTTTATGAGCAGTCACTGGATTCAATGGATACCCTCGGGGCACTGCTATTTAAAAAATGTCCTTTTTGCCCCCCTCAACATTGAGGGCAAAACTATCGGGATTATGGGTTTGGCAAACAAACCAACTGATTTTACAAAAGAAGACGCTCGCATTTGTGAAGCGTTTGGAGATTTAGCTGCCCTTGCGTTGCAAAAATGGAAAAGCCATCAGGCTCTTATAAGTAGTGAACAGCGATTCCGAAAGACAATCGAACAAATGTATGATGGAGTTTTGATTGTCGATGAAGACTACCACATTATTGAGTGGAATCTGGCCCAAGAACGAATCTTTGATTTCACTCGCAAGGAAATGATAGGAAAGTCTCTGGGGGATTTTTTACGTACTCTACCAAGCCATGAAAATAGGTCTCTTCACATCGACGAATTCAAAGAACGGATGCTTACCTGCAAAGACAATCAAGCAAATCCTGAAACATGGGAAATAGAGATTCAAAGTGCACAGAAAATCATTCGAAATGTGCAGATTACAGCGTTTCCCATTTATTTCCAAACTACATTTCTTATTTGCTTGATTTGTAGAGATATCACAGAAGAGAAAAAAGTAGTGGCGATGAAGGATCATTTTGTGAATGTGGTTACGCATGAACTGCGGACTCCATTGTTGTCTATAAAAAGTAGTCTTCAGCTACTAGGAGAGAAGGCATTGGGGGCTTTAAGTGATCAGCAAGATGAATTGGTTGCCATTTGCCGTCGAAATGCTGACCGACTGACCAATTTTATCAATGAAGTACTAGATTATCAGAGCTTGCAATACAAAAACAGCTCTACAATGTTTGTCATGCAAGATGTATGTGATGTGTTACAAGAGATGTATGATGTACTGAAACCATTGGCGCAAAAGAAAAACTTGATCTTTACTGTGGATTGTGATTCTTCTTCACTACCCCTTGTAGAAATGGATCGAACACAGGTTGTTCGTTTGTTTATCAACATAGCCAACAATGCCATAAAATATACAGAACAAGGACATGTAACTATTCGAGTCATTCCTTTTGTGGATGCTAACAAAATTCGCATTGAAATTGAAGATTCTGGTACTGGCATACGACCTGAAGATCAAAAGAGTTTGTTCCAAAGTTTTGTAAAATTTCATACCAAAAGTGCAGGGATTCAAAATAGTACGGGACTGGGGTTGTCCATTGCTAAGAAAATTGTTGATCATCACCATGGTAAAATATGGGCAGAATCAGAACTTGGAAAAGGATCTACCTTTTTCATTGAATTACCCATTCATCAAGAAAAAGAGGCCAAAGAGTAGAATAATTTTCCACATTGACCAATTACGAGGAAGTACAATCCCCACTACTGAACAATGCTAAGGAAGATCATTGTATAAGAAGGCACATTTACTATAGCAAGAGATTATAGGGAAAAGTAAGCTGTTTTTTTGTACCTTTACAAAGAAATGAAACACTTTTTTCCTACAAGGAGTGAAACATGAAAGCCTATATCGTCAAGATTGAACTAAATGAATCCAATCCTCTTATTTGGAGACGAGTCATATTCCCCGCAGATGCTACATTTAAAAGATTGCATGATATCATACAAAATGTAACGAATTTCCAAAGTGGCTACCCTTGCGATCCATATCACCTTTATGACTTTGATCTTAGGCAGGAACCTCTGATGGTAACCAATGATGAGAATGCATATCAAAAACACAAAGATTATAACGAATACAAAAAGAAAATGAAAAACGCGAAAAAGGTATTCCCAAAAGAGATGTCCCAATTCCAAAAAAATCAAATTGCATTGTTGGAAACACCTACATACTTACCTAGCAATCGAAAAGTGGATGTCTATTTGGAGAAATACAAAACAATCCCCTATACATACGATTTTGGTAACAATTGGGAGTTTACGGTTACTTTGGAAGACATTGTTTTCGATTATTATTTCGGCTACCCCACTTTGCTGGATGGGGAAAATGCCTCCCCACCTGAAGATGTAGGAGTAATTTTTATGTTTTATGAATTCCTCGATGTTTACAACGATCCAAAACACCCCGATCATGAAGAATGTAAAGAATGGGCTGACTCGAATCATTTCCAAGAATATGACCCAAAGCGTATTAACAGAAGCCTAGAGGGAGTTCATTACAAGAAAACCGAATGGGACAAGATTCACCACAAGAATTATAAAGTTATAACTGACAAGTACCGAGATCCAAGCTGCATGTAATACAGCGTAATCATGGAAATGGATGAGAAATCCAATGCCTTTTAGAATGTTGTTGAGAATAGTTTACCAAGTAGCATTAAGTGGAAAGTTTTTCCATAAGGAGCAATGAAATGAAAAAATGGGTTTCTTTTAGTATTGCTATAATGATGTGTCTGTCTTTTATGATGATGAATTGTGATCAATATTCTCCTTTGGAAAAAACAAGGGACTCTTCTGAATCTTCAAAAGTCGAAGAAGTAAAGTATCAACTGGCATATCAGAGGAATGTTCCTAGCGATTTCTTTTTTTTAGATGCAGTTGTTACAGCCACAGGTGCAGTTGTTACTCTGGGACTAAACAACCAAACGGTAACAACCTATGCAAATTACTATGCAATACATGAAAACTCAAGAAAGCTGCATCAATTCATTCATCCAATTACTAAGGATATCTTCTACCTGTTGGATATATGGAAATTTGAAGAATATGTACCATCTTCGAATCCTTCATGGGTACCCTGCGAGAATTTAGAGACTCGCGAAATACAAAGTATGTGTATGAACTGCCAAAACTTTGATATCTATCTTTTGACGGAGAAATCAGAACCCCTTTGTTTGGAAGAGGCTGACGTACGGCTTGTAAACTACCAAGGTTTGGACAATCCCACCAGTCTTGACTCTGACAAAGACTCAACAACCCATATGGAAGAATCTGAAGAAGAAGATTCAACAAAAGCAATCTTTGTAGCAACAAAATTCCGTCCGTTGTCCATTGTAGATTCAGAGACTGTTATTGAGGTTGTGCGAGATGATGAAATCGTGAAAGAATACTCTATTGATGATGATAAACAATTTACAAGAATAAAGCATTGTCATGTACCTGCTACAAACAAAGAATACCTACTTGCATTGGATGTTTATAGCAACTTCTATTCTGCTGAAATTACTGAAGATGCACTTGAGTTTGATCCCATTCAAACTAGTTTTCCTTCTTTTCATTCTTGGGAATTATCAGGCAATACATTGATTTTAATGGATGAATCCAATGCTCTACATTTCTATACAGCAGCTTTTACCGATGATGCTCTATCATTTCAAGAGAAAGAAACCTTGCAAGCTCCTTTCGATGAGGAGATGCACAAACCTGTATTTCAATACAATCCCATATCAAAAGGCATTGTATTGTGGGATGCCATTTTCAACGGAAAAACCTATGTGGCAACTTTTCATGATGAGGATTCTCTGTGGAAATGGAAACAATTAAAAATTACTCCTATGAGTTTGTTTATGTTTTCGGATGACTTACTACAACGAGGAAATAGTACTTCATCCAAAGAGAATATCTCATTCTGGTCTTCCAAGGATCATGCATATTATTATGGCGTACCACCTCTTCAATCCCGCATGAATCTCTACCGCATTTCTACTGAAGTGTACTGACGTTAAAACCAAGACGAAGGAGCTTAACATGAAAAAACGTATGT
>CAYRWA010000074.1:0-45717 GCA_964427915.1 uncultured Caldisericota bacterium
GTAGGTGAGTAATGAAAATGAAATGGAAAAAGGCTTCAATCATTTTGATGGTAATCGTCGTTATTGCAGTGGGAATTTTGTTTGTTTTCCGTAGAGAGTTGTATATTAACTACCTAGCATATAGAGAGGATCGACAGTTTTCACAAAAAGAACTCACATCAGATCCACCAAGTGAAAGATTGATATTCGATTCCACTCAAAGTTCAGACAATCCGCTTTTGCAATACACTACTTTACTTGGACGTCATGGAGATCATTTGAAAAGTGAAAATCCTATTCTGTACCCAACGAAGAACGGTTTGTATACAGTTGATTGGGTGAGACTTGATGAAGACAATCATTCAAGTGCGCAGGAAGAAAAATTGATTACTCGAACTGATTTTCAGGGAAACATATTGTGGACCTTTCAACTGGAAAAAGAGTATTCCTTACTCCCTCTTAAAGGTATATACACGTCTAGTAGTTTCGTCGATGAAGAGGAAAACATTTACGTACAGGGGCATGTTGCTACTCGGTTTTTCTTGTGGAAAAGGTGGGTTCCTCGGCAACATTCGCATTTTCTTGTCAGTATTAACAAAGAGGGAGATATTAACTGGGTATACTTCACCAACACTTATCTCTATTTTAGCCATGGAGTTGTCAAAGACCATAAAGTGTATCTGACAACTCTGAAAAATCCAATCGATTCAAAACATGACCATAGCACTATCATTTGTCTTGATGCTCAAAACGGAGATAAGCTGTGGGATATTGAAACTTCATTTGTTGGAGAATCTGTTTTCTTCAGTCCATTTGGGATTCATATTGCCAATTCCTCTTCTGACAAAGATAAGCAAATGGTTCATGCAAATCTGAAAACAGTGTCTTATGAAGGAGAAAACCTGTGGGAAAAAACGTTTGATTTTCCAGCTGCATTGTCTGAATCCTTACCGTATAGAAATGAAATCCTTTATTCTGCTAACCAGCAACATCTATATGTCTGCTTCTGTACCAATGGATGGGAGATTTCTCAGATGTCATCGGAAGTTGTTCTTGAGCAAACATCCAAGATTGTTTCTCTTGATTCTTATGGTGGAATCCAATGGGAATACCAGATTCCCAACGAGGAAAACAAATGGATTCATGCGATGGAATGTAATCAGAACCAATTATGCATTGCTGGTGGAACAACAAAGCAGACAGAAAATGCAAAAGAAGATGTGTTTTTAACTTGTTTTTCATCAAAAGGTGAAGTTCTCTGGAACACATATGTTGAAGGAGAAGAAGCAGAACCTTATCATTTCTTCAGACCTGATATAGATCCCGGATCTTTTGTTCTGGGAGGTTTGCATCTACAAATGACAGAGGATACGATTGTTTTGGCTACTTCAACGCAAAGCAAAGATATTCGAATTCACAATGGAGTACCATTTCATCTGTCTCTACAAGTAGCATCTTACACACAACCTTTAAAAAAACCATGTTATAGTGTTTTGTATATGTTCAATCTGCAGGGCACCCCTCTTTATAGCACATATACGACAACCAACTCGAATAAAGAGCGGGAAAGAAATAACCAAGAAGAAATGGTATATATAAAGTCAGATTATTTTGTTGCCGATTGGATTCACGATATGAAGATTTATAACAACAAGGTATATACTTTAAGTAGTAGCAACAATTTGCATACCCGTTTATACAATCCAGTTGCATCGTCGTTGCCTTATTTTGACAAAGAATTTCGTGGATATTTCTATCTTCTGTCATGCTATAGGATGTAGTGTTTACCAAATATTCACCCTACCTCTACATCATCCCTTCTGTCAAAACAGAAAAAAAGGGCGTGGTGGGTAGAGGTAGGGCAAAATGGACATATTTTCAATCTATCATATGACGAACCTAAGGTATCGAGTTGAACTACAGTTGAAGTCCAGTTTAAAGAATAATTATTCAATCTTTTTAAATTCGTCTTGGAGGGAGGAGTACAGGGATCGAAACCGTTGGTACTGGCTTTGGTACTTTTCACTATTTTCTCCGGGTAATATGCTGGATTGAACAATGGACATACTATCAAACACGGGGTGATCTTTGGAAAACACTTTTTGTCCTAAACCTGCCATTAAGGCAGCTCCATAGGCTGCACCTTCGGTTTCTCGAACAATTTGAATCTCGTGGTCAAAAATGTCAGCAAGCATTTGTCTCCATAAAGAGCTTTTCATGGCTCCTCCGCTGACACGAATTTCATGAATCGGGATGTGTGCTTTTTTCATCAATTCAAGAGAATCCTTTAGTGCAAAAGTAATCCCTTCCATGACGGAGCGTATAAAATGGGATCGCTTGTGACGAAGACCAAATCCAAAAAACACTCCCTTTGCCATTGGATCATCGTAGGGAGAACGTTCGCCAGTGAGATAGGGAAGAAACAACAAACCTTCTGAACCAGGAGGTGCAGAAGTAGCACATTCGGTTAATAAATCGTAGGTCGTTTGCTGAAGTCTGGAAGAAGCAATTTCTTCGATTTCACCGAATTGTTCTCTATACCAGCGAAATGCACCGCCAGCTGAAAGAGTAACTCCCATATAGTGCCATTTGTTTTTGGTTATATAGCAAAAGTTCTGTAGTGCCTCATCGGGGAGTGGTTTAAAGGAATCCGTAACGGAAAAGACGACTCCAGAGGTGCCAATATTGACAGTTACATCCCCTTCGGAAAAAATACCCGAAGAAACGGCTAATGCTTCTTGCGATCCACAACCTGCAATAATGGGAGTACCTTCTACTAATCCTGTTACCAATGCAGCAGAATGGTTCACTTTTGAGGCTGCTACTGTAGATTCAAAGACATCCGGCAGTATATTAGGAGAAATAGACAACCGCTTGAGCATTTCTTTGGACCATTTTCGATTTTTTACATCAAAAAGCCCTGTACCGGAAGCATCTGTTACATCTGTATATATTTCGCCAGACAAGCGATAGCGCAAATAATCTTTGGGGAGAACAAATCGATAGATTTGTGCAAACTTGTCATATTCATTTTCCTGTACCCATTTTATCTTTGGCATCGTAGACCCAGGAAACAAACGATTTCCTGTCAGTTCTTTGATGAGTGGATTGCCAAACTCGTTTCGGATACGAGAGCATATTTCTTTGCTTCTTTGATCATTCCACAAAATACAAGGTCGAATCGTTTCTCCAGATCCATTCAACAATACCAATCCATGCATTTGGCCTGTTAGTCCAATGCCCTCAATCTGGGATGGGGTTACAAAGCCCTCCATAAATAGTTTTTGAATGGCAAGAATAGTAGCTTTCCACCAATCCTGCGGATGTTGTTCCACCCACAAAGGTTTGGGTGTTAATGTGGGAAATTCCATCCAACTGGAATGATCGGAATGTCCTTGTTCATTGACCAACACAACTTTAATTCCAGTCGTGCCTAGTTCAATCCCCATAAAATATCGTGTTTGAGAGCTCATTGTATCTCCTTGTCGACGTAATACTCCTTCATTATAGCAAATAGAAATTCATTCCAAAGGAAACTCTGTAGGATTTTTATCCTTTTATAAGTTCGTGGCGGATTCTTCTTTGTAACTTCTTGTATTGCTCTACAGGATTAGAAGCATCGATAGGATCTTGCGAAAAACGATCAAGAGATGCTTGAATGATACGAGGGATGTGAGAGAACAATACCTGATGCTGTAAAAAAGCTTCTACGGCAACATCGTCAGCTGCCAAATATACAATGGGAGAAAGCCCTCCTTCTTGTAATGCTTGATAAGCAGAAGCAATGGTTGGAATATTCATAGTATGTACAGGATATAGTGATAGTTGATGAAGATTTGTAAAAAAAGAATCGGGTTTGCCAATATCGATTTGCTTTTTTTCAGGATAAAACAAGGCAAAAGCAATAGGAAGACGCATATCTGGCCATGATTTTTGGGAATAAAAAACTCCATCGATGCACTCAACCATTGCATGCACTATGCTTTGTGGATGTATAATCACGTCCAGTTGTGAGGCTGGCAAAGAAAATAAAACACTCGCTTCCAGCAATTCAATCCCTTTGTTTGCCATGGTGGCAGAATCCATTGTCACTTTTTGCCCCATGTTCCACGTGGGATGTTTTAGAGCCATTTCAGGTGTAATACGATCCCACTCAATGGTTGAAACATTGGAAATTTGTGAGTAAAAAGGGCCTCCTGAAGCAGTCAGATAGACTTTTTTAATGTCTTTATGAGAACACCTCTCTAGCAGCTGATAAACCGCAGCATGTTCGCTATCTACCGGCAACACTGTACATTTGCTTTGAATCTCTTTTAACAACCCTGTAGCGCCAGCCATCACAATGATTTCTTTGCTGGCTATACAAATCTTTTGTACATAAGGGTAGACTTCTTTTAAAATCTGGTAATCTTCAATTCCAGAAGATCCAAATACCACTGTGTGAATAGAATGTTGTATTATGAAGTCTGCTATTTCTTTTCGACCTTGTACAAATTGCACATTTTCGCATGTGTTTGGTGAAACCGATAAAGAATGAATGCCTATAGCGGCGATAGAGTACTTTTTTGCCATGTTTTTTAATTGTTCTTGGTTAGTATTGGCAGTGATTAATTGGAGTTCAAAATCATGGGGATACTGTTGGATTACATCGAGCGTTTGTGTTCCAATCGACCCTGTAGCCCCCAGAATGACAGTAGAAACTTTCGCAGTCATGGAACAATAAAGAATAGATACAAACCAAAACCAACGACATAAAAAATCATTCCATCAAAGCGATCCCAAATACCCCCATGTCCTTGTAGAATAGTACCGGAATCCTTAACATGAACCAACCGCTTGATTTTCGATTGCATCAGATCACCGAAAAAAGAAATGATAGGAAGAAGAATCGAAAAAACAAGAGTGAAAATCGTAATAGGATATGGAATGAAAGCCCAGTGAAAGAGTAAAAAACAAACCATGGAGCCAATGACTCCCCCAATGAAACCTTCCCATGATTTTTTTGGGGAAATAGTAGGAGCAATCTTGTGTTTCCCCCATGTCATTCCAAACACATAGGAAAAAATATCCATGGTCCAATTCCCAATAAATAGGAGCGCAATGGATTCCCATCCATAAAAAATGCGAATAAGAATGATAAAAGTAAAGGGAACCGCCAAATACAAGACACCTGAATAAAAAGGAGTTTTTCCTTTTTGTATAAAAAACAGATGGTAAACGGATAGAATCCATCCTGCAAAAAGCAAAACAAAACCAATGCGGGATAGAGGTTGTAAGAAAGTAGGAGTAGCAAAGGGAACCATTGTATAGGAATGAGAAAAAATATAGGCTGCTATGATGAAAAGAAATAACAAAAAGGAGGAGATGATCCACGTTATTTTTTGCGGTAAAAGAAAGAGGTTATTATCTAGTAAACCTAGTATTCTAAACAATTCCACTGCACAAAATATCCAAATCAACCCAAAAAGAAGGGTAAACTGAATAGAATAAATCGTGCTAATACAGATAATGAAAACTCCAATGACGCCCACATATATACGGCTGAATAGATTGTTTGATTTCATGTATGAATAGAGCCAAACCGACGGTCTCGGTTCTTGTATGTATCAATGGCGCGAAGAAGATTTTCTTTACGAAAATCCGGGAAATACGCGGGATCAAAATACAATTCGGCATAAGCAATATGCCAAAGCATAAAATTACTAATTCTTTGCTCACCTGAGGTTCGAATTAATAAGTCTATCGGTGGCAATCCTTTTGATATCAAATGCTGTGCAACGGTTTCTTCGGTAATTTCTTGCGGGGGAATTTGGTTGGCTACAATGTGCTTAATGGATTGGACAATATCTTCTTTTCCAGAGTAATCCATGCAAACATTTAGATACAATCCCGAGTTATTCTTGGTCACTTCACATGACTTTTGAAACTCTTTTTGCAATCGCTGCGGAAACTTATCCAAACAACCACAAAAATGAATTTGGACATTTTCTTTGTGAAGCGGAGGCGTTTCTTCGATTAAAAAATCCGTAAAAATAGAAAACAATGGGTAAATCTCAGAGGCTGGACGTTTCCAGTTTTCAGAACTAAAAGCAAAGAGTGACAAGTACTTTACGCCCATTTCACTGGACCCTTGGATCGATTCTCTAATTGCTTTTCGGGCGGATCGATGGCCCTCAATTCTAGCCAATCCACGCTTGTTTGCCCAGCGGCCATTTCCATCCATTATAATGGCTACATGAGTGGGGGTGTTAAATTTCTCTGATTTCAATCTCTTTATTTTTTATTTCTTTTTCAATGGAACTTATGTGAGAATCGGTAGCTTCTTGAACCTCTTTCTCTGCTCTGTGAAGTTCATCTTCAGAAATAACCTTTTCTTTTTCCAGTTTTTTTAGATGATCATTTGCATCTCGTCGAATATTACGAATAGCAACTTTAGCACTTTCTCCCATCTTGTGTAAGACTTTGGCAAGCTCTTCTCGGCGGTCGTGAGTGAGGGCGGGAAATGGAAGTCGGATACGTTCGCCGTCATTGACGGGCATCACGCCGATATTTGCCTTTTCTATAGCCTTTTCGACATCTTTTAAGGTACTTTTATCCCACGGTTCCACAACAAGTGTTCGAATATCTTGAATGAAGATGTTGGCCATTTGATTAATATAGATATGGCCGCCGTAGCTAGAAACTTGAATTTTGGAAAGAATTGCAGGATTTGCTTTCCCTGCCCGGATTTGAGATAAATCATCTGAAAGAGAATGGATGGTTTTTTCCATTCGGTCATTTGCATCATCAATAACTGCACGTTTTTCTGGATTCATACAACGTCCCCCTTCCGTTATTGATCAGTAATTAATGTTCCAATACTATCGGAGAAAAATACTTTATGAAGATTATCCATGTTTTTAATCGAAAACACAATAATGGGAATGGAATTATCTCGGCACAATGAAATGGCTGTAGCATCCATAAATTTAAGATTCTTAGATAACACTTCCGTATAAGTGATTTTGTGATATTTTTTGGCAGAAGGATTTAGACGAGGGTCTTGTGCATACACATAGTCAACATTGGTGCCTTTTAAGACAACTTCAGCACCAATTTCTGCTGCTCTTAAAGCTGCGGCAGTGTCAGTAGAAAAAAATGGAGATCCGGTTCCACATGCGAAAATAAGGATATTCTTCTTTTCTAGATGGCAAATTGCTTTTCTTCTAATATAGGATTCTGTTATGCTAGGAACAGGAATTGCACTCATAACTCGAACGGGCAACCCGTCTCGCTCCAATATTCCTTGCAGTGCAAGAGCATTCATAAGAGTAGCTAGCATACCGACTTGGTCTGCTTGGGCTTGCTTCATCCCAAAAAGATTCGCATCGCGGCCTCGCCAGAAATTTCCGCCACCGACCACGATGCTTAGTTCAATGTTTTGTTTCCAAATAGTACGTATAGCGATCGAAAGTTTGTCTACATAATGAGGATCGATTCCTGATTCATTGTTCCCCTGAAATGCTTCTCCGGACAACTTGAATACAGCTCTTTTAAAACGAGGTCGACTCTCAGATTCCAACTTATTCTTCTCCTACTTTAAAACGGGCAAAACGCTTCACAGTCATGTTTTCTCCAATAACGCCGATGGTTTCTTTTACGAGATCTTCGATAGTTTTCTTGTTATCAAACATATCTTCCATTTCTAAAAGGCATGTATCTGAGAAAAAGCTATCCAACTTGCCCTCAATGATTTTCTCAATCACATGATCTGGTTTTCCAGAATCTTTCATTTGATCGCGATAAATCTGCTTTTCTTTTTCAATTCTCTCGGCAGGAACTTGTTCTCTGTTTACAAATTCAGGATCATTTATGGCAACTTGCATGGCAATTCTGTGGCATAACTTTTTAAAATCTTCATTGTTGGCAACAAAATCGGTTTCACAATTCACTTCCAGTAAAACACCAAGTTTACCATCGTGGTGAATATAGGCTTCAATTCTTCCTTGATTTGTTTCTCTAGATGCTTTTTTTTCTGCCGTAGCAAGTCCTTTTTTTCGAAGGTACTCGACGGCTTTTTCAAAATCGCTATTGTTCTCTTCAAGAGCAGCTTTGCAATCACTGATGCCAGCACTCGTTTGTGCTCGTAATTCTTTAATCAACTTCATATCAACAGACATCTTTGACTCCTTTGAATTAATTTTTATTGCGTGTTGGTAGAGATATCTACATTGTCAGAAACTGGTTTAGATGACTCTTCAGATGGCTTTTCTTCTGTTTCCGAAGCTCCATCGCTTGTTGCTTCAAATGCGTCTTCTTTTTCAGGTTCTTCGTCTGCTTGATATCCCTCACGGCCCTCAATGATAGCATTGGCAATAAGATTCGTAAAGAATCGGATGGATCGTATAGCATCATCATTTCCAGGCAATGGATAGTCGATAAGGGTAGGATCGCAGTTTGTGTCCAAAATTGCTATGGTAGGAATACGAAGTCGTCTGGCTTCTAAAATAGCCAAATGTTCTTTATGAGTATCGGTAATAAATACTAGTTCAGGTAGTTCATCCATATTTTCTATACCGGTAAGGAATTTGTTTAATCGATCTAATTCTTTCTTTAGTCGAGCATACTCTTTCGTAGGTAGTTTTTGCAATTCGCCAGTAGCTTCCAGTTCTCGCAATTCTTTCATTCGATCAACTCGCTTGCGAATCGTAATAAAATTGGTTAGGGTACCACCATACCAACGTTGATTCACATAAAACTGTCCGCATCTTTTGGCTTCTTCTTCAACAATATCTTGTGATTGTTTCTTGGTTCCAACAAATAAGAAGCGTTTTCCTTGTGCAGCCATTTCACGAATCATGAAATAAGCTTTTTCAGCACGATCAGAGGATTGGCGTAAATCAATAATGTGAATACCATTACGGGAAGTAAAAATGAAATCGCGCATTTTTGGATTCCATCGTTTTGTTTGATGGCCAAAATGCACGCCAGCTTCTAACAAACTTTTCATACTAACAATACCCAAAATAGCCTCCTAGTGGTTCGCCTCCATTTCTCCAGAGCCAGCCATAGGTGCCGACCACCACCTTGGAGAAATGTGCGTAGTTTTAGTTCGAAATCATTGTAAAGAAAAACTCATAGAAATCAAGAAAAAGCAAAAAGTGAGTTTTTAACAATCTTCAATAACAGATTGAATTTCCCACCGGATAGGTTTGTTTGTAATGTCCATCGAAACATACGCTGTAGGGTATGTGATGACTTGCATGGTAATACAATCTTTTCCGGGTTCGATTGCCTTGGCGTATATTACAACTTCATTAGCATGCTCTTCTACTTTTTCAACTTGAAGAGAATATCCACTGTTAGGTCTCATGCCCAAGTTATAGCCAGCAATCATTTTCTGATCGAAATCAACAAAACACTCTGTATCAGAACAGTACTGGTTCCACTCTTCAATATCCGTGATCAATACCTCCGTGGGTTCATCAAAGAAATCATTTTGCGAAATTTCAATCACTTCATAGTCAAATGTGTTACTCATTTGTTGACCATCATCTGAACTCTTCTCTCCTCTAAAAATTATAACAACGGCTAAGATAGCAACAATACAAAGAACAATCCAGAACCACATTTTGCTGTTACTTTTCATAATGCCTCCTACTGTCGGTTGTGTAATTAGATTTCATGAACATATTAATAAGAATCTTAGCAAAAAAACACTTCTTGACAAGCTACCTATCTAATGATCTTTCGGGAAGTGTGGATCATAAAACTACTTAACGGGAATATGACTGAATCCCTCCATAATAATCAACAACAAGAAAAGAATTCTTGGTTGTTTGGAAAGACAATGGAAAGCTATTTTCTATTGTATAGCTCCGTGTAAATTTCCCTTGATGGATAAACTGTATCATGTTTTCGTTATGATTTAGCAAGGCTACTTCTCCTGTATTAAGCAGTATTGCTTTAGAGTATGTATGTGGAATAGAAGATTGTAGTGAATGACAAAATATCAAATCACCGGTGTACGTAAAAGCAAAAAGTTGATTCCCTTTTGTATCAATAATATAAATATGTTTCTGATCTACGAGAACACGGTTCGAATGCAGTGCATATTTTTCTTTTGTTTTAGATGTTGGGTAGAATGCACCCCATGTTCTTTTTTCCTTCGTGTTGTAAACTTCAATCAAACTATCTTGGTGAAGCAACAGTATCAAATCCTGAAACACTGCTATAGATTGAATTGATTCTAAAGCACGAGAGGATATTTCCATTTTTTGCCAACGGTCTGGGTGAAGTGGATCAATCTTCACCAACAGTATATCATTGAAACTACGGTACAAAGCATGTATCATGCCGTGATACGAGGAATACGTAAAGTCAATCAATGCGTAATTGGGTGCATAATCGGAGAGAACAATAGACCCTTGCCAGTAAAAGGTATCAGAAGAAAACATATCAATAGTATCGCGAAGTGGTTTTTGTTGTTGTACGATTACAGTACCATCGTGAGCTATCCAGCAATCAGAACTAAACAAAGTATGGTTGATGTTTGTGTAATACTCTTTTTCTAGAGAAGTTTGAAAAAGATGTTTCTTATTTTCAATGTCGTATATCAAACAAATACCCTTAAATGACAAGGGATCTCTCTTGTTGTAGGTAGAGAATATTCCTATCAATGTATTTTGATGGATATAAAACTGCTCTGCATCTCCTACTTGATCATTGCGGATAACAAATGATTCTTGTAGACGACTTTGGGTTCCTCCATTTAAAGAATGGATAGCGATTTCATAAAAAGTAGCTTTCTCATTCTCGCAATAGAAATAAAGCACTCCTTGGTTGGATATAAAAAAGGAGTACGGATGTATTGACTTTGTCAATGGAATAGAAGAGGCGAGGGAACCATCCAGGTTATAAGAAAGAATAGAATCATGTTTATGCAATACATAAACACGCTCATTGTAGATGTGTAGATCTATTCCCACTTCTTGGGAATGGGGAAATCGGAAAAGCATTCGGCCTGAAAGGATATCAATTACAGTAATAAGATTGTTTCGGTCCAATACATAAAGCCGTTGTCCGTGTATCTCAAAGTCCACAACAAAGGAATATTGTTCTATGGGCATTACGAAAGTATCAAAAAGAGTGCAGGGAATTTCTTGAATTCCAAGAGATTGCCTGTCAGGTCGGAAAACATAAAAAGAGTTTCCCCCGTACAATACAATTGAGTTCTGATGCACTCTGAATCTATTTCGGGATGGGCTAGATACCATTTCCTTAAAAACCTTTGGCCCAATCTTCCGAATAAGCTCTTGGGGATACTTATAAAAAGTGAATTCGGATGGTTTTTGAATAGTTGCCTTGTAAAAACCATGTATAGTAGCAATCCAAATAGAATCATTGTGCAGTTGCACGGCAGTGGGGAATACGGGCTCTTCTGTTGGAACATTATCGACCCATTTCGATTGAGAGGCAGGAGGTTGTTGGGGACTACATATTTCTTCGTGTTCTTTCTTGTATGAGGGTGTTGGTTGGTTTTGTTTTAGAATCCATTGATTTCTTGCAAATTGAAAGAAGTCAAGAAAAAATGTATACGAATCATCTAGACTATTAAAGCAATCTGTATTCAAATAACCGGTAAAGAGAATCCTATTTTTGTATTCAATCAAGGCATATTCATTATCTCTACTAGCTCCCATCAAAATAGCACCTGGCAGAAGCTGAATATCGCTCCATAAGGATTTCAAAGAAACCAATGCATACGGGGTACTCAGTCGATATTCACTGCGAAATCTCTCCAGCCAACGATTGTCCTGAATACGCAATTTGTCTTCATTGTCCATGGTTTGAACAATGCCTAATTTTTCACTATCATGAATTCCAAAATAATTTTGCAATAGCATATTTAACTGGGGGCTACTCTGAGAATATCCAAAGGGAATCATGCCACATACAAGCCCTCCTTTTTGCTCAAACTCAACAAGACGGTACATCAATTCCGATTGATTTTGATAAAGTTGTGGTTGAGAGAATAGCATCAAAATGTCAAAATGGAGTCTATCAAATGTGGTAAGACCATGATCATCGAGTGCAAATGGAACAGCTTGAAGTTCAATATTGAGCAATCTTCGAGAAAGGTCTTTGTTGATATCTTCTATCATTAATTGTTGCTGTATGTTGTCTCTTTCATTTTTATTATTGGGACACAAAATACCAATTCTTGTGATAGGTTGACTCGTTATATGCAATAATTGAAGATGAGATACGGATTGATTTGCACTACCAACCGATAACTCAACTTGTTTTTCTCCTTCTTCGGTAGGCACATAAGAGAAAAATGCATGGTGCTCTCCATACGGGGGAATAGTTTCCAATACAGTGCTATATATTGTTTGGTTCTTTTCGGTGAAAGAAATACGTACGTTTTCCTCTTCAGAAAAACCATCGTTTCGGATCTGAAAAGTATATTCTTTTCGTTCTCCCTTTGAAAGCAATTGTAAGTCAAAGGAAGGGATAAGTACAAGATCGTGTTCTTTTTTCCCTTGGATGTATAATCTTTTTTCTTGGCCATTTTCTAGTTCGAAACGAACAATAAAGTTTCCCTTACCTGGGAGTGGTATGTTCATATGATAATAATGAGAACTTTGCTCTCTACGAAGAGTCGGGGAAACAACTTGGTCTACAATCAGCTTATTTTTGTCCTCATGAAAAAGAAAAAGACGGATATAAGGAGATGGTGATGTTACATCAATGATTATGTCGTCGTGTACTGAAAACGCGGGTATTGTTTCAAAGTCTTTGCATACTTGGTTGCTCTTTTCGATCACAACCTCAAGATGAGAATGTACTTTTTGAAAGAACGGATTTGGAGTAGTAGGATCTCCTAGAAAGGTAAATCCGAAAAGAGTTTTCAAAAAGGGTTCATTAAGTTCAATGTAATCCACCATCGAATAAGTTTGAAATGCACCCATAGTAGCAAGTCCAAAAGTTTCAGAATGGGGCAATTCTTCCAGAAAATATTGAATCATTGCTTCTCCGTAAAAAACGTTGCGCACAGTAGGAGATCCATTTTCTTTTCGAAAATCCCATCCGCACCAACAATCTCGAGTGCTTCCAAAATAGCTAGTGAAACCACTCTTGGAAAACAGCAGAGAAGCTCCAAAGGAAAGTTCTTTTTTATGCCCCACCAATTGTTGATCAAACGAAGCATTTCCACATCCCTCGCTAATCATAAGTCCATGATTGTGTCCTGTATTCCATTGTGAAAGATCGTGGGAAGTAATATCTCCTTGGTCAAGGAGCAACCGAGAACCATCACCATGACCAAAAGCCCATACTAAGGGGAATGAATTATCTTGTAACTGTTGTCTTAACTCTGTAGCAGTACAATTTTCCGTGGTGGCGAATTGCTTCTCAATATCATAAGAAGGCACTCTATGTTGATTGACATGATGAGCTTGAACAAGTTCAGCAAAATAAGGGTCCTTACGAAATGGGTCACCACCAGATAACAATATGGGCAAAGAAGAAAGACGAAGTGACTCTTCTTGATTTTCGATCATATTGTGTACCATTTGTAAAGCTTCAGATTCATTATTGCAAGGTATTCTGCCAATGGCAATTAAAGGTTGTATCGAAACACTTTCAGAAGCAAAGTGAGAGTAATACAAATCTGTTGGAATCCATTTTTCATAGTCTGTTTCAGAATCTGGACAAAAAATATAATACGAAGGAGGTATATGGACGGCATCACCTAATAAGGTTACATAGTGGATACTGTTTTCTTGATTCATATAGTGATCATAGATACAATCGCGAATCTGATATGCCAGAGTAGCATCATACAATTGCAAATACGCTGGGTGGCTATCCTCGTAGCCTTGCAAAGGTTCTTGGATTAGTGGTGGAAATTCTGGACGAGAAGAAATAGTGGATGTAAAAACAACGTCAGATTGAACACCATTATTGTATTGATGTTCTTTTAATTCCAGCGCGGCTACCCGAAAAGAATCGGGAGCAATAATCAGCCCTCTAGAAGTTTCATTAGAAGAGGCTAGGTTGTTTACAGATTGCTGGCTACTTTTTGGCGAAAAGTACACTTGAAACGTCATTTCTTTAATAAATTCAGCCCTTTGAGCACTACGATATATGATTGGATACAAATGTATTTGAATACAATCATCGGTTGGGTTTTGATCTAGAATTCTATATTCTTGGGGTGGAAAAGAGAAAGTATGGTCGTTCTCCATAGAGGGTTTAGAAAAAGCAACCAGATCTACTCCCTGAAAATTGGCATTCTGGTGATCAATCGACATAATATACGGCTCATTAGAACACTGCCAAGAACCTTTTTCCAATGCAATATTTTCTGACTCAATCGAAACTAGCTCTAGGGAACGTAACTGATAGTTTTCTTCTATAGTAATACTTTCTTGTTGATACCACAACAAAGGTTTACCTGGGATCGCTATAGTATCAAAATCTTGCATCTGAATGATAGATTGATTGTTAGTTTGTTGAGAAATTGTTAAACTAGTGAGATCCATGGTAAAAGTAATTGTTTCTATCTTGTCATCAGTTAGACTGGGAAAAAAAGAATAGGAGTTGGAAGAAAAGGAACTAAAAAAAGAAAAAGCAGGAGTCCATGTATGAAAAATCATGCATAATACTAATAAAAGTGAAACAATGACTCGCTGTTTTTGCATTTTCTATTGCCTCCTATACTATTATTATACAATGGAAGCAAAACAATTCCTAGAGAACTCTTATTTTGATTTTCGTAATCTTCGAAGTCTCTCGATTCGTCGCATTGGATTTTTGGGAGAAAAGATTCCTTTGTTTGAGGATTTGATTTCATGAACCAGATAGAAAGCTTTTGGATCAAAACTAAGAATACATTTTTTTATGCTGTGCAAAGCAGATCGATCTACTACAGAATACAATATTTGCACGCCGCCCTTTACTCCCTCGGCCCTAACTTTCGTGACTCCAATATTGTCAACCTCAAAACGTTTAATTAAAGGAGCTACATCTAGGGGAGAAATAACTTGAACCAATACTTTCCCAAAAGCAAGCTTTTCTTCAATAATCATTCCTATCAAAGTACCCATAGAAAACCCACCAGCATAAGCAATATAACAAACAGGATTGGATAAATTTTGCATAATCTGTGTCATAGCCAACAACCATATTAGAATTTCGAAAAAAGCCATCAGCGTTGTCCAGCCCTTAATACCCTTTGAGAGAAAAAGAATGCGAATGGTAGCAATACTAACATCTACTACACGTGCAAAAAAGATTAAAAGAGGTAGCAATACCCAAGCAAACCAATCTATATTACTAAGCATAAAACTTCCTATATGTTAAAATGAAATACTACTTCAAATCTTAACACAAAAAATACAATTCTTGTAGTACAATGAAGAAATGAATAGTATAGATTTACACATACACTCAACCTGGTCTTCTGATAGTATTTTGCCAATGCAAAAAGCCATCGATACTGCCGTCACTTTAAAGGTTTCTAGTATGGCCTTCACAGATCATCTAGACATAGGTCATCCAGATTGCTTTAGCCCCCTGTTAAATATACCCCTATATCTGGATCAAATAGAATCTTTTCAAAAGAAATCAAGCATCACCATTCTTAAGGGAATTGAAGCTGGTATCACTAAATCCAATATCCGAGATACGCAGTCTATTCTTGATCAATTCTCGTTTGACTATGTTATAGCATCCTGTCATGGCAACGATGAAGTAGAGTTTTTTAGCAAAAAAGCACAAGACTTGTATGGCACAGATTTATTGAAGGTCTATTTAGATCATATCCTTTTTATCGTTCATTCTCTTCCTACTTTTCATTCATTAGCTCACATAGATTACTTAATGCGGTATCACGAAATCTCTCTTGAAGAATTCTTACAATATGAATCAACCATCGATAGAATTCTTCGAGTTCTCATTGATCGAAACAAAGCTTTGGAGATAAACACAAAAAATATGGGTTCAGAAAAATGCAAAGCGATGTATTCATTTCTTCTACAAAGATTTCAACAAATGGGAGGAAAATGGATTGTCTTTGGAAGCGATGCGCATCAAGCAAAAGATATTGGGAAACTATATCATGATGCAAGGAAGATGATCAACCAAGCGGGTTTTTCTGCCTTCGCGATTCCTACACACAATAGTTGGACACTACATTCAGATTAATTCAAACTTCAAGGAAGAATCATTCGAATTGTTGAATCGGAAACAAAATAAGTAGCAGGTGCTTGGGTTCGATATTCTCCATCGGCATAAATGTTTTCCTCTCCTTCAATATGGATCTTCTTTGCTTTAGTATAATACACCTCTGGTAACGATATGTGTTTTCCTGTCACCAATAAAGGGAGTTTGCTTAGCAGTCGGAAACGATTTACATCCCGAATTAAACAAACGTCTAGGTATGTGTCACTTCTATGTGCCTTAGGAGTTATCCTCATACCTCCTCCATATCGATCTCCATGACCAACGGCCATTAACAAATATGTTCCTTTGATCCATTGATTGTCTAGACAAATTCTCATTTCGGGAGCTTTGTAGACAAAACATGACAAAAAAACAGCCAAAAGATAGACAATTTTCGTCCCCTTTAAAAATGAGGGAAAATTGTTTGCAATCTTATTGACATATGAATCAAAACCACAGGAAGCAACACCGACAAATGGTTTATTGTTTACCTGAGCAATAGGAACAAGTTTTGAAGTGCCATGAAAAAGAATGTCAGTAGCATTTTTAGGTGTTATTCCAAAAGATGATGCTATGTCATTACCAGTTCCACTGGGAAAAAGAAAAACAGAGGCAGATGATTGAATCTGCCCCTGTACTATTTCGTTAAAGGTCCCATCTCCTCCAAAACAAACAACAACATCGCTTGAATGTTGATATTTTGCTGCAATATCAACCCCGTGACCAGGGTATCGAGTAAAAACAACTCGATAGGGCAGCTTTTGATCAGAAAGAACAGCTAGAAGATGGGGTAAAAGTTTTTTGTAGCCACCTTTTCCTGCAACGGGATTCACTATGCAGGTATACTGACGCATCTTTCCTATTTAATATACGCTTTGGTAATAATGATATCCTCTGTAGGTTTATCCATATCATCTCTTGGAGCATTCTGAATTTGAAGAGCAATATCCATGCCATCAATGCATTCTCCAAATACAGTGTGTTTTCCATCCAACCATTTACAACCATCATATTTGGTTACAATAAATATTTGAGATGAGTTTGTATTAGGTCCGGCATTTGCCATTGCCACCATGCCATAGTTTACTGGCAAGGAGGGTAAGGTGTAATCGTATTGGTAGCCTTGACGGGTATTTTCATCAATCAAGTTGTTTGTTAGGCCAAGAATTTCCGGGTTGATCTCATCTTCAAACATTGGCACATCTGGCTTGGGGGAACCATCAGCAGTCGTTCCTCCAAATTGGATCATGAACTGGGGTATCACGCGATGGAAAATAATACCATCATAAAAACCCGACTCAACAAGATCCAGAAAAACACTAGCAGTTTTCGGTGCTACCGTTGGATAAATAGCTAACTCCATGTTTCCTGCTGTTGTTTCTAATACAACAATCTGTCGTTCTTTTTTTGCTTCTTCTTGCTTCATGGATAACTTCCCCTTATCAATCTCAGTTTCTTGTTTTTCTTCTCTTAATTCAGACTCTTCTTTGTTTTTTTCCTGAACTGTTTTAGCATATTCGCTGGCTTTTTTTTGAAGATCATTTAGGTCGCTTTGTGTAGCCTTTTTCAATTGTACAGATTGGTCTTCTTTGTATTCTGGCCACATCTCAAGCTGATCATCTTGAAAAGAGTATCCAAAATTGACAGCTACATTGCCTTCGGCAGTAAGATTAAGCCTACCTTGATGAGGTATCTCCCATTGCCCTTTCATTTCTTGCGTTTGTAGAGAGTCAAAAATACGGAAAGCCCCGCCCTCTTCGAATTCAAAGTTTCCTACATCTGGTGTCACTTCTAGCCAGACACCAATCAACGAATCGCGGTCCGCTTCTACGCCACTCTTTTTGGCAGAATCACAACCCGCAATGACACTAACACTAAAAAGTAGAAGGAAAGTAAATACAAGTAATTTCTTCATAATTCTCCTATTCGTTTGCATTTTGAATTTTGTAATCGGACGTGATAGCAACCACATCCTTAATTGTATTGCGAATCACACAATACTTTTCTTCAGATAACTGAATGGACCTTTTCACATCTTCCTCTTTAATATCTTTTCCTACAACTGTATACAAAACCTGAATTGCTTCAATTCTTTTAGGAACCTCTTGAGACGTTGTTGTCTCTGCTTCTACTACAAAACTAGTGACAGAAGCCTTCTTTTTTTCAAGAATAGAGATAACGTCAAAAGCAGTACAGCCAATAAGACTTAGTACTAGCAATTCGCTTGGCGTAATAGAATCCCCAGGGGTCACTCCCAACGGAAATGTGAACCCATTTTTGCTGACTGCGTCAAACTTAAGGCCAGATTGCTTCCAAATGACAGTTGTTTTTGTATTCATATTGATAACCTCCAACAAATAGTATATCGAAAATCACAAAAAGTGGTACCATTGCATTTCTTGAACAATGCGATATACTACCCATGGGGAGCATTGATGCTGAGAGGGAGTATTACTCCGACCCTGAAACCTGATCCAGGTAATGCTGGCGTAGGGAATTGAACTCAGTTTCATATCTTCCCAATTGATATGAAACATAAAAAGAAACAAGAAAACAAATTTGCATCTATATCGACACATTTTCTTCCCATAGCGGGGATTGTATTTGTTTTGCTATGGTGGGAAATTATAGTACCACTTTTTGCGATACCTACGTGGATACTTCCCACTCCTTCCATCATAGCAAAAAGAATGATTACTGATCAATCCCTTTTGCTGAAAAACACCTTCGTTACGTTTTTGGAAGCGAGTATTGGTTTCAGCATAGCTATTGTTGTATCAAGTCTTATTTCTCTCCTTTTATACCTATCCAAACCATTACGTCATGTTTTTTATCCTTTGCTTATAGGAAGTCAAACCATCCCTATTATTACAATTGCACCCTTGTTTATACTCTGGTTTGGGTATGATCTCCTTCCTAAAATTGTTATTGTCACCCTCATGTGTTTCTTCCCTATATGTCTTAGTTTCCTTTCTGGCTTGTTACAAGTAGATCCTGCAAAAGTGGAACTCATGAAAACATTTTCAGCAAAACCTCTTCAAATTTTATGGCACTGCTCGATCCCTTCTGCACTTCCCTCTTTTTTCTCTGGCTTAAAGATAGCAGCTACCTATTGCATTACAGCTGCTGTAATTGGAGAATGGCTTGGTGCCAAAGCTGGTTTGGGTGAACTCATGAGACGCTCTATGCATTCGTATTCCGTTGATCTGACGTTTGCTGCTATTATTATTGTTTCTTTTCTCAGTATCTGCCTTTTATGGCTTATTCAATATGTGGAAAGAAAAGTTCTATTTTGGAAAGAAGGTTCTCTATGAAAAACTGGATTGTTGTTGGTCTCATTCTTTGTTTTTGTTGCCTTGTTTTACCTAGTTGTACAATACACAAATCAAGTGACTCCTTAACCAACGTAAAAGTTCTTTTAGATTGGGTTCCTAATACTAATCACACAGGCTTATATGTAGCTCTTGAAAAAGGTTTTTATGAAGAAGTAGGACTACGTGTAGAGATTATTCAAGCCAATGAAGGAGGTACTTCTCAGTTAATTGGCGCCAAACAAGCCACTTTCGGCATTAGCTACCAGGAAGAAGTAACCTTTGCTAGAGAAAAAGGCATCCCCGTAAAAGCAATTGCTACCATTCTCCAGCACAATACTTCAGGGTTTGCAAGTCCTGTCGAAAAAAACATTAAAACACCGAAAGATTTCGAATACAAAACATATGGTGGATGGGGTTCTCCGGTTGAAATAGCAACGTTGAAAGCCTTAATGGAAAAATATGATGCAGATTTTGAGACACTTGAAATTGCTACCATTGGAGCTGTCGACTTTCTTACAGCCACTCAAAATATGGTAGATTTTGCATGGATATACTATGGATGGGACGGCATTGCAGCTAAACTACAGAACATTGATCTCCACTACATTGATCTTGGGAAAGAACACGAAAGTCTAGATTTTTACACACCTGTTATCATTGCTAACGATGCTACCATCAAATCCAATCCGTCTCTTGTTTCAACTTTCTTAGAAGCAACCTACAAGGGGTATGCCTATTGTATTGAGAATCCAGAAAAGGCGGCAAGTATTTTGATGAAACATTCTCCCGAATCAAACCCCGAGATGATCGTAGAAAGTCAAAAATGGGTTGATGATTATTATGTTGACCCACCCAATCCGTGGGGTAGCATGCAAAAAGAACGTTGGGATCTTTATACACAATGGCTGTATGACAATCAATTGATAGAGACCATGATTGATTCTACCGATATGTATACGAATGAATTTTTACCCTAAAAACAGTGCGATAGCATTACATCAGATCTCTTTTTATTGGAAATCGCAACCAATTCTTGACAACATATCCTTTCAGGTGCCTTCGGGGAATATTGTATCTCTTCTAGGCCCCAGTGGCTGTGGAAAGAGTACACTTTTGCATGTTATCGCAGGATTGTTACAACCAGATGCAGGTGAAATTTTTATCCATGGCAATGAACAACCCGACAGAATTGGTTCTATGGGATATATGCAACAAAATGACCTTCTTTTTCCATGGAAAACTATTGTAGAAAATGCTGCCCTGCCTTTAATTTTGCAAGGATTTCCGAAAAAACAAGCCCTTCAAACAGCTTCTCAATGTTTTCCGGATTTTGGACTAGAAGGATATGAGCAGTATTTGCCCAATGAACTTTCTGGTGGCATGAAGCAAAGAGCAGCATTGCTAAGAACCTATATGATGAATAAAAAGATCATTTTACTAGATGAACCCTTTGGAGCATTGGATTCTCTTACAAGAAAAAAAATGCAGGTATGGCTGTTGGATATGTATGAAATGCTTGACAGTACAATAATTCTCGTAACTCATGATATAGAGGAAGCTATCTATCTATCCGATACGATTCTGATCATGTCTCCACTTCCAGGGAAAATAGTACGCGTGTTGCACTCACATACATCCCGTAAAGAAAGAAAAAAAGAAGCATACTTAAACAACGAGATGCTTTCCATGAAAAAAGAAATTGTTTCATTCTTCATGTAGAAACTATAGATACCTTTCCATTCTTCGGGCATTTTGGTACAATACAAATACCGGCATGGAGGTACAAAATGAAAAGAAATCTAACATGTTTCCTTGTTTTATGTGTGTGTTTGTCTTTTTTTTCCATTTCATCTTTTGCAACTGAAAAAAAAGTAACATTTTCTGTTGCTCCCCGAGAATTTGCTGTCTTTCAAATCAGCAACAATGAAGTGGTACCATTTGAAGTTTATCAGTATAAACTACCGACTGCTGCACAAAAAGCAGTAACAATTTCACCCTCATGGCTCCGAAAAGAATTGGTAAAGACTTATCAAAATCTAGATCGAAGACCTATACGGATTGCTGACCAAAGCAAACCTGCATTTGGAGATATCAACAATGATCAATACAACGACATCGTTCTCATGTCTTCCACTGGAGAAATCAATATCTATATTGATCAAGGTTTTCAATATCAAAGTTGTTGGGACAATACTATTTCAATACCTTTGGGTCTTCCGGAGGATATTCTAGAAGACAAAGATCTTTCTTCTATCATTTTTTCACCTACTCTTTATGATATCGATGAAGACGGCTATGCCGATCTATTCTTCGGTATCTTAGATCGAATCTATGTTTGCAAAAACACTAGCGACTCTACATCCATTTCTTTCGATCAGGCATCACTTATTTATCAAATACCACCGGAAGAAAAAGCCCCAGAAGAACCGGTAGAAAATTCAGAAGAAGAAGAAGAAGAAGAAGAAGAAGAAGAAGAAGTTGAATCACTCTCCCCTTTTGTTTTTACAATGAACAAATCTCTTTGTATGGCTGTTGGCAAAGCAGATGGCACGCTCTTGCTTCTAGTGCATGAAGAACAAGAGGACAGTTCTTTTGCTTGGGTGGAACAGCCTGCTTATTTCGCTTCTTGGAACGAACAATGGGGAGAAGAACCTGTCAAAAAAGGAGTGGCTGTTCCTAGCTATGCCTCTCCCTGCGTGTTTCCTCCAGAGAATTCCCATACAAATCTTCGACTCATGTGTGTTGGTTCCTCTTTAGGAGATTTTTCTTTTTTCTACATACACACAAACTCCATGCTACCTCACATTCAAACTGTTGACAAGATGCCATCATTTGAGTCTCCTACGTGGACAGCTCCTGCATTTGAAGATATCAATCGCGATGGTCGAATTGATTTTGTCTTTGGTTCCATTGATGGAAGGCTATACAGTATCCTGAATTATGGGGATCCTATGGACATTTCCTGGAACCCTCTTGACAGCAAGGCAGAAATGAACAATCTTAGAAATTTCTTTGGAGGGATTGGATTTCATCGTGCATACGACCCCCTATACTGTGTCGGGAATCATAAAGAACTCATTGAAGAAGTATCGTTGTTTGTCCTGGAAGTAAATGAAGACAACCCTTCTTATCTTGATGAAGTTGTCTATTGTCTCGCGCATTTTCAGACAACCGATATCGTGCAGTACTTCCAAGCTGGAATCCAGAATGTTTTGGTTGAAAACGCAAAAGGGATTTATGAAATGGCAGACCAGGTTCAATACTGTTCTATTCTAGAAGAAGAAGAGTTTACAACCCTTCAATACAAAACACGGCTCTTTTTCGAAGAAGATGATGAAATAAGCATTATGGACAAGACATTACCCAAAGAAATTTATTATAAATATCTTGTTATGTTGAATCGCTATCTTTTGGTCCCCACCAGGTGGGAAAGTTTCTATGAAAAGAATTTCTACCGTACTTATCTTCCCTATGATACAACTTATGTTCATGAAGAAGAGGAAGAAGAAAATGATGAAAGACCTTCCTCTGTCACCCTATTGGATAGAGTCAAGAATGCAGAAACGATGTATGATGCTGCTTGGAGTATTATGTTCTGGCTAAAAGATGATATTGGTGGCGTTTGGCACACCGGAGAAAAGCCCCCTGGATGGTTCAATATATACCACAATCTTTTAAATACTGATGTAGGAATATGGTGCGGAGAATGGTCCATCATATACGAAGCTTGTGCTCGAGCTATGAATATTCCCACTATCATAATTATTGGTCTTGGAGAAGATCACCAGTTCAACAATTTTTATGATCAAGAATGGCATCACGTAGACCCTTCTGCTGGAGAAAGTGGTGACACTGGGACATGGGAGCCCTATATTGGAAACTCTTTAATCTATTATGAAAAATGGGGGGAACGAATTTTTAGCTGGCCAATGGAATGGGAAGGAAATGGGAAATATGATCACGTTTGGAGATCAGAGCTTCCTTACAACCCTCCGTTAAAACTATCCAATCTATCTTTTGAAGTAACCGATACGCACAACAATCCTGTTGAAGGAGCACGAATAGAGCTGTGGAGTCATTGGCCAATGGAAAACAACTATGTTCCTGTTCCGTTTCCAAGCGCATTCGGATACACAGATAGTACCGGCCAAAGTACAATTCAAAAAGTGGGACATCAAAACTTTACCTGTGTTGTTACAAGTAGAATTGGTTCAACATCTTTCTATATACCACTTCGCGATACAGGCTATACGCCAGAACTCGAATACTCCGTCATACTTTCTGAAGAAATTCCTGTTCTATATGACTACTTCAATGCAGCAGAGCCTAACTACAGCATGGATCAAATCCAGCCTATTCGAATACCCGTATCACAAGAAAATCCAGAACCTTGGGTTGATGAAGAAACTAGCAATATCTATTTTCCTGCAACCACTCTCGAAAAAGCAAATTGCTCTGTTTCCATTGAAAACGAAACAGCTACAATTGTATCCGATTCCCATACTTTGATTCTTTCTGCAAAGAAGCAAACAGCCATTTTAGATGGAATCGAAATCGAACTATTCGAACATCAAATCCCCCTCCTCCATATGAATACAATCTATATTTCCCTAGACACAACACTCTTCCTCGAAATAGAAACTCGTTTTAATGATATGCAAAAACAATATGTTTTCTTTATGCTAGAATCTCGACAGTGTTTTATTGAGTTCAGCAATATCGAAGCAATTCAAAAGAATTATCACTGGATTGACGGGTATACAACCATATTAGATTACACGGACTACTGGACGCCTTCGATTTCATCATTCGATTGCATTGTTCTATCGGAAAATGAACTTTGGAATTTGCTCCGCGGAGAATCTGTTCGAAAATGCGATTGGACATCAATAACCAATCAATCCTCATCGCAAGTTTTTGGAAGCACTCTACACAAAGAAGGTAACTATTATATTGTTGTGATAAATACAAACTTTGCTACTTCCATATCTGGAAACATTTTATTCCAAATGAACCCATAACGAAATCCTCCTTATCTTGCCTTGGTAAGGGGAATCTATTCTCGGATCACTGGAATTCCGATGCTTCCTTGTGGCAATAAGCATATTGTACGACTTGAATGAATGTTCTGAATATACTGTTGTAGATGGTTCACCTTCTCCATATGAAGAAGATGTGTTTCGCCTTCTGTAAAGGAACTATACAGGAATAGTCTGAAGCGTTTTGTCAATTGTGCTAAATAGTAAAGCTTGTGAAGGCCAAATACAAAACCTTCGCGCATCTCTTGACATATCGCTTCAAACTCCATTTTTTTCTTGGCATATTTCTCAAATACAGGGTGTCCCCACTTTTCGGAGCATTGCGCAACAAAAAGGATGTCTCCTCCCTTTTTTACTGCTTTCGACGACATCTCAAGAGCTTTGTGTGCTTGATACATATTGATATCTTTCGGATACCCTCCTGCAGATACAATCAAGTTATCAGCTTTTTGAGAAATGGTAATTTGGTTGTAATGTTGGAAGATTTGAATGCCTTGCTTCCAAGATTCAACAGGATCTCCTGTTACAATATCAAAAATATGTTGGGTAGAGTCCCCAATTAAGTGAATACAAAAATCCAAAGGACACAGTCGTAACGAATCCATCAATTCTTCATGAACAGGATTTCCTAGTAAACACCCCATAGTAGACGAAGTATGTAGCATTTTAGCATGATTTGATTGAATTGATTGCCGATCTGCAACACCTGGGAAAATACTTTTTCTCCCTCCAGAAAAACCAGCATAGTAATGATACAGGATTTCACCAATTGAAATACGAAAATCTGCATAAGCAACTTGTGAATTCACTTTTAATTCCGTCCCAGATGAAAGCTTTCCTACGGAAACTAAATCGGATGCGTCACAATCATGACAGACAATTTCATAGTGATGCGATACATAAGTACCTACAATTGTTTTTATCTCCTGCTTTGTCGCCTGCCGATGGGTTCCTGTAGCAATAACAATGACAATTTGGTTTTTTTGAACCCCACGCTCATGAAGATAGGGCAAAAGAACGTCCAAAACTTTTCTTGTTGGGGTTGAACGTGTAGCATCGTTTACAATAATGGCAATTGATTGATCCTTTTTTCTATCAATCAATTCTTGCAATGAGTGTCCATTGGTGGGGTGATCTAAAAGGAGAGGAATTTTTGAAGACAAATCTATAAAAGGTGCCGTTTGTGGTGTAGAAGTTGTCAGAATAGTGGCTTCATTGGGAATGGTAAAAGAAAGCTGTTTCCTTCCATAAGGAAAGGAATACTCCATGAAAACTATGATCCCTTGTAAGGTAGCGTAAGAGTAAAAGTGGTACCTACTCCGATTTTGGATGAAACATGTAGATCTCCTCCATGCAATTGGGCGATTTTTTTGGAGATCGCTAAACCTAGCCCACCACCTTGTTTCTTTTTGTACTTATCGTCAATTTGAAGCAATGAAAAGGGAGCAAATATAGTCTGAACAGAATGCTCTGGAATTCCAATTCCAGAATCCTTAACTTGAATCCATAATTGTTTATCTTTGGTTGAACAAGAAACAACAATATCTCCTTGTTCTGAAAACGTAATACTATTATGCAGAAGATGTAGTAATAGTTTTACTATACTGTCACGATCATAGAGTACAATGGCTTTTTGCATCGATGTATCAAAATACAAACGTAATTGCTTTTTCTCTGCTTCCTCTCGCAACACAGCAAGAGTCTCTTTAATAGTTTTAATAATATCCGCTTCTTGCTTGTTAACATGATGATTGCCTCTTACAAGGTTGGTATACTCGACGAATTCTGGAATCAGCGAATTCATTTTGTGTATGCTATGAAGAGCAACCTCACACAAGGTCATTTGCTGATCATTCAAATCCCCAACAGAACCTTTTTTGAGCATATCAACAGATACTTTTGCATTTGTTAAAAAACCTCGAAATTGATGAGACATCGATTGGAGAATGTTCGAATCTTCATTGCATTTTGCAGACAGTAGTTTTGCACAATAGATAGATCGAAACAAATCAGTACTATTTAATTTGTTCTTTACAAGAATATCATACGCACCTTTGGAGTAAAGCTTGGGGATATCTCCAGTTTGAATGTTTTCCGTTAACACTATAACAGGCAATGAAGGACAATATGAAACAACCATGGACAACGCATCATACCCTGAATATCCTTTCATAGTTAAATCCAATAGGCATACAAGAAATGATTTTGATTGTGCAAGTCGAATACCATCATCTAGACGAGATGTCCATGAAATTTCTATGTCAAGGCTATCGGAGTCTTGAAGTAAACTTTCAATTAGTCTGGCGTTACCTGCATTTTGTTCAATTAATAAAATATGTATGTTGGTTGTTTGTTTATCCATTTTTTTTTCATCCACTTTCTTTTTTATATCATGGATGAGTATAATTAGCAACGTACAGAAAAGATTTGTTTTCACAACGGAGTGCAATATGGCCAAAAAATTAGATCGATCAATTGGTTTGTTTTCCGCTATCAATATTGGAATTGGTACCATGATTGGATCGGCCATCTTTGTATTAGTTGGAACAAGCATGGAGCTTGCTGGACCCTCTGCTTATTTATCGGTTGGTTTAGCAGGTATTGCCGCCATTTTTACTGCCTTCTCTTTTGCAGAATTGGTAACTGTAATACCCACTGCTGGTGGTGGATATGCATACGTTAAAGAAGCAAGCCAAAATAGTATAGTAGGATTCATGAGTGGATGGACTTTTTGGCTTGGATATGCTATGTCATGTGGTCTCTTTGCTATTGGTTTTGGAACATTTATATCCTACTTTTTTCAACAAATTGGGATTGCATTTCCTGCAATCTTTGCTTCATACGGCCTTATTCTTGTTTTTGTTTCTCTCAACATAAAAGGAGCTAAAAACTCTACAGGAGTCCAAAATTGGCTTACGAGTTTATTGCTACTTATTCTTATAGCCTATATTGGATATGGACTATTTCATATTAATCCAGAAAATTTAAAACCCCTTCTACCTCATGGTTTTAAGGGCACCATGAGCGGAGTAAGTATTTTATACATCACCTATATTGGATATGGCCTGATAACAACCATGAGTGAAGAAGTTAAGAACCCTGAAAAAACAATTCCCAAATCCATTTTAATTTCCACCCTTGTTGTGATTATTATCAAAGTCCTAGTGTTCTTTATTGCTGCGGGTATCCTTTCTTGGACATTGCTTACACCCGCTGTGACAAATACCCCCATGATTGACACTGCCACGCTTTTAGTTGGTCCATGGGGAGGTTATGTTTTTGCCTTCGCAGGTCTTTTAGCAACGGTTTCGAGTATTAACACAGCCATTCTAGCCTCTTCTAGAACATCGTATGCATTGAGCAAAGACCGTCGCTTTCCGAATGCATTTAGTACAATCAACAGATTTACGCGAACCCCAGTTTTAAGCATTATAATGGCAGGATTAATTGCTGCTATTTCTACATCTCTACGGGATCTTGAAAGAATTTCCACAATCACTGCATTGTTTTCTCTTATCGGTTATAGTTTTGTAAATATTGCAGTTATCCAACTTAGGAAACAAAAACCGTCCATTAAAAGAGCCTTTAAGGTTCCACTTTATCCATTATTCCCTCTTATTGGAACTGGGATTAATGGCGTTTTAATAGTGCAGTTGATACGATCGGATACAGTTTCTACCCTAGCGTCTCTAGCAATCATTATTGCAGGAACCTTATATTATTACGTCTTGTATCCAAAAATGCAACATCTACCAAAAGGAATAAGTCCTGCAATTCTACCGACAATCTCTCCCAAAAGTCTAGATTTTTGCGAAGAGCACTACAATATACTCCTTCCTTTGGGCAACCTAAATACAGCGGAAGCTCTTCTTCATATGGCCTTTATGATAGCCAAAGGAAGTCCTTGTAGCATTGTTACTCCTATTCATGTTGTAGAACTCCCTGATGCTATTCCCATTGATTCAAATTATACTGAGTTTAAAGGCATCTTGAGCAGTTTTGAAACACTCAACTCTATCACAAAAAGAATATCAAAGAGATACGATATGGAGACGGATGCTCTTTTAGTTTACTCCAGAAAAAGAACCGACGCCATTGACCATTTTGTAAACGAAAACCCAGTCGATTTCACTTTGATTGGTTGGCATAAGTCTGGTTTAGCTTACAATATGCTTGATGGTATGGTCCCGCATCTTCTAAAGAGTAACATTCCTTCTATTGGTATTTATCGCCCCGTTAGAAATCATACAGAAAAAATTCGACGAATACTATTCCCATATACCGGGGGTTTATACTGCAAGGCATCAGCATCTATGATTAAAAGGATTGCCAAAGCAAACAACTCTTTTGTTACTCTTTTGAACATCATTGAAAAAGATAGCTCTATTGAAGAACGCCTTGAAATTCAGGAAGTATTCTTGGATTCACTCCAAGCCCTTCAAGTAAAAGGAGAAATTGAAACTGTTGAAAAGAGTGCAATCTCTCGAACAAACATCATTATTGAAGCTACTGAAGATTATGATCTCCTTGTGTTAGGTATGGAACCTACGTGGGGAATAAAAGAAACGGTAACTGGCTTTTCAACAGACACAGTGACGGAACACTCGCATTGTAGTGTTTTGCTCATTCGAGAAGGTTCTTCGGTAACAAATTCAAGGTTCTTTAGAAAAATCTTGAATAGCATTAACCGTATCTAATTTTTATGACCCACCCTATACACATTATTTCAGGATCAAATAAAACAATATGTTACTTCAATTTGCCCGCTTGGGGGCATATATACCCAACCTTAGACCTTCTAAAAAAACTAACAAAAACACACACTGTCTTTTACTTTTCCACCCCTCCATTTCGTAAATGCATCGAAGATGCAGGCGCAAATTTTGTTGATTTATACTCGTATTGGCATGCAGACTTAAACACAGATTACTTACAACCTCAAGCAATCCTCTTCAAGGCAAGCTACTATATCATGGAGACCATGGGGTATTCCCTTGAAATAAGCTATTATTTGGTCTCACAGCTTAAACGATTGCACAATAAATGGAGCCCCGACTATATCCTTCACGATAATTGTTGCTTGTGGGGAAAGCTTATAGCCCAACAATGGCAAGTGCCTGCTATTTGTACATTTTCTACATTTGTCATGCAAGCAGGATATCTGCGGTATATTCCTCTCCATTGGTTTCTAGATGAATGGAAAGGATACAGAGGAGCATGTCGTTTTTTCAAATACTACAACCGTTTTTCCTTTCATTACCCCTCTTTGTCAATATCAATAAAAGACATGGTGATGAACAAAGAAAAAATAAACCTTGTATTTCTACCAAAAGAATTGCAAATCCATCCTACAAATTTGGATAGTAGTTTTTACTTCTTTCCAAGATCTTTTCAATCCAGAAAATCAACAAATACATTCCGACATTATCCGTCTTCTTCGTTTCTATATGTATCAGTAGGAACTATTCACACCCACCATTTACATGTATTACAATCCATTGTTACGATTTTATCTTCTTTACATATTCCTTGCATTGTATCGGCAGGAGAAAAGTATCAATCTATCCTTCATTCAAAAAACAAACTAATTCAAGTATATTCATCTGTACCGCAGATTGAAATTCTCCAACACTGCAATTGCAAAGGTTTTATTACCCATGGAGGGATGAACAGTATAGTTGAAGCATTAACATATCATGTGCCCCTTCTGATAATACCGCAAACTATTGAACAGCTTATCACGGGTATTCAAGTTCAAAAACTAAAAAAGGGAGTGGTACTTCGAAAAAAATACCCTTCTTGCCAAGACCTTCGTCGTTTTATACATGAATTCAATCCATTATCGCAAGAAGTCCATGGTTCCTCTAGAAATTATTAGTTCCATCACAATATTTCATTCCTTTTCTGTATCACTATACTGATAGACTGATGCATTTTTCAAAGGAACAATAATGATAAAAAAGAATAAGCAACCGAAGGTTTTATGTTTTGATATTTTTCGAACACTGGTTGACCTTGATAGCAGGGCTCCGATAGTGTATAAGAGAATCTTTAACAAGAAGGGTACTCGTAATCAAATACGAATTTTTTGGTCGGATATTGGTACGTTCTACCGAATCGAGCTGAACAAATCTCTTTCTCAAAACATCTATGAAGGCTTTGCTCCTATTTTTGTACGAATCATGGAACGGATCAAAACAAAATATTCTTTGTCTGGCTCTCCCCGTCATTACAAAGATATCCTGATAGAAGAAGAAAAAAAGGCACCTCTCTTTTCGGATGCACTGCAAACTATATCAATTCTATCCAAAAAGGTTTCAATCTGCCTTGTAAGCGATACTGATTCAGAAATGGTGACATTGGTATTGCCTACAATTCCAATCAAAAAGCTTTTCTTATCTTGCGATTTTCAGGCTTACAAAGAAGATCCCCAAAATACACTTTTTAAAGCAGTCCTAAAGGACTACCAAATAGATCCTTCCTCTATTATTCATGTTGGTGACTCCTATTCTGACGTAATAGGGTCAAAAAGAGCAAACATGACCAGTATTTGGATAAATCGCTATAGACCTTGGCTTCGATGGAATCATACAGATATCAAACCAGATCATACAATTTCTTCGCTCAATCAGCTTTTAAAAGTAATATGACGCCTGGTACAATTTGGTTGGTTTTTGCCTGGCAATGGGTTCTTAAAAGTAGACCTATGAGAACCTTAAGAACAATCCAATGAAAACAAGTCAAGTCTATCTTCTTGGAGAAGAAAAAATTGGCAAATCCCTTCTAACCCTATCTCTTCCTGCTGTTGTTGGGATGCTCATCAATGGTATTTACAATTTGGTAGATACCATTTTTGTAGGACAGAAAATTGGTACAATGGGCATTGCGGGATTGGCTGTATACATCCCTATTATGTCTCTTATCATGGCTGTTTGCACACTACTAGGCATTGGCGCGGGATCATACTTTTCTCGTTCGTTTGGCAAAAAAGATATTGAAGAAACAAATCATATTACGGGTATTACAATCGTATTAAGTTTTTTATTTGGGAGTTTATTCGGTTCGTTTGGATTCGTTTATTCAGAATCCATTTTGCGATTGTTCGGCGCAACAGAAACCATTCTTCCATATGCCCTACCCTATACAAAAATGATGTTTATTGGAACCATCTATTTCCCTTTTGTGGTATCAATGAACAATTTGCTTCGCGCAGAAGGAAATTCAAAGGATGCTATGATAGCCATGCTTATTGGTGCCATCGGGAATATTCTCTTAGATTGGTTTTTTGTTTTTTATCTAGAGTTAGGACTTCAAGGGGCTGCCATCGCTACAAATATTGCCAAGGGATTTTCTGTCTTATACATGATTTGGTATTTTCGCTGGAGTGGACATACAATGGTTCAGATGAAATGGAGACATTTCGTGTTAAAGATGTCCATTGTAAAAGAAATTTTTACCGTTGGCTTTTCCAGTTTTGCCATGAATATTGCAGGCACCATTACTATTTCTCTAACCAATTTCTTCTTGGGCTTTTTTGGTGGAGATATTGCCATAGCCTCCTATGGACTTATCTATCGAATACTACTACTAGAAATCATGGCTTTAATGGGTTTTGTGCAGGGTTTACAGCCAATCATTGGGTACAATTTTGGTGCAAAAAAAATAGATCGCGTTCATCAGGCAGTCAAAAAAACTGTTCAATGGACTTTCTTTATTGGACTCTTTGTAATGACAATATGTGAATTGTTCCCCTCACTTGTCATCCGAGTATTCTCATCAGATATTGAACTCATAAGATATACAATTCTTCCTTTACGTATCATCATGATTTCAACTTTGTTTATTGGAGTACAGATGACCTATATGGTATTCTTTCAATCAATTGGTTTGGCAAAGATTGCACTATTTCTATCTATTCTTCGTCAGTTACTACTTTTCATACCTTTGTTACTTCTTTTCTCCCTCGTAT
Organism: uncultured Caldisericota bacterium; assembly: GCA_964427915.1. Lineage (GTDB taxonomy): Bacteria > Caldisericota > Caldisericia > UBA6126 > UBA6126 > JAGLCW01. The sequence goes on from CAYRWA010000074.1 coordinate 32,511, forward strand.
TTGAGTTTGGTGTTATTGGAATATGGCTTTGTTTCCCGTTATCCGACGCTCTATCTACATGTATCTCTGTTGCAGTGTATCAAAATCATACAAGAAAAATGTTGCCATCTTTACGCTAAACATGTAACTACCAGCACTTATAGAAGTATAAATGATGAATGGTTTCCCTCGCATTTTGAAACCGTAACCATCAATTCGACCCGGCATTTTCGTGCCGGGTTTTTTAGTTAAATGAGGAGGAGTGAATCATTCCATCAAGGAGATAAATACAAGATCCAACATCCGCCATATCTACTATTCCCACAGGACTATGACCGTAACGTGTTGGAATTGATATACCACAACTTGGTACTCCTTTTTCAAAAAGATGTATTGCTCCAGCATCTGTTCCTCCACGAGCTAATACTTCCTTTTGATAGGAAATCTTGTGGGAAGCAGCATATGAGCATAAAAAGGTAACCAGGGTATCATCACATACAACACTTCCGTCCATTACTTTGATTGCAGCGCCTTCTCCAAGTTTTGTGAAACCGTTAGCCGCTCCTGGTGTATCAAAAGAACCCGTAATGTCTACTGCAACTCCAATATCAGGCTTGCAAGTATGAACAGCTACTTTTGCTCCTCGAAGTCCCAGTTCTTCTTGTACAGAAAAAACAAAAAAAACATCGTGCATGGGAATGGTTTCCATTTCAGACAGCACGCGCATTAAAATATAACAGCCTATTCTATCATCCATTGCCTTTGAAGCAATTAATCGACCTGCTAGTGGAGTGAAAGGACCAATGTAAGAAGCAGGCTCCCCGATATCGATATATGATAAAGCCTCTTTTTTTGAATGTGCTCCGATATCAACATACAATGCTGAAAAATCTTTGTCATCTTTTTCTTTGCCATCCGGAAGAATGACTCCAATAACCCCTTGTCGGAATTGAATTTTTTGGTAAAGGGATGCTTTGTTACTTATGCCCCCCATATATCTTACCTTAACAAATCCTTTATCGGTTACATCAACAGCTGCAAAGCCAATTTCATCCATGTGCGCTGAAATCATAATTCTTTTTTTATTGGGATGATCCATGCCTTTTTTTAAAACAATCAGATTGCCTATTTGATCCACAAAAACATCATCTGCATAGGTTTTACAAAATGCATGAATGTATTCACGAACAGGTTGTTCAAAACCACTGACACCAAACACTTGTGTTAGATCATCTAAATACATATTCACACTCCATATATGGTTGACTTCACCATTATTGTAACACATCGAAACAAAAGTATATATTGTAATCACTACAAATTAATTTATACCATATGCCATGAGTACAGAAGCATTGAACGATATCCGAGTAAATGTTCGTTGGAATTTTATCGTAAATACTATAGATGAGGCTTTTTGGGTCCTATCTACCAATTTGGCCTCGATTATTGCCTTGCTCCCTGTCTTTATTGAAAAACTGGGAGGATCCAATATCGTTATTGGCATCATTCCAGGGTTGGCTTTCATTTGTGTAATGTTGCCAGGAATTATAAGTGCAAACGCAGTTGAAAACAAACCCAATAAACTGGCATTTGTTAAAAAGATTACCCTATGGCAACGGTTTCCATTTATCGTTCTTGCTCTTAGTGCTTATTTTTTAGCCATACCCTATCCATCTCTCACCATCTGGGTTTCAATCATTTGTGTCATTCTGATTTTTGGAACTTCAGGAATCATCCAACCTGCCTGGTTAGGATATATTGCTAAAGTTACACCCAGTCGGAAATTGGGGAGCTTCTTCGCTACTGCCAATGGGCTTGGGGCTCTTCTGGGTATTGGTGGCTTTGTTCTGGCTGCCTATCTTTTGGATAGATTTGCATTTCCAATGAATTACTTTCTACTATTCTCTTGCGCTTCCGTAGCTGTCTTCATTTCATACTGGATGGTATTGCTAGGAAGAGAACCGGATATGAAAGACAAGACCATTCAAACAACTTCCAAGGACTTCTTCAAAGCTCTGCCTATGGTTCTTAAAAATGATAGATCGTTCGTACACTTCATTGTTGTCCGTAATCTGCAATGTCTGGGGTCTATGGCGACAACTTTTTTTACTGTGTACGCTATCAAATCTCTTCGTTTTCCAGATTCTTCTGCAGGAATACTATCCATTTTTTTAGCATCCTCACAGTCTTTTTTCTTTTTTGTTTGGGGTTATGTTGGAGATCGGAAAAGTCATAAATTGGTCCTTACGATTGCATCGTTAGGATTAATCTCTACCTCAATCATACTCATGTTCTTTCAATCCTGGGTTGCTTTATGTATTGTATTCGTTATGCTAGGGATATACTATAGTGGTATTGGTTGTAGTGGACTAGCATTGTTACACAATATGGCGCCCAAAGGACGTTATCCTACATATATTGCTTTGTACAACTCTTTACAAGTGGTGAGTGCTTTTATTGCACCAGTTTTGGGGGGTTGGATATCAGAATTATATGGATGGACAATAATGTTTACTGTTGCGCTTCTTTTAAGTATCCTTGGCCTCTTTTGGTTGTTACTTTTTGTTCATGAAAACAGGAGAGTATTGAATGAAGAACCACAGATCCTATAGAACACCGAATCCACTTCAGCTGTTTGCAGATGCCTTTATCCTACTGCTTTCTCGTATCGAAACCATTCTATACGTATCCATACCCATCAACCTATTGAAGTATTTACTTTTCGCCATCATAACTTGGTTTTTGTCGAGCTTCCAGACGGCGACAACTGGCTCATTTTTTGTTGCAATGGGTTTCTTCGTAGGGGTGTATTGTATTAATTCTTACGTAACGCTCATCTATTCTTTATTTTTGTTAGAAGAAGGTTCTTCTTTACCAGAATCTTTACAAAAGGGAAAAAAACTGTTTCGAACTATTCTGCTTTCTGATATGTTTTTTCTAGGGATATCTTTGTTTGTATACATCCCATTTATTCTTATCAGCAATCTTTCTTTTCAAGATTTACCCCTGGAAACATACAGTTTTTTCCCCTCGTTTTTGATTCCTTATGTTTTGCTTGGAATCATTTGGTTTCTTTTTGTTTTCGCACCTTATCACAGTTCTATACGTTTGTTTTTGATACATCCAGAGGGATCAACATTTCAAGTGTGGAAGAAAGGATATCGAAAGTATTTTCAGAACTTTTTTTGGATTGTACTTTATTATTTCTGCTTCGGTGTTTTGTATATTCTCATCAGTAGTCGCTTGTCAAATTACTTCCTTTTCGAAATACTCATGGTTGTCTTCATTCCTTTCCAATCCTCTATTGATGTTGTTTCGTTCAAAAAAATTAAGGCATTACAAGAAAAAAAAGGTAGCAATGTAAGCCGTAGGAACCCAGGTGAGGGTTCCTGATATGGAGGGCAATAGAAAGAATGATCTTACACCTTCATTGTACATATTCTGTCTTTTTATTGGTTACAAATTTGTAAAGGAGTATAAAGTATGAACAAGAGTACGATTATTAACGATTTACCTCAACTGATGAAGAAGTTGGTTGCTGGACAAGTGATCCTTACTTCAAAAGTGCAAGATCGATTCGCAGGAATGACAATTGCATGGGGGTTCTTTGGCAATATGTGGAATCAATTGTATTTCACAGCAGCTGTCAGACCCTCTAGGCATACGTTCTCGATTATACGTCTTTCTCATTCCTTCACAGTTAATTTTTTTGATCGTGGCTACGAGAAAGAACTCCACTATTTCGGCAGCATGAGTGGCTATCAGGAAAACAAGTTTTGCAATGATGCTCTTCATATAGATATGCCTCTTTTGGATCAATTTACAGCACCCATAGTAGAGGCAAAATATGCAATTGAGTGCAAAGTGAAAGATTCTCATCCAATAAACGCATACCAAATCCAATCTCAAACGGATACGCTTACATTCTATCCTCAAAACAATGACTATCACATTATGGTCTATGGAAAAATTGAAGAGATGGTAAAGCGTGTGTAATCCCATTCAAATTTGTGAAGATTTGGGATTTTGTGGTGGGGTTCGAAATGCTGTATGGAAATCTGTTTTAAGTATTGAGAAAAACAAAGAAATCATCGTATTTGGCGATTTAATTCACAACGATCGAGTCCTTCATGAGCTATCCTTAAACAATGTTCGAATTGTCAAAGATCTTCAACAAGTTCATCCGTATACACGAGTAATAATTCCAGCACATGGGATCACCAAAGAAAACCTGGAACGTTTGCATCAAAGAACTCGTGATATTATTGATATGACTTGTCCGATGGTTGTCAATATGAGGAATAAACTGATTCATCTGTCTCAAGTATGTGATCTTGTTGTCTTGGTAGGACGAAAAAATCACACTGAAATTGTTGGAGCAATCAGCTTTTCTCAAAAGGAGAAAATTCTCGTTATTGAATCTTTAGAAGACTTGCAATCTTCTTCTGTTTTTCAAAACACTTTGGATATGCACCCTCATTGCAATATTGGTCTGATAAGTCAAACAACTGCTTCAAGCAAAGTTTTTTTTACTATTCAGCAGTGGCTTCAATTGAAAACAAGCCTTTCTTTAACCATCATGAATACACTATGCCCAACAGTCATTAAAAGACAAAAAAACGCCGAAAAGTATGCACACAACTCTGATGCAATTGTTGTTGTTGGAGATCGAAGAAGTTCTAATACATACAGCCTTTTTGAAATTGCCCGTTCCATTAACCCTCATTCATATTTTGTTCCAAGTAACTCAACAATAGAGAAGAACGAAAAAGAGTACCTTCAACAGGCTCAAAGTATATCCATTCTTGCTGGTACATCTTCCCCGTATTACGTCCTAGACGAGACACTTGAGTCACTACACCAAGTGATTGCCGAACAGTCTACAAAAAAACCTGTCATTGTAATGTATGGCCCTACAGCTGTAGGGAAAACAGCCTTTACCGAACGTTTCGCTCAGAAACACCCTTCCGACATTATCAACTTTGATTCTATGCAAGTCTACAAACACCTAATGATAGGTACTGCCAGACCAAAAAAGGAGGATTCTTCGATTCCACAACATCTTTTTGGATATGTGAATCCAAACAATAGAATATCTGTTGCAGAGTACCAAAAAAAAGCAATACATACTATTCAAGATGTCTTGAAAAGAGATCGCATTCCTATTTTAGTTGGGGGTAGTTATTTGTATGTATCATCTCTTATAGACGGACTTTTTGATATGAAGCATGATAAGAACTTGCAAGAAGTACGACAAAAACTCCTGAAAGAAAGCCAGGAATCAGGGTTGTATGAAATGTACAATAGACTTCTTTCTCTAGATCCTGATGCTGCCAGGAAAATACATGCAAATGACCAAAAAAGGATTCTTCGAGCATTAGAAGTATACGAAGTAACAGGAAAACCTATATCACAACTACAGAGAGAATCGACAGAAAAGGCTCCCTTTTTCTTTATCAAATTTGGACTCTTGCGTACTCCAGAAGAAATCTACTCTCGCATCCATCATCGAACAAAAAAAATGTTTGAAGAAGGACTTTTAGAAGAAGTTCAATGGCTTCTTGATGAAGGGTACAAAGATGCTCTATACGAGATAAAGGCACATGGATATCGAGAATGTATTGAGTACTTGGAAAAAAAGAAAACCTTAGAAGAAACAATAGAATTAATGGAAAAAAACACCCGTCATTATGCAAAACGTCAACTCACATGGCTTCGACAGAGGTCAGATTTTCACCTGTTAAATCTAGATGCTTGTTCTTCTTTGGATACGGTCGTATCGTCAGCCCTCCACATCACAGGGCTCTCAATGAGCCATTCTTTTATCCAAAGTGCATTCAATCAACCCTAAACCACTTGCTATGTACAAGACATTTTTCTTTTTCGGATGCATCTGCATTGTATAAAAGCTTGCATCGGGAATGCCCTCTATAACACCATAGGACTCTCCCGCATCTGAAATATAGACAAAAAGTCCCCGATACAAATGAAGAATACAAGACCCTTCTTCCTGCGTTGAACTAATTTGAAAGCCAGAAGGATAGGAAAAATATGTTGCAGGATAAACAGTGGAAAAATCAATCTTTTGGTTCCAAGTTTCACCAAAATCACTACTAGACATACATTTTCCATCGGATGTTATTCCCCATACAAACCCTTTTTTTCTATCATCTGTTTCGACCCATTGCAGGGTAGTTTCTCCCTGTAGTACTTTCCAGCTGGCTCCATGATCTTCGCTTTTGAACAGTTTTTTCTCTCCAAAAATGGTGTTTCCAAGACTATATATAACATTTCCAGAAACAGGATCAAAACAAAGCGTCTGTATAGTATAGTCTCCACCTGCATTGTCGACTTTTTCCCACTGCAAGCCTTCATCTTTTGATATCCACAGACCATCTCCAGGAGTAAGCTTGTCTTCCTTTGTCCCAGCAAACCATACGGAGGTATTCTGGGGATGTATCCATATTTTATGGACAACAGATGGTGAAGGAATTGAAGAATAATGTTTCCATTTCTCTCCATTATCCTCGCTCTTAAAAATGTCGTTGTTATGAACCCCAAACCATTCTAACGACTTCTTTGGAGAACCTATGTAAAAAGAGTATGACTCACTTTGAGAGCTCCACTCTTCATGCGGTCTAAATACTTTCAATGCCTCATCATTTCTTCTTACAACCATTATCTGTTCACGTTCCATTGGATGTATCGAGAAGTCTTTCACTGCGTTTGTACTGATTCCTTCAGACATAGTCTTCCATTTCTGATCTGACAAAGAATAGGAATAAAAGTTTTGATTTGTTCCAGCAAAAATGGTTTGGTCTGCAAACCCCATCTCTATAGCATATACAGATTCTTGGAGTGAAGGAATAAAGCTCCAAGTGTATCCTTGATCTAAAGACTGCCAAACACCATTTTGGGTTCCTACATACATAGTTCCAACCTTGGTAACTTCAAGAACATAGGCAGGATTTGTAAGTTTCACTGTCGTTTCATAACTCCATGACTCTCCTTTATCAAGAGAACAGATCACGCCCCCCGGGTATAATACTGAGATAAAACTGGAGGAAGAAGGGTGTATAGCAATATCAGTTAAGAGTCTATCTTTAAACCCAGAGGAGTTGTTTTTTTCCCAAGACAACCCTTTATCTTTTGTTTGGTAAACATTTTTCCCACCCGATATGCCACATATGTGGCTTTCATCTGTTTGATCAATGGCAATAATCTCAAGAGGGGCTTCCCCCTCATGACAAACAAATATTTGCTCCCAATTTGACAATGGTTCTTCTTGTACAAACAAACCAGTAGAACAAGATACAAACAAAGAACCATTTGGATGAATCTCCAATTGATAAAAAGGTTTTACCATCTGATCAGACATCTTTTCGGCTATCCAGGTTTTCCCAAAATCTGTAGACACATAGAGAGCATCCTGGTCTAAAATATAACACGTCGAATCAATAACAGGATGGAAGGAAAGAGATGTTATCCGTGAATTCACAAGAGGAACAAGGTCCCATTGAGATCCTCCATCTTTTGTAATAAATGCATGCTCAGAAGAAGAGGAAAGGATGAATCGAGCATCGTGAGTGCTAGCAGCTATACAGTCAATTCTTCCACCATAAGGTCCTAGTCTATAGGAAACGCCAGAAACATTGTAAGAAGAAGAGCTCGAAATTACTGGATTCGATTGATTCTCATTTTGACAACCAAACAAAAAGGCACTAAAAATGCAACTAATCAGAACTAGTAGATAAATTTTTTCGTATTTCATGTACATCACTTTCATAAAAAACAGGTTTATTTTTGATTATGGGTTGAAAATTCTCATTTTCAAGTACAATAGTAACTAGCGTTTTTTACTTTGCGGGGTGGAGCAGTCCGGTAGCTCGTCGGGCCCATAACCCGAAGGTCGGTGGTTCAAATCCGCCCCCCGCAACTTTTCTTCTTCCCAATCATTATGAATATTTTTTTTATAAGAACAATATCAAACATTTTTCATTATACCGGAATATTATTGATGCAGCTTAGTTTTTTCACAATCCCCCCCCTCTTTATGGTTATTATTGACAAAGAGTATCTGTTGTCTTATTCCTCAACTACAGGTTTTTTAAGCACCTTTTTAGGCTCTTTGATCCTTGGGTTTATTTTATTCAGAACCTGTAAACCCTATACATTTTCAAACAGTACTCCGTTTTTAATATGTACATTCGTTTGGGTGCTTTTCTCATGTATCGGAGGATTCCCTATTTATCTAAGTACTAATACTCCATTTATTAATGCTTTGTTTGAAGGAACTGCAGGATTTACAACAACGGGAACATCCATTTTTTGTAACATTGAAGAACTACCTCGTAGCATCCTTTTGTGGAGATCCTTAATGCAGTGGCTTGGAGGGATAGGAATTATTGCCTTTTTCATCTCTATCCAAAGTGGGGTCCCTGGATTACATAAATTGTACGGTGCAGAAAGTTCAAAGCTAGATATTCAAAGACCAGTTCCAGGTTTGCTGAACACGATCCGGATTTTGTGGTTCATTTACATTGTTGGAACTGTCATCATGATTGTGTTGTTATGGATCCAAAACGTGCCTCTGTTCGTCTCCATAAACCATGGATTAACATGCATCTCAACCGGAGGCTTCTCCACATTTAACAACAATATCAAGGGATTTCAAAACATTCCAGGAATCAATCTACTATGGGTACGGCTCACCCTAGTTATCGGAATGCTTTTTGGAAGCACTAATTTTCTCCTTCATTATCGTTTTTTTTCGGGTCAGTGGAAAGCTATTTTTGATACCCATGAAATGAAGCTATGGGTAGCCTTCATGATCGTCACGTTTTGCATTCTGTACTTTATGTCCACAGGTACTTCGTCCCAATTTCTACCTTCGACCATGAACCACGTTTTTCAAATTGTATCTCTCTCGTCTACTACAGGCTATACAATTACCTCGTTTTCACCTTCCTCTATGACGGATGCCACGAAACTTCTTTTCTTCCTGCTGATGTTTATAGGTGGTTGTCATGGTTCCACTACAGGAGGGATAAAAATGCAGAGAGTATTATTAATCGGAAAGTCGATTTTTCGCGAGTTACAAAAAGTTTGGTTACCAGAAGAGGCTGTCCTTCCTATTGTATTAGACAAAAAGATAGTTCCTGAGAATGCGACTCAACAAGCGCTTATTATCAGTTCCATTTGGGTATTTTCACTTCTACTAGGGACTCTTTTGCTACTCTTATCTTCAACAATGTCTCTTCAAACAGCTTTTTCTGCTCAGTTAAGCGCCCTTAGCAATATTGGTCCATCTTTTATGGATTCAGCAACACTGGCATCCTCTAATTTACTTGTTAAAATCATATTAATGGTCAGCATGATTGCCGGAAGAATTGAAATTTTACCCCTTTTGTTGTTGTTTCAAAGAAAAGCATGGACATAGAGGAGAACAATATGTATGTCATTATAGCTGGTGCTGGAATCATTGGGAGACAAATCACTCAAAATTTGTGCAAACACCATCATGATGTTGTTGTGATTGATGTTAGCAAAGATAAGTGTGAACACCTCTATGCCGAAACAGGTGCCCTCACTATTCATGGCGATGCTACAGATATTCGTATTCTCGAAAAAGCCGGTTGTCAAAAAGCAGATAAATTGGTTGCTGTCATGAGGCAAGATTCTGACAATATTACCTGTGCGTTGTTAGCCAAAAGTTTAGGAGTGAAAGATATCATAAGTCGCCTACGTGTACCCGAATATCGCAGTGCCTTTAAACTTGCGGGTATCAACCATATTATCTCTGTATCTGGCGTCCTTTTGAATCAATTTATGATGGAAATTGAACAACCTCAAGTACGACGCATTGTCCATATTGGCAAACGTAAGGCAGCCTTATTTTCAGTCATTGTTCCAGAAAATGCACAATGTATTGGTAAATCTATCCAAGAGATAACAGCTGAAAAATCTTTTCCTGATGAAAGTGTTATCGCAGGTATTTATCGAGCAAGAGATGACCTTTTTGTAGCACCTAAGGGAGATACCTGCCCTGAAGCAGGTGACTCCATTTTTTATGTAACAACAAGCACTCACATTGATCAAGTGTCTAAGGCATTTACAAAAACAAAAAAATAGTTTCTATTTTCCACAATGAATACATTTTACAAATCGAGAACTCAAGGTTTTTTCAACAACTTAAACAGATTTATCCACCCTCTTTCCACAGTTTTTGCTAGCATTTTATACTACCCACTGTCCCAAGCACTTTTTTCTTTTCAATTCCCTCACTCTATTGAAAACTAATTTCTACACAATGAAAAGATGCTTTAAAAAAGACAAGCTTCTTCCTTTTCTATGTAAAACGTGTATAATATCTATCTTGACGATATATTACATTAATTCATGGAGCGTTATTTTATAGTTGCATATTTGAAGTATGCAAGTAAAATAGTTTTGCTTCTTTTGAAATTTTATTTGGAGGATTGATTATATGGCGCTCAGAAAAAAATCTGGTATTGAAGAATCACGAAAGGCAATTAAACGCCGTGAGCATAATAGATATTTCAAAACATCTATGCGTACCGCTATTAAAAAAGCTATTGAGGTAGCTGGTACAGACAATGAAGATGCTGCTATACGAAATGCATACAAAGCAATTGATAAATGTGCTCAAAAGAGTATCATTCACAAAAACAAAGCAGCTAACCGAAAATCCAAGATGATTCAGGCTATAAAAAAGGGTAAAGAATAAGCTAGCTTGATTTTTACATTGTTTCCATGAACAAAACAAGGGCATTGGCTAACGGTAGCAAAGTGCCCTTTTTCCTTTTTACATCCATTTCCAATAATTGATCATATCCTCTTTTTACTCTATTAAAAGACACCTTTGAAAGCTGCTTCATAGCCATTTTTATCCGATACGAATGATAGTCTGCCATTTTTTTTGTTATGGTAGGCAAATCTATTTTTTTAGAAGCGTAAAAGCTAACTTCGCTCAAAAATGCGAATTGATTCAGTAAATAGTAGAAAATTTCATCATAGCTCTTCCCATTTTTAATAAGATTGTCCAAGATATGAAGAGCTTTTTCTTTTTCTCCTGCTACAATCGAGTCAGATAAAGAAAAAATAACCTCTTCTGTGGAGGGCTGATATGTCCGAAAAACTTTTTCCCACAAGGGTTTTTCTATTCCTGCATTTTCAAGACATATTCTTTCCGTGATCTCCCATATTCTATCAAGATCGCCTTTGTTCTCTAAAACACATCGCTTAATCATATCCTTAGGGGGATCTAGAGAAAAATCATGAAACTTCTTACGGACCCATCGATATATCTGGGTTTCAGGAACCGAAGCATCATCGATAAGAGCAAATGACGATAAATCCTTTTTTAAAGCTTTAACAACGGCTTTTTTATCAGAAGAATCTTCAAAAACTATGAAGTTCTGATCGCTCATATCGATAAAAACTTTTTTGGATTGAAGTACTTTTGCATTTTTTACAAGAAACGAAGATGCATTTCGCAAGATAAGAACCTTTGTCGTACTAAAAAATCCATTGTCATCTATGGATTGTAAGAAATCTTGAACAGTTATTTCGTCTCCATACATAAGAATTGTTTCAAACTGGTGATGCTTTTTTTGAACGTATTTTTGCAATTCTTGCGTGACAATGTGTTTAATCTTCTGTTGAGTCCCAAAAAAGAAAAAATACTGGGTTTCTATCGTTCCTGCAATAATCTTTTGTAACAAATCATAATAGCTATTTATTGGTGTATCCAATTGGCGGTTCATGGATAAATACGTTCAATTGTCCTAGGAAAAGGGATTGTTTCTCGGATATGCTCAATCCCACACATCCATGCTGTCATGCGTTCAACACCCATACCAAAACCACTGTGAGGAACAGAGCCAAACACCCGCAAGTCAATATACCATTGATAGGTTTCTGGATTTAATCCTGCTGCCTGAATTTTTGACAAAAGGTTTTGAAGGTTATCTTCTCTTTGACTACCACCAATAATCTCTCCATATCCTTCTGGTGCCATAAGGTCTGACCCAAGAACAGTTCGAGGATCAGATTGAGATTCCTTCATATAGAATGGCTTACTTTCTTTAGGAAAATTGGTAATAAAAACAGGTTGATTATATTCCTTCGAAATGATTGTTTCGTCTAGCCCTGTAATATCATCGCCCCATTTTTTATCTCGATTGTTCTTGTTCAGCAAAGCCAATACATCTTCATAACAAATTCTTGGAAAAGGACTTTGGATACTCTCAAGTTTTTGAATATCTCTTTCTAAAGTAAGTAATTCTTTTTTACATCGATCCAATATTCTTTGAATGATAAACAACGTCAATCCTTCTTGAATTTTCATGCTCTCTTCAATATCACAATACGCCATTTCAGGTTCGACCATCCAAAACTCCGTCAAATGTCTTCTAGTTTTCGATTTTTCTGCTCGAAATGTCGGGCCCAAACAATATACTCTGCGAAAGGCCATTGCACCTGCTTCTTGATAGAGCTGTCCCGATTGAGACAAGAACGCTTGTTCTCCAAAATAGTCAAGGGCAAAAAGTGATGTAGTTCCTTCAGGGGCGGAACCGGTAATGATGGGGGAATCAAAATTTACAAACCCATTGTCATTTAAAAAATCACGAATTGCTTGCACTACTTGTGCACGAATAATAAGTATTGCACGTTGAGAAGGCGTACGGATCCACAAATGTCGATATTTGGATAAGAAACCAACGCCATGATCTTTTAGCTGAATTGGATATTCTTCGGTTACAGAATGAACAACGTGGGCTTCTTTAACTTCCATTTCATAGCCCCAAGGAGAACGATGATCTTCTTTCACCAAGCCAGTGAAAACGACTGAGGATTCTTGTGACAGATGTTTAATGGTTTCAAAAATTTCCTCTTGAACTTGATTTTTCACAACAACACACTGAATAAATCCAGTACCATCGCGTACAATAACAAATAGTATCTTTCCACTGGTTCGAATATTATATACCCATCCATGAATTGTGGCTTCTTGCTGTATAAATTCATGGGCTTGCGATATTGTAAACTTTCTCATAGAGTCTCCTTGTTGAATCTGAACATCAGAATTCTTCGTTAAATGAAGAATGACAGAAGAGAGATGAAATCATCTCTCTTCTGTCATATATAGTAGCAGGTTTGTGTTTTGTAGTTATCGTTTGTATCGAATTGTGGCGGTTTGTGT
>CAYRWA010000075.1:0-6578 GCA_964427915.1 uncultured Caldisericota bacterium
TCTATAGACGTCACCGTGAAACCAGGCAAAAATGCTTTTGTAATTACTGCTACCGACGTAGCAGGCAACGTAAATACAATGAACTTTGAAGTGATTGTAGAAGAATAGCAACCATTCGATTTAGAAGCCCGAAAGCATTGTTTTGCTTTCGGGCTTTTTTTATAGGATGAAACAATGAATACAGACCATCAAAAAATCCTGTTACATATCGCTAGAAAAAGTATCGAGGGTCGTTTGTATAAAATGCCTTTTGAGATATCTCCAGAAGTAAAAAAACAGCCTTCTTTTGCTCAAAAAAAAGGATGTTTTGTAACTCTCACCCAAGAAGGTGCCCTTCGGGGTTGTATAGGCAACATTGACCCAGTATATCCCTTGGCTGAAGCTGTCCAAAGAAATGCTATTAGTGCTGCTTTTCACGATCCCAGATTCCAACCGATTTCTACAGAAGATCTGCAGAAAATTTCTATTGAAATATCGGTGTTATCTATTCCTGTAAAAGTTGAGTTTGAGAACATGGATGATTTAATTGATAAGGTAACACCTTATAAGGATGGTGTTATTTTCCAATATGGTTCCCATACAGCTACTTTTTTGCCTCAAGTCTGGAGTGAGTTGCCTTCGCATGAAGAATTCTTTCGGCATTTATCGTTTAAGGCAGGGCTAGAGCCTACTTTTTGGAAACATAACCCCCAGTTACAAGTGTTTACATATCAGGTAGAAAAATTTGAAGAAGCATAGATGCTTTGTCTATCTTGTCTTGTGTATTGTGTTCACTTTCCAGGCTAGCTGTGAGATTTTTAATCAACATCAAAAAGATCCCTCTAGGCCGCGCATTTATGTAGATGGACACGAATACTCTGCTACCTCCCTTATTCTATCCTCTGATGATGTTTATATCTCGTCCAGATTCCTGCGAGATGTTACCAATATGGAATTGTTTTGGGATAGTCACGAAGAAATAGTAGTCTACACCAACCCAGATAAGGTATTCTATATGGGGTTGAACGATTTACAAGGCAAAGACATTTTATGGAAAGATCATATCGCATACATTCCCTTGTATACGGTAAAACTTTTATTTCAAGGCATTATGGAGTGGTATTCAGAATCCCTAACCCTATATGTAGAAAGACCTTTTTTTCGTTCTTTACCGTTTGTGTTGCCTCGTAATATTTCTGTACATCAGTATCCCGAAAAATATTCTGAAGTCATTACAGAGCTTCCAAAAAATCAACAGGTGACCATCTTACGAATTCTAGACACATGGGTCAAAATAAAAACAAACCAAAATGACATAGGGTGGATATTTATACAAAATCTAAGCGAAGATCTTGCCGATTATACCTTTTACCCTTCTCCACCATTTGCAGGAGAACAAGCAGACATCCAACAAGAAAAAATTTGTATGACGTGGCAATATGTTTATCGAACTACACCCAATCCCAATGAACTATATGTTGTAGAAGAACTGAATGTAATTTCCCCCACGTGGTTATCTTTACATAATCCGCAAGGAGAATTGTCTGATAAGGGACGAAAAGATTATATTGAATGGGCTCATTCTAACCAATATCAAGTATGGATAGCCTGTACCAATAGTTTCGATCCATCCTTGACTCGTGAAGTTTTGAAAAGCACAAAACGAAGGAAGAAAGTGATTGATAGTCTTCTTCAAATTGTACTAGACTATGAAGCAGAAGGTGTCAATATTGATTGGGAAAATATATATCTCAACGATAAGGATCTCTTTACCCAATTTTTACGAGAATTGTACCCCATATTTAACCAGGAAGGGCTTGTTGTATCAGTAGATATTACCGCTATATCAGAAAACGAAAACTGGTCCATGTGTTATGATCGTAGAGCTATCGGAAAAGTTTCCGATTATGTCGTATTAATGGCCTATGACCAATATTGGGCAGGTGGGGACGAAAGTGGTTCCGTTGCCGAATATGAGTGGGTGAAACGAGGAATAGAAGAACTTATCAACCTTGTTCCTTCTCATAAGGTAATCGTAGGGATACCTTTTTATTCCAGGCTTTGGATTGAAGATGAAACCATTCAGCCTACAACTTTTTCATCGGAATCCTACTTTATGGACTATTCCATGGAACTAGGAGAAAAGCATGCAGCCCAGTGGGACGAAACAATGAAACAATACTATGCCCAATGGCGCGATCAATCCCATTTGTATAAATTGTGGATCGAAGACCCACGATCAATCAAACACAAAGTGCAGCTTGTCCATGATTATGGTCTTGCAGGAGCTGCTTTCTGGCGAAAGGGATACGAAATCCCCGAAGTGTGGCCTTTGATTGGATCTATCTTAAGCGATAGAACGGGGGACCTGCCGTAACTATGAAGGAGCATTATACATGAACCAAACATGGAAAAATCTAATTGTTGTTTTAATTGTTGTACTATTCATTGGTATTGTTGCATTTGTAAAGAATCAACGGGTTGCCTCCCAGGTATCGATCCTCGACATTGAGACCAACGGTTTGCCCTTGTTTCTTGAAGTAGGGTCTGATACATGTGTACCTTGCGTGGCCATGGAAGAAGTTTTGGAAGAATTACGTCGCGATTATGACGATGTTTTGGTTGTAGAGTTCCTGCATGCAAAAAATTCAGAGCAAGTTAAACAGCTTGGTATTCATGCAATCCCAACGCAGGTATTTTACAATGAGAAAGGCGAAGAATTTTCTCGACACACTGGCTATATCGGAGCAGAGGATATTGTTTCTATATTCCAAGAAAATGGTATCGACTTGCAGAAGAGAAAGTCCAGTCCATAGGTGATCCTTTCTGAGACACATGGTGAGAATAAGAATACCATGTAGAAAGCTGATGTATAAATGAACAAGATCATTGCTTTAACAGGTTTGTGTGGTGCTGGGAAGACAACTGCAGCACTGATTATACAAGAGCAAGGATACCAGTATCTACGATTTGGTCAGATCGTTATGGATGTTTTACAACAAGATAACATCCCAATCACACCAGAAAACGAGAAAAAAGTTCGTCATGCATTAAGGCAGAAACATGGTATGGGTGCTTTTGCAATAGCAAACCTGGCCAAATTGTCTGCTATGTGCAATAGGGGTAAAGTGGTCATTGATGGTCTGTATAGCTTTGCAGAATACAAAGTACTTAAAGAGAGATTCCAGGATTCTTTTTATACTCTCGCGATTTTTTCTCCACCAGAGATGCGATACAAGAGACTAGAGGAAAGATATATAAAAATAGAAGATCAACATACATTGTTCCGACCATTAACAAGAAAAGAAGCAATGCAGCGGGATTATGACGAAATTGAGAATGCTGACAAAGGGGGTCCAATTGCCATGGCGGACTGGACAGTTTTGAATACAGCATCACTCAAACATTTCGAAAAGGAAGTGAGGGAGTTTTTATGTCAGATGTAAAATACAACCGACCAACGTGGGACGAATACTTCATGGAAGTTGTACACGCTATCTCTAAAAGGGCTACTTGTGGAAGAGGAAGAAGCGGGTGCGTAATAGCCAAGGATAATCAAATATTGGTTACTGGCTATGTGGGTTCACCCAAAGGCTTGCCCCATTGCGATGAAGTAGGGCACCTAATGCGAAAACATGTAAATGAAGATGGTAAGATTTCAGAACATTGTGAAAGAACTGTTCATGCAGAGCAAAATGCAATATGCCAAGCAGCAAAAAGAGGGATCTCTATCGACGGAGCCACGATTTATTGCACAATGACCCCTTGCAGAACTTGTACGATGCTCCTTATCAATTGTGGGATCAAAAGGGTTTACTGTGAACGTCGTTACCATGCGCATCAAGAACCTGAGATGATGATGAAGGAAGCTGGCATAGAAATTGTGTACAAATATGACGAAGTCCAAGAATATGAGTAGAAGGATTAACGAAAACTAAACGAACGAAATATATTGTTTATTGCACCATAGACTTCACTTTTGTCAAAACTCTCAACGGTCCCGGGATCAAAATTATCAAGCTGCAAAGAGTGAATGGTGAAGCTAATTTGATAATACATTTTAACACATTGTCCTACATACTCCTTTATTTCGTATATATTCCCTGCAGCGACGTCAGAGTATGTAATGCTTGTGAATGCAATACCATCAATCATTTCTTCTTTCTGAGACACAGGTTGTATGTCATCTGGTATTGTGAAGGGTGTAGATCGATGCCACTCAATTTTCATAGTGGCTTGTTGGAAGTTATTCTTGTTGTCTGATGAAAAGGAAACAGGAATATAAATTTCGGTAGCACCATAATCGTATTCTTCAGAAGTCCATAAAACTAGGTTGGAAGAATACTGATTTGGGCTTGTTTTGGGAATTTCAGGATAATGAATAATAAAGCTACCCTCCCCGGCATACATATCCCAATCGGGTGGATAGGTTAAGTCTGAGTAGGCATTTTCTTGTAAAGGAATTTGACAATAGGGGGCTATGGATTCAAAGGGTATATAAACCTCCCAAATGCCTCCTCCTGGCTTGCATATGTTTCCAGAGAGAAAAAAAACAATGATACCCTTTGGGACAACGCAAATATGCTGAAAATTGGAGGGGTTCTTCGCACTCGTTCCTTGTTCTAGTAGGCGTACATCATATTTGGAAGTAACGAATTCTATGTAATCACGTGCAGCAGTGGTTGGAAATTCCGTGAACTGTCGTTTTAAGTCGTCAAAGCAGATCGTTGATATTGTTTCTAAAAAGGCTTGATATGGCCTGAATAACGCTTTGTTTTGGATCACTTTTTGCTGGGCAAAGCTATAGTTCAAAATGGACACAATATCTTCTGGAGAAGAACCACCAAAATTTGACAAAAAAGTGAAGGGAATGGATATAAAGGAGGGGTCAAAGTACGATATGTTATAGCCATAATTGGTACTGGCATATTGATTTTGCAAAAATGATGCATGGTATTCTTCGGCAAACTGCGTTAATAAATCGATTTCGTATTGAGGAATTTGAGAAGCAACTTGATTGAACTCTTCTGCATGTTCAGCGTCCATATATGGTTCAGATCCACGAATATACAGATGCTTGTTTTCATTCTGTACTTCGTTCCATTCTTTGTGCACCGGATAAGGCATTAGCGCTGGAGCAACCCATGCAATTGTTTGGTCTTCTATTGCTGGTATTTCATAGGATGGAACCGGAGGAACCTTTTTTTCCTCTTTGCAAGACGTAAAGCTCATCAATAAAAAAAGTATAACAAGAAGGGTCGTATTTTTTTTTCGCATGACTATAGTATACAATTTTCCATTCTTTTTGGGAATATTCTTAGTAAGAAAACACTATTGAATGGAGGTATATCAATGGATAACAAAAATTTAAAAGTTGTTTACGACAAAGGCTTAAGCAAACCCACCTTAAAACCAGCATTCCTTTTGGATGATTTCTTCCATCATTTCTTTTCTGATCAACGACCTATGTTTAATGATGGTACCTTGCTTCCCTCTATTGACCTTGTATCAAAAGACGACAAGTATGTATTGAGAGCAGAACTACAGGGTGTCAAAAAAGAGGATATTGAAGTCGAAATTGCCGATCATTATGTAGTATTAAAAGCAGAAAAAAGACAAGATGAAGAATGCAAGGATTGTGATTATTACTACAAAGAAACTTCATCGGGTAAAATGATGAGAGAAATCCAAATCCCTGAAAAAATTGACAAAAACAAGTCAGAAGTAGAATTTAAAGAGGGGATTTTAACAATTCGGATGCCCAAGGCAGAAGAAACAAAAACACGCAAAGTTAAGCTGTAGCTTTTGAAACAAACGACACGTAAAAGAAGAAGGTAGCGCTTCGTGCGCTGCCTTTTTTTTGTGGCGGAGAGGGAGAGATTCGAACTCTCGATAGGGGTCTACCCCCTATACTCGCTTAGCAGGCGAGCTCCTTCGGCCGACTCGGACACCTCTCCTGTCGCCCCACTGCCAGCAAAACGGTATTGTATCCGTGGCGCAAGCAATAGAAACAATATCTTTACTCTCTGCGTAGTTGCTCTGTCAATAGCATTGCTCCTTCTTAAGGCAAAAAATGGGAAAATGCGCTGCCCTCACCCAAACTTGCCAAAATAATCAAGGCATTATCCTTTTACGGCATCAAAACGGTTGATGACTGGTCATTGCAATGCGCGATTCAGAATATCCCCCACGCCCAACACGTTCGTGACGCTCAGGGGGCTCATCCCAAAAATAATCGCGTTCCACGGATGCCCTGCTCACAAGCCCGACCTCCGGGACAATTCCATTTCCGGCAGATCCCGCCTGGCCTAAGGAGTTTACAACTCCGGCCCAAGACATATACTAGGGGGGCATCATCAATACACGTTCAGGAGCGCTCCATGCACAGCCGCACTCACCTTGCGGGCTTTCTGGCCCTTGCACTGTACCTGCTGCCCCTGGCCTGCACGGCTCAGGAGCTGCCACAATTCGCTGATCTGGCTGAAGATGCCGGACCCGCCGTAGTCAACATCAGCACCGAATCCGAGGTGGAGGATTCCGGCCTGGGCGAGATGTTCCGCTTCCGTCAGCCGGGCACGCCCTTCGAGGATTTTTTCCGC
>CAYRWA010000076.1:0-13422 GCA_964427915.1 uncultured Caldisericota bacterium
CACTATCACAGAGATACTTGTTTCGTAAATAGAAACAAGTATCTCTGTGTAAAGGAAGATGACTGAGCTATTGGTTTTTGTCAGTAAAAGCTTGGACTAAGACATCGAGTTTTTTGAAATCTTCTTCTTTTGGGGTTCCTTTTGCAAGAACTGGTTCGATGATTTCTGCTTTTAGGTTGGGTAGGAGACTTTGAATTTGTTCTACCATTTTACCACCCCAGCCATACGAGCCAATAATGGAAATAGCTTTGAGTTTTGGTCTAAGGGCATTGGTAAGAAATGCAGCATACACAGCTTCTGGGTGGGCTCCTGCAAGGACAGTTGGACTGGCTAGAATCATGCTAGAAGCATCAACAAGGTCAGTGGCTACTTCTCCAATGTCTGAATTGGGGAGGTTGTATACTTTTACAGCAACACTGTTCTCCATGAGTTTTTTAGTAACGTACTCTACCATCTGTTTCGTGCTATCATGCATGGAAACATAAGCAATGATAACCATTGGTTTGGTCTGGTCGGAAGCCCATTCTTCATATGCTTTCAGGATGGGGTTGGGATCTTTGTATATGGGACCATGAGAAGGTGCGATCATTTGGATGGAAAGAGGGGCAATTTTGGCTAGGTTTTTTTGAATGATGTTTCGAAATGGCATCATAATTTCTGCAAAATAATGCTTTGCAGGTTCCAAATAAAGCATGGGAGTATCCGTAATAAGGTCGCTTGTAGCTACATGAGAACCAAAAAAATCACAGGAAAACAAGATTTCTTCTTCTTCGTAATATGTAACCATTGTCTCTGGCCAGTGAACCCACGGAGTGAGTAGAAAACGAAGTGTTATATTGCCCAAAGAAAGGGTGTCTTGATCTTTGACAAGTAGAAATTTATCTTCAGGAATAGACAATAGGTCAATCAAAAAACCTTTGCATTTTTCATTGGTGACCACTTTTGCTTCGGGAAACTTTTCTAGAAGGTAAGGAATGGAACCAGAATGATCTTGCTCTGCATGCTGGCAAACAATGTAGTCTACATGAGATACGGAAGAATCCGTTAGGTTTTTTTCTAGATCTGTTACTTTTGCTGGATCGACCGAGTCAATAATTGCTGTTTTATCGGATCCTTGTAGGAGATACGAATTGTATGTCGTACCAAAAGGAATGGAGATCAACTGATCAAAAATTCGACGATCCCAATCAATCGATCCAATATAGGTGACATGTTTGGAAAGGTGTAATTGCATCAAACTGTCTACACTTTGGAAAATTCGTCTTTGGAAGCACCACAAACAGGGCAAACCCAATCATCGGGAAGATCTTCAAAAGAAGTTCCAGGAGGAATATCGTTATCAGGATCGCCTACTTCAGGATCATATACCCATCCACAAACATCACAAACCCATTTTTCGTTGGTCATAGCTTTCTCCTTTGTTTTTGGAGCATCCCCTGCATAGGTGGATGCTTTGGGTGG
The DNA here is from genome assembly GCA_964427915.1 of uncultured Caldisericota bacterium. Taxonomy (GTDB): domain Bacteria; phylum Caldisericota; class Caldisericia; order UBA6126; family UBA6126; genus JAGLCW01. The sequence goes on from CAYRWA010000076.1 coordinate 1,462, forward strand.
AGTTTTACCACCCTTTATCTGGTGATAATACGAATACGTCATTGGAGTGCCTTTTTGGATATGTTGTGCATCAACGACTGCTCCAATGAAAACAGTGTGAGTAAAAACGTCCATTGATTGAATAACTTTACATTCTACGTAAGAAACGCAATGATCGGTTACAATTGGACAACCACCAAGACCTTTTACGATGTGAACATCTTCGGATTTATCGATATCATTTCCTGATTTAAACCCAAACGTACCAATAAACGTCATAGGAGCTTCTTGGCTTAAAACAGAAGCAGAAAATTTTTGAGAAGACTCGATGTATTGATGTGTCAGGTTCAGCTTGTTTACACAAATAGCTAAGGCAATTGGTTCAGCGGTGATCTGAAACACGGTATTGGAAATCTGTCCATTAAACTTTCCGTCCATTTCAGAAGAAACAATATATAGTCCATAATTAATCGTAAAAAGGGCAGTGACATCCATGCTAACCTCCATGAAAAAAAGTATACAACAGAACAAAAGATATACTAGGAATCATATCGATTTGTTCCATTAAATTCTTTGGTTTGAAGTAGCATTTATTCTGGTAAATTTTCAGGAATAGGTACCTTGTTACCGTTACCAATATTAGAGAATGTGATATCTATATCATACCAAACACCTTCAGGATTTTTAGGGACGGTTCCTTTCATCCGGATCAAGCAATTAAGAAGCTGCGATGAGTAGTTTATATCCTTGATCACCCAGGCTGTAAAATCAAATCTTTGTTCTTCGGGAGCACTATCTGCTGTATAAATATGGTATTTTTTACAAGGATATGTTTCAATAACCTCTTCCCCTATCTCTTCGATGATGACATTTGGATCTGCAAAACCAAAATAAAATAGCAATGATTCGACATCTTCTTTAAAGACTTCTTGGGGTTGCATTATCTCAGATTGTTGAAATTCAATCCATTCTTGATCGTTCACTTTTTCATAGCAAGCTTCTTTTGTAATCAATATTAAACCACGAAAATCTGGCTCAATAGATTTCAAATAGCTAGTGTATCGATTTTCAACAATCACTTCATATTCGAGGGTTATATTGCTAGGTTGCAGTACTTTTTTAACTGTAACGATGTAGTCATCAAGATAAGAGGGATCTATGGCAGTAATAGGATTTCTTCGTAGTGTGTCTTCCCCATTTTGATTGTTTTGGGAAGTGTCGGTGGCGGATGGATTAAATGGTATTAATTCAAATTGTGCTCTATTTTTACCTTTGGTGAGCCTCATTGTTTTTTTCAATAATTCGTACCCGGGAGCAGAGACAAAACAATCATAGGAGCCTTCTGGGAGCTTTTTCTCAAATTTGTAATTGCCTTCAGCATCGGAATGGACCAAATTTCTGCCAACCTGTACCGAGGCTCCTGGAATAACTTCTTTTGTAAGATGGTCTATCACTCGTCCATCCATTTCACACAAAGATTCAACAATACCTCCTAGATAGAAGCTTTCTTCGTTTTCTCCTTTTCCAAGAACAACATTTTTGGTGTATTTTGAATACCCTTCTTTTTCAGCTACAAAGGAATAGTATCCTGGTTCGCAGACAATGGCATATTGACCAGCAGAATTGGTTGTCGTTTTGTATTCTTTGTTAGTATTAGAGCTTTTCAATACAACTTTTACCTTAGGAATGGGGATTTGTTTTTCTACATCTGTAATGATACCAATAATCTTTGCTTCATTGTCTTTGAGAGCACGAGAAATGTTTGAATTGCCACATCCTATGAAGAATGTAGACAATACCATGCCAAATAAGATGTACGTAACGGTTTTTCGAAGCTTGTTCATTCTATGACCTCCTTAGAGTCAGGGGGATACACGACAACAAAACGATGTGGCTCTTCTCCATAGCTTTCGGAACGCAAACCATATCGTTGTGCTAGTTGGTGTTCAATTCTTCTTAGTTTTGCATTGGATGGAGGAAAATTAATGGGCAAATTGGTGTGGAAAATTTTTTGAATCATCGCATCCAATTGATCTTCTGATATTTCTTTAGGTTTTGCCAAATCAGCCTTTAATGATTGTATAAAGCGTTTAATATCGTGCAGTGTGTTATTGGGTATTGAGTAGACCGGGATTGACATTTCTTCTGCTTTTTGCAAAGCTCGTGGGTTTTTTCGACGATACCGATCTGTTGTTAGGATAAGGTCAGTGTTGGGTAATTGTTTGTTGATTTGGATGCTAATAGAAGTGTTTTTTAAAGCTCTCATTAAATAGTTGGTACTAATTCCAAACGGATAGATTTTGACGGGAGGCTGTTCTTCGTTTTTTATCACATGGGAAGAAACTTCATGATTTTTCATTTCTTCTAGCAAGAGATCATCATCTAAAGAATTCTGCTTTATTTGTTTTTCTGATTCTTGGTTCTGCGGTCGAATAATTTCAATATCGCCGGAAGAAGATTGTTGACGAATTTCCGGTGTTACAGGAAAGCCTCGCAAGTATTTGTCGACCGTACTAGATACATCGAGATAAATGGCATATTTTGTGTAAGAATGAATTTCGATAAGAATATCGAAAGTGGGATCAGAGGTTCTTTCCAAAACGGTTTTTTGGGTTCCTCTGCGAATTGCTTCTTCGTCACTAAGAATGACACTAGTAATGCCTCCAACTAAATCTGCAATTGTAGGATTGAAAAGTACATTTTCTAAGGTTTTTCCGTGTGCAGTAGCAATTAGTTGTACACCTCTTTCGGCAATCGTTCTACAGGCTTCTGCTTCCTCTGCAGTGCCTACTTCATCTATGATGATGACTTCGGGGGTGTGGTTTTCTACTGCTTCAATCATCACTTCAAATTGTTGTTTGGATAACGGCACCTGCATGCGTCTAGACATGCCGACAGCTTTATGAGGGATATCTCCTTCACCAGCTATTTCGTTGGAAGTGTCTACAATAACTACTCGTTTTTTTGCATCCATGCTCAAAAGCCTGGAAGTTTCTCTGAGAAGAGTTGTTTTTCCCACACCAGGAGGACCTAGGAGTAGAATATTTCGATTGCTGTATATAATGTCTTTCACGCTGTCGGCTGTTCCTAGAATGGCTTTTCCAACACGACAAGTTAGTCCAATAACATCCCCTTTGCGATTGCGAATTCCAGATATTCTATGCAGCGTTCCACCAATTCCGCTCCGGTTGTCACGATTGAATCCTTCTGTTCGGTCTAGAATGGAATTGATCAAACTGACATCAACAGGTTCATCAATTAAATATTGGGTGAAGGTTTGAAAACGTGCTTCTGGTTTTCTTCCTACGTCTAGAATGATTTCAATGAGTTCTTGGATAGTGCCATTTTCTTGAATCTTTTTTTGCATCCACAGAGGAAAAATTTCTAAAAATAGATTCAGGTCTTTTTCTTGTAGCTTTTGGAACAATTCATTGTTAGTTTCCATACCACTCCTCTTTTCCTTGCAAGCATAATGCATAGAGTGCATTTTGGGTAGTATCGACAAGGTTGCGCAAGGGTTGATTCCAAGTAATGGGTTTCCCAATATGCACAAAGATTTTCTTTTTCGGGATGCTCCATCGAAAAACATTCTCTGCTTTTGTTAAATACATAGGAATCACGGGTACTTTAGCTCGACTGGCTAAAAAAGCAAAACCGGTTTTTAGTGGCAGGACATCAACATGGGGATTTTTGTTTCTAGTGCCTTCTGCAAAAATGAGAACAAGATTCCCATTTTGTAGCAAGTGTGTACAAGTCCGAATGGTTTCTCTATCAACTCGTTCACGATTCACCGGAAAGGCTCCTAGTGATCGTATGAGAAGGCTAAACCAAAAAGACCGGAACAACTCTCTTTTTGCTACAAAATAGAACCTTCTCCGAAGACACGAACAACCTACTAAGATTGGATCTTGATAGTATTTATGATTGCATACAACAATCGCCCCACCTTTTTGGGGGATATTGTTTTCTCCTACAACGATGTATTGGTTGAAAGTATGTAGTAATATGCGAAGGAGAGAGACAGCAAAGCGATAAAACATTTACATGATTCCTGGTATAGAAAAAAGTGAAAACAGTAGCGATACAATAGGCCTAATGATCATGGCTAAAATATTAAAAGCACCAAAAAAGGAGCCAATAAAAAGTAGACCAATGAATACAAACATCCCATAGGAGTATAGCCATGCAACTATTTTTTGATTTTTGATGAAAACAGTAATTAGATGAGAACCATCCAAAGGTGGGATTGGAAGAAGGTTAAATAGTGCTAAAGCAATATTCATGTAAATAAAAACATAGAAAAAAGTATTCAGGAAAGCATTTTGGAAAGGATAGAGAATTTTCAATAAAAAGGCACCTACAAATGCTAAGAGGAGATTGGATAGAGGACCAGCAATAGAAGTTAAAATAATACCTTGTTTTTTGTTTTTAAAATAAAGGGGGTTTATGGGAACAGGTTTTGCCCAACCAAAACGGAAAAGCAATAGCATAATAGTTCCCATTGGGTCTAGGTGCTTAAAGGGGTTTAGGGTGAGACGCCCACTTTGTTCAGCAGAAGGGTCGCCAAGTTTATATGCAACCCATGCATGAGAAAATTCATGTACAGTTAAACATATTAACAAAGCCATAAAATTCAAAAATGTTCCCAGTAGTAGATTGTTTGACAAATTTTTACTCCATTTATATAAATAAAACCTTACTTAATTGTACCTATATATTTCAAAAAAGTTACATCGCAGAAAAGAGACGAGCTTCTTCCCAGGGTAGCTGTAAGTCTTCTCTACCAAAATGACCGTAAGAAGAAATTTGCTTATACATGGGGCGAAATAGATCGAAAGCATCAATGATACCTTTCGGTGACAGGAGGAAATGCGACTGAATTTTGGCAATCATTTCATCGATAGGGATGGTAGCTGTTCCGAAATCTTGAATATGAATAGCAATAGGCTGCGTTAGTCCAATAGCATAAGAGAGTTGCAATTCGATTCGATCTGCAAATCCAGCGGCTACTAAATTTTTAGCTATATATCTGGCTGCATAAGCTCCTGATCGGTCTACCTTGGTGGGGTCTTTCCCTGAAAAGGAACCACCACCATGATTGGCATAACCTCCATAGGTATCAGCAATGATTTTTCGACCTGTCAAGCCTGTGTCAGCAACAGGACCTCCTATTGTGAAACAGCCACTGGGATTGATAAAAAAACGAGTATTTTGGTCAATATAGTAGGCGGGAATAATGGGTTGAATTACTTCTGTGATGATAGCATCGGTAAGGTATTTCATGCTTGTATTTGGCTCATGTTGCGTGGAAACAACAACTGCATCAACACGCAGTGGTTTTTGTTGATCATCGTACTCCACTGTAACCTGTGTTTTTCCATCGGGTCCAAGAAATGGAAGGACAGCGTTTTTACGAACATGGGCAAGTTGTTTTGCTAAGGCATGGGCAAGAGTAATCGGCAGGGGCATAAGAGAAGCTGTTTCATTGCAAGCAAATCCAAACATCATTCCTTGATCTCCTGCTCCGATATCTTTTGATAGATTTACTGCCTGTGCAATATCTGGAGACTGATCTTTAACAGCGCTTATAACAGCGCATGTATTTCCATTAAAACCCCACTGAGGAGTATTGTAACCAATATTGCAAATTGTTTCACGAGCAATCGCGGTTAAATCGACATATTCTGTCGTTGTGATTTCACCCATGATGAACACAAAGCCTGTGCTAGTAGCAACTTCACAGGCAACTCGAGCATTTTTATCTTTTTCTAGGATGGCATCGAGAATCGCATCAGCAACGCTATCGCAAATTTTATCTGGATGACCCTCTGTAATTGATTCTGATGTGAAAAGCCTTCTGTGCATGTATTCAACCTTTCCTTTGGAATGTTTGCAAAGAATTATCTTGGAACAAGAGAAAAATGGTTAACAATATCCTGTACATTGTCAAAGAGAAAATCAGGCTTGTGTTTCGCAAGGCGAGCTTGTGGGCAAAACCCCCATGAAACAGCAGCAGACTTTGTTCCACAAGATTTTGCTGTATGGATATCTACAACAGAGTCTCCAAAGAAGACAATGGTAGATAAAGGTATTTCCCACTCTTTTGAAATGGATTCTAATCCCCAAGGATCAGGCTTTAAAGGGTGATCATCGTGAGCTCCAATAACGGGGCAAATAGTCAGAAGAGGGAAAAAACGTGAAATCGATTCTTCAGCTAATTCTTGAGGTTTGTTGGAAAGAACTCCAATCGGATACGACTTATCTGCAATCCTCTGAAGCAAGTCTTCGATGCCAGGAAATAGGGAGGAGTATTTCCCAATATTTTGAGAATATTGCTCCATCACATCAGCAAGAATAGCTTTAAAGTCAGTGTTGTTTTTGGATATCTGAAAAGCTTTTTGAACAAGGTGTTCAACTCCTTTTCCAACAAAGGCTCGGTAAGCATCAACTGGGTGTGGAGGAAGATGGTATTTTTCTAGTACGGTATTGACAGAAATAGCAATCTCTGGAAGTGTATTTAAAAGTGTCCCATCGATATCAAAAATAAACCCTTGTACATCTTTTTTTAGAGAAGATTCCATAAATTGATTCCTATTTCTTCGTCTTTTTCTCTGTCGATGGTTCCATTGGAGGCATCTATAACAATTTCACCTGTGGCACTAATGGTGGCTGCACTTAAATGGCCAGAATGTGTTTGCAGGGATTCATCTCCCACTGTTGCGTGAAGATGTAGGTATACCTCTCCATTCATTGTAGAAACTGTGCCTAGCAGGGATGTAAGTTCCATATCTCCTGTCAAAGTTTTACTGATGTATTTTTTTTCTTTGGTTAAGAAGATACCTAGTGTTGTTGGTGAACAAGCACCAATACCACTAATGGTACCTAATGCGATTTGATTTTGTTTACAAAAATCTGTGAGAGAGGAAACAATCTCTTCTCCTTTTTGGAGACGAATATACCACTTGTTGTCAATTTTCTTACCAACCATAAAAACCTCTTTCTAAAAAATGAATTGTATCACATGTACAACTGAATTGTAATCTCTTTGGTTTCTGCAACCCATTCCACCTTTGCACCAAATGCTTCGGAGATAAATCGCAGAGGCACTACTGTTCTACCTTGTAGAATTTGAGGCGGCGTGTCTAACTGTATCGCTTGCCCATTGACCAAAGCTTCGGAAGAGCCAATGCGAAGCTGAATGAAAAAAGTTTTTTCATAGCGGACACACTCTACGGTCGAGATGGTTTCGTTGGAAGCCTTGTCTTGAGCCCGGATTGTAATTTTATTAACGCCTTTTTCTAGGGGTATAATCCCCGTAAAAAAACCGGGAGTCTTTTCGGTGAAAGAAATTGCATTCGCTTTCACGATAGCTCCTTTTTCGGTGTTTATTTGAATCTCTACTTGATCCGATTTTGTATAATACGGAAATCGCTTGGGACGGACAAATTGGATAGCAGGTTTTGTACTATCTCGAATGACAACAATGTCCTTTGAGAGAGTATTGTTAAAAGCATCTTCAAGAGTAAATGTAAACGCATTCAGTCCTTCTTTTAAAGGAGCATTGAATGAAAAACGCCCATAATCGTCGGTTGGAACAACTCTTTGATTTATCGCAAGGGTAGCTTTCGGCGTAGCCGTACCCGTTAATTCTATAGAACTTTTGTTGGTATATGTAGTGTCGGCTACTTTAATGTTTACAAACAAATGAGTATATCCTTGCACAATTTCATTGGACCATCCGGACTCTAGTTCATGATTTGTAGAAAATGCACGGTAGTGGTATGTTTGAGCATCATTAACATCGGTATCCAAGAATAATTCTTGAGTGGTGAATTCATTTTGCCAATTAATAAAAGGTTCATTTTGATACTTGTTTAATCTGTAATGACTGTTTTCCGTCAAGTTCGTAATCTGGATCTCGATACCTTCAGGCGTATTGGATGCTTTTAAAACAGGAGCATTCCAATGGTCGGGCTGAGGAATGCCTTCAAGATCAATCTTCAAAGATGTTTCAATCTCATGATTTAGAACCAGGGGAATATCAATTGAATGGATTCCTTCTGGCATTGATGCGATAGAAATTGTCAGAGAGTTTTCCCACAATCGATAGTCCATGAAAGCAGGAATATCTCCTATAGAAATGTGATCAGGGGTTTGGGAAAAGTAAAATGTATGCGAAACAGAGCTGTCACGGTATAAAACTTGGTTCCAATAAGGCTCCAGTATCGTTGGATTTGCCACGTGTTTTACATGGAAATGAATGGGAAGGATTTCGACCACTTCTTTTTTTGTTATGCTAACCACTTCAATAGAGCCTACAAAAAGCTGTTGTGTTAGAGGCTTATCTTCGTTTAACCGAATGGTCATGTTGCATTGATTGCCTGGAACCAGTTCCGATGGCTTGATCGCTGCATTAAATGCATCCGGTAGGTTGCTCCTAAGTAGGTAATCCTTTGGTCTGCTTGCGTAGGAATAGATATCCAAGATCATGTCCATAGAGGAGGGATCTGAGAAAACTGGTATGGAGGGATGAATAGAAAGGAATAGTTTGTCATCAAGACCTTTTTTGATGGGAATTTTATGAACAGAGTCTTCATTGTTTTCTGTGCTAGTGGTTGTCCACGTCAGGAAGTAGGATCCTTGCATTACCTCATCTCGTAAAATATTCATGTATTCAAATTCATATAAAGTACCTGGAGTGCATTGCAGAGAGGGAAGGGAATAAATGATTTCAGACTCTTCTTCTGACTCCTTCACGATTTGAAAGTCTTTCATCTCCGCCCAACCATCCTGGGATACCCATTGAAATGTGAAAGCATTAAAATCCTTGTTGATGAAAACTTCTTGCTGAGAATATTCAATAGATCCTGTTAAAGGTTCCAAAAGAATGGTGGTACCAAGTTGAAAATCTGATTGGTTAATGGTTCTTGTTTGATAATAGGGTGCTTGGATTTTCAAGCTGTCAAGATTTGCGGATGTCTTTATGTTGAAATATCCCCATTCATTTACTGGAATCTCATTGATTGAAGCATTGTGCAAGGGGACTCCGTGCCTGTTTTTTATGTACCCATACAGACGGTTTGCATCTTGCGGCTTAGGAACCGTCACAGGAATCGTTACTGTGTAGTGATATTTTTCACTCTCAATAATTAAATAATTTTTTCCAGGAGGTAAATCTTCTACTATGCGAAGGTGAAGGAATGTAGTTTGTTTCTTTTTTACTTCAATATGACGATGAGATACACGCTGAATCTGGTCCTTTGCCCAATACAATGTAACCAAATCATCTTCTTGGGCATATACCCATAACGGTAGAAGTTGGTTTTCAATGGAAGAGGTCCATGCGAGGAGGCGATCGTTTTGTTTCGTTTCAATGGAAATACGGTCCACCGTATTTTCTCCAGCTTCTACATCGCAAGAGTAAGGGGAAAAAATTTCACCGTTGTAGTTGATTGAAAACTGATAAGAGCCAGGGGATAGGTATTTTAAAAGAAAGGCCCCTGTCTCGTCTGTGGTGGCAGTAGCATAACTTGGACCACTAGAAACGTGAATGGTAGCCCCCTCAATAGGTTTATCTGTTGTTTTGTTATGGACGAACCCATAAACACTTGAGGCTCCTTTGGTTTGTTTTGTTGTAAAAAAAGAAAACTTCTTTGTATAACTGTATCCTCCCTCCCCTTCAAAATGGACAGTGCATATACTTTTGGCTTCGGGTAAATCAGGTAGTATTGGTTTCCAAAGGTATCTTGTGCCTTTTTTTACAGCGGTTTCTAGCAGGGTAATAGAAATAAAACCAGAATTGCATACAACGGATACTTTTCCTGACAAAGAAGACTGAAAATTGATAGACACAGGGGTCCCTGTATAGTAAGAGGATCCCATAGGCTTGTCTAAGGTAACTATTACGATGCCGTGTTTTTGTGGAGGGACAATAATTTGTACAGTATTTGATGCTGGACTTAAAGCGCCATCTTGATATACAGCTTTTACTACATACCAATATTCTTGTCCATAAAGAAAATCTTTATCAATGTATTCGCTGTCTTTCAGAAGGGTTGCGTTGTAGGGAGCAGAATTGGCCAAAGCTGGATAATGCAAACTTCGATATATATTGTAGCCAATAATTTGATCTTGCTTATCGGTAGGGGGGTTCCATGTAATGATAAGACTTTGCTCTTCTTGAATAAACTTCCCCCTTGCGTTAACAGGAGCATCGGGATCGTGGGGCAAAACATGAATCTGCCCAGTGAACTTCTTGAACTCCTCATTGTTATCTCCATAGGTGAAGCTTATGGAGTAGGGGTATCCACCCACCAAAATATCTGCTGGAGGTGAAAACTGAACTTGTGTACTAACCGGTGTTTGTGTTACTGTTCCAATCGTTTTGTTGGGGATTGTAATCCAATCGGGACCGAAGTCTTTATTTACGCGAACATTGCTTGAATGTCCATGGGGGGAAAAGCAACTAATACTAATACTTGCTCTTTCGCCAGCTGTTAGGATTGGATCCCATCCTTCTTTTGGACAGGTAACCAGCTGTCCTTTTTTAGGGAAAACCGTAAGAGGGAAGACATACGTATTTTTTTGTGTTTTTGAAAAGACTTCTACTTCTATTTCATGTGTTTTTACTTCGGTGGACAAAGATGTATCAATTGAAAATGGGATAGAGCAGGGTGGAATGAATTGTTTCTCTGTATCCATAATGACTTGCGTGTAGGAAGGAAGATTGTGAAAGCGAAGAGACAAAGGTTCACGGAAGTTTGTAAAACGTTCTGCATGGAAAATGTAATCCGCTGTACCACCCTGTGGAATACTATTCCCTGGGGGACTAACGATACCATCAAAGGTGCCATAGGAGAGACCTAAAACAGATACATTTCCATGTAATTCTTGAACTAGCTTATCCTCCGCGTATATTTCGTAGCGAATTGAATACTCTCCAGGGGGGGCAGTATTTGCAATGGTAAAGGACAAGATTTGCGTTTCTTGAAGAATTTGAGGGATTGTAGAAGGTGTAAGAGAAATTCCATCGGGACCTTCTTTTTTTTCAAAACGAACATTTTTAATGTAGCCCTCTTTTAAAGAACACATAAGTGGTATTTGTTTCTCTCTCCGTTCGTGAGTAGTAAAATTTAATCGAGAAGGATGGAACAAAATTTTTGGAGGAGAATCCGCTTCTAGGTCAATTTGGAGGGGGCCATTGCTTTGCCCTCGTATGATGTCTACCAAAGGGAGATTGTATTCTAGAAAGCCTGGCAGTGTGCAGCGAAGATGATAGTTACCTCCAGGGATATCCTTGAGAACAAATGTTCCAAATTCGTCAGTGAAAGCGTGAGGCAAATACTCGTAAGGGAAAAAAACCTTTGCACCTGCAACAGGTTTACCATCAACCAAAACAGTGCCTGATAAGGATCCTTTTTGAATGGAATTTGTAATAAGGACTGTATAGTTGGCAGATCCACAAAACCCTTCTTCGGCTGGTTCAAGCGAAAACGTAATTGGTTCCAATGGCAATTCTTCTGGTATGCTCCAGTAGAAACGACTAATCTGGTTTGCTACAACATGAAAGTTAAGCAGAATGGGTGTTTTTTCTTTTTTTGTTTGGATATACAGATGAACCTTCATATTGAGACGTGAACGAATATATATAGTGGCAGTTTCACCTCTTTCGTAGCTAGAACCTGCAGGTTTGTTCATCCAAAAATCAAAATCTGGAATTTTGTGTGGATACAGGGTAATATTCGCAAACTCAGTGTTTGCATTTACTTCCGTGATAAATTCTTTGGTAGATTTTGTGCAAGGGTGAGTTACTCGTACCTTGTAAGGTCCTTGAATAAGATGATCCAATGAAAAATAACCATCATCACCAGTTTCTGTATATGTATAGCTCTCACCGGATACAACTTCAACAAAGGCTCCTTCTAGACCTGTTTTATGGACATAGCTACCATTCAAAATTCTTCCTTCAAGGGAATACAATCC
>CAYRWA010000077.1:0-43798 GCA_964427915.1 uncultured Caldisericota bacterium
GGCGGGCGAGGTCTTGTTATTGCTCGACCTACCAATTCTTCCACTCCTGTAGAAGTTACTTTCTATTCCAAAGAGATGCTTTTTGACTACAACGCCGCCATAATCCATGCCCCCTATTTCATACGTGATTATTCACAAGGTATCGATTACTGCGGCTCTGCAAGACTTGATGTTATTCCTGCCGATCCTGTGCTCAATTTTGTTGATGTAAACTGGATAGATCATGCCTTGCAGTACTCTACTGTTAACTACACGCAAGGTAGTTTTGCTTTAAGTGAAATGCAGGTTCCTCCCAACCCCTTCATACAAGCCAGATACGACCCCATTCTTTTTGATTGGCAAGAAGACCTCCGGTCTTACCCCGGCGGCCAAACCCATACGGGCCGTGTAAAAGGAAGTGTATCGTCCGATGTAGGCATGGGAGATACAGGACGAGGCTCTGGATTCAACTCCTATCCTGCTATTCATTCACGACGTTCTGCCAAAAAACGATTTACATCTGATTACGATTTCGATAAACAGTGGCAGTATGACCAGTTCAACAAGCTTGGAACGGAGTTTTATCCTCTAACCGATTACGGTCTCTATTTCATACTAAAGAATTTTGATAACGAGCATTTCAGCTTCCAAAGAAATGAAAGTAGACCTGACTTGAAGATCAAAGAGATCCGCGTGAAGGGTCCATTTGCAATGCCTAAGCGTTTCTTTGACCAAGACGATAGCAACACATTCTATACCCTCCGCTACAACGAATACAATGAACTGCAAAATGTTCCTATCCAATATGATTACAGTGGAGAACTTATTATTGATGAGCAAAACTGGGCTTGGTTTGAACAAGTATTAAGCGACTTTACCACAACCACTTCTCCGTATACCAAAAATTTCACAATAGGTTTTGGCGATACTGTTCACTACGAGAATTACGAAGATATTAACCCCGTCCTTATGTTTAACCGACGTTTACATTATGAAGATGCCGCTCCTGATGCTCTTTTAACTGGATCTGATCCAAACTGTTTTGTTATCGACGAAATCATTCCGGTGAACCGCGGAAAAATTACCATTGAAGTTGAACTTTCCAATGGAATTGTTCGATCTTTCCAAGATTGCTGCGAAGACAAAGCAGAAGGATTCCTCGTACATGCTCTTGACCTGAAAACCGATAAGGAAAGCTTTATCGTAGATGAAGATCAAAAAGTAACCGTTACTTTAAACGAATATGAACCCAAAGGGTATGATCCTTCTTATACCGACTATGTACGAGAATGTAACAATGCTGTTGTAGCCATATGGCAAGATCGCGGCGTCTATAATCCTGGCACAAAATCCTACGATGGTGCTGGCGATGGATGGATTACAAGAGCACCACGTAGCTCTCTGAAGACAGAATATGCTCTTCAGTTCGACTACGCTGATGACACCAATGAAGATGGAAAAGTATCCTTTGCTGATTTCGAAACTGAAATTGTTGGTACCTATGACTTGAGTACAAATACTTGGGCTAGTGGGGTCATTGATGCACGAACCTTCAACATCAATAACGGTACATACACCTTTGATCTATCAGAAGAAAACGGAGCTCGTTTAACATCTGTTGGTTGGGATTTTGGTGGTGGAGAAATTCAAGGTGACTTATCTGTCCCGGATCACATCATTGACGGAGACGAAATCCTTCCTGTCTATATTACTGCATACAAATACGGTGACGACAACAACGACCGTAGCTTTGTCTATAACTTGGATAGTGCTACAGGTGGCAATGTTCCCAAAGAAATTGAGCAATACTATCAATATTCTCACGAAGTATATTTAGCCGCTCAAGCACAGCTAGAAGTCAAGCCTCATAATGATCTTATCGTAACCTATGGTCCCGATCCTCTTACAGCTGGTGTCACCCCAGAACTGGCAGATCCTCAGAATCCATTCACCGTTCAAATATTAGATGCTGAAGGAGAACCTGTAGACCTGCAATTCGGTGTACCCGATCCTTCTGGCCAAAGAATGATTGACGACAAGGCCATTTGGGATAAGCTTATTCTAGATCCACACCCCGACAACACCTATTTCTATGGTGACGATGCACGCTTGCCACAATATTATTGGCTACGTACTGACTTACACAATAGCGATAACAGCATGGTTAACAATACCATGCTCTATTCCTCTAACACCAATCCTTTTGTACCCATTGAAATTGATTTCCGTTCCAAAAATGATGGAAAATACATCTTTAAGGGTTTCTGCGCTAACGACGAGGGCAACTTTGATCTGTTTGTATATACGCCAGATCGAAGACATTTTGGTAAAGCTAGCGTTAATGTTGTCCTTCCCGATGTCCAATACAAAGTTGTGAACACAGATGATCCTACCGGAACCGGATATACAACTCCCGGGGAACCTGACTTTGTTCTCACGGCTGCCGACAATCGAATCTATCATGTAACTGCTTACGTGAAAAATGCGCAGGGTGTACCGCTAAAAGGTGCTGGTTCTACAGTCTCGGTCTGCGGTGGCAATGAAACCGAAACTGCTCGTTTCACCCTTCTCACCAATGCTCCCAAAAACTATGGTTGGAACTATGGACAAGCTCAGTGGTTTACCTACCCACTTGTGCAACCCAACGCCAAGTACTCTTATATGGCTGCAGGCGAAGAAGGCGGATATGGGAATACCACTTATGCCAACATTCACGTTGGACTAGACTTAAACAACAACGGACAAATAGATACTGGCAATAAGGAACTCAAGGAAATAGGCGGATTCAGAGCCTTTTATTACAACTACTACGCAACGCAAGGTACTAAATTCAACACCCTTGCTGGATTATGGACTTACTACAACACCCGCAACTGGATGTGGGACGATGGTACCTTTGATACCAATACCATGTTCCTTATCATGCCGGAAGATCGAATCCCCTATATGGAAGACCGTATTGCTCAGTACTCCTCTTTGAAAAAGGGATGGGGTTTGGGAGCAATTTACAATAGTCCTCACGAAGGCGGGTATTTGTTTGTTGATGCCGACAACGACCATGTCCTCACCTACCGAGACTCCTTGAACCTGGATAGCGAAGGTAAAACCTCCTTCTATCTCTGGGCCGAAGATATTTGCAAGCTTGGTGGTTTGGTCGGAAACAACCGCTATTCCAACAACGATTTCTTTTCTGATGTATATGGAAACCCCAGCGAATACAACGAAAATTCTCCCAAACGTATGCAATCACGCTACTTTAACCGTTGGCAATCTATTACGATTTCCTACCATTATACCGGGTGTTACACGTATTCCTACCGTGTAACTTATCAGATTACTACTGCCGACAATACATTTAAGTTGGATTGGGAAGCGATGCCAAATCGTTATTTAGAATTGAAGCAACCTAGAGTTGATTTATACAATGCAACCACTGGTTTGGAAATTGGAAAAGACTTCTTGAACCAAGATGGCTATGACATTACCTATGGCAAGACAAACAATATCTTGGTACGAGCTTACCCAGCTGACAAACGCGATCTACCTCTTCAAAAAGGTGGCTCCATCATGGTCGATGGCAACGAGTACTATCCTCAATCTGTTGTTGAAAATGGTGCGTATGGTCCTCAACTAGAGACTGCTATTTACGGTAACCTTTATACATGCGACGACGATCCACAAGCACGCGAAACTATTATTACCTACTCCCCAACAGGTACTGGTCAAGACCAGGCATTCCTGCAATATTGGAACAAGAATACGCGGTTTGTGTATCCTAATTTCTATATGGTAGGCGGATTGGCCAAGCTGGACATATCCAAAGGAATCGACCTTAAGGTTATGTCTGAAAAGAACATCCCCTCCGGACAAACTGCAAAAGTTGTACTGTACGTAAAAGAAGCTGGTACCAATGCACCTGTTCCTGGCGCTAAAGTAATGATTGAAGGACTCGGAGTCAAAGATAGCAAGACAGCCGATAGCGAAGGAAAAGTTGATTTCACTGTCCTTCCTGAATCTCAGGGCATCCTTGTGATTCATGCAACCATGGAAGGATTGATTGATGGCTACGCCGTGATTGGCGTTGATAAGAATTCGACAGCTTCTTCTATGAGCTTGAATCCTGTGACAACAAATTCTGATGATACGGCTACCATATCCGGCTCTGTTGATGTAGGTTCCACTGTTACTGTCAACGACAACAAGGCAACTGTTACTAAAAAAGGAGAATTCTCCTATACCGCTACGTTAAGTAGTGATAGAAATGTGTTTGAAATTGCAGCCATTGATTCATACGGAAACAAAGTGCGCAAGATTTTGAACATTGACAAACAGGATTCCCAACTGCGAATTGATTTAAATTTGCAAGACAAATACATCGAAGAAGAGTCCATTGGTGTCAACGGGAAAGTAACTAGAAACTCAGATGGTGTCGAAACCGATCGTTTGATATGGGTATTTGTCAACGGAATTGAAGCCAGAGTTGTAGCAGACGATGCCGCAACTACCTTTGATTTTGAAGTGCAGATTCCAGTAGAAGTTGGAAAAAATCGTATTGAGGTGAATGTTCGAACCAATGACGGTTTTGCCAAAAAGATTGTTGAGATACCGAATTATCGAAGATGTTTTGTACATCTTCAAATCGGGAATAAAACTGCTACTGTAAACGAAGATACCGTTGAGTTAGATGCTGCCCCCTATGTCAAAGACGGACGTACATTTGTTCCCCTATCCATTATTGCCAAAGGGTTTGGAGCTGATGTCGAGTGGGTTGCACAAACCAAAGGAATCAATATACGATTGGAAAATACCATTATTTCTATGCAAATTGGATCCAATCGAGCCATTGTAAACAATGCTGTTGTTCCTTTAGATGCTCCTCCAGAAATAACCAATGGAAGAACATTTATACCTATCCGATTTGTGGTAGAAACGTTAGGTTCTGAGTTAACATGGAATCAAGACGATAAGTCAATTCATATTGAAAGACTGTCGCTAAAGTAGTATTCCTTACTACCAAAAAGAGCGATACTGAAAAGTATCGCTCTTTTTTTTTACCCTCATGGAAACGAACCAACAATTTCAGCTACGATCACTTTATCAGCCAGCAGGCGATCAACCAAAGGCAATTCAAAAGCTTGTCCAAGGAGTTGTATCCCATCAGGAATATCAAACGCTTCTTGGAGTAACCGGTTCGGGGAAAACTTTTACCATGGCAAATGTGATTCAAAATGTGCGTATGCCTGCTCTTGTAATGGCTCCAAATAAAACTCTCGCAGCGCAGTTATATGCTGAGTTTAAAGAGTTCTTTCCTAGCAATCGTGTAGAATATTTCGTTAGCTATTACGACTATTATCAACCAGAAGCTTATGTCCCTGCTCACGACTTATACATTGAAAAAGATGCTGCGATTAACCAAGAGATTGAACGTCTTCGCCAATCTACTGTGCGTGGGTTGCTTGAGCGAAGAGATGTTATTGTTGTGGCCTCTGTATCCTGCATTTATGGTTGGCAGGAACCAGAAGATTATCAAAAGAATATTGTGACAGTCGAAATTGGACAAAATATTCCCCGCAATAGCCTGATTCGAAAGCTAGTGAAAATTCAATACGAACGCAATCAATTTGAATTCATGCCCGGTCGACTGCGAGTACAGGGGGATGTTGTAGATGTATATCCTGCAGAGCAGGAAGACAATGCGATACGAATTGAATTTTTTGGAGATGAAATTGATTCCATGAAAGTTATTCATCCCCTGGAAGGCACTACAATTGAACGAATTGATCATTTCACCTTTTTCCAGGCCAAACAGTTTGTAACCACAAAAGAGCGTTTAAATAAAGCTTTACCACTCATACGTGAAGAATTGCGAGAACAAATTCAGTGGTTTCAATCGCAAGGAAAATTGATAGAAGCACACCGCATTGAAGAACGAACCATGTATGATTTGGAACAGCTTGAAACCATGGGTTCTTGCAAAGGAATTGAAAACTATTCCAGGCATTTAGCTAACAGAAAAGCTGGATCGACCCCCTCTACAATTATTGATTATTTTAAACCCCCCTATTTGTTGTTCATGGATGAATCCCACTTGACCATTCCCCAAGTAAGGGCTATGTATCATGGCGACCAAAGCAGAAAAAAAACATTGGTCCAATATGGTTTTCGATTGCCCTCTGCCTTAGACAATCGTCCTCTTTTGTGGGAAGAATTTGAAAAGAAGATTTCCCAGGCAATTTTTGTGTCTGCAACTCCACGTGAGTTCGAAACAGAAAAAAGCTCACAAGTAGTACAGCAAATCATTAGACCTACAGGACTTCTTGACCCCGAAATCGAAGTACGCCCAACAGAAGGGCAAATGAAAAATTTGATGGAAGAAATTCGACATGCTGCTTCCATACATCAACGAGTGTTGGTATTAACGCTAACCAAAAAGTTATCGGAAGAAGTGTCGTTTTTTTTCTTGGAAAAAGGGATTCGAGCAAAATATCTACATTCCAGTTTGGATACCATCGAGAGAATCAAGATATTAAAAGATCTTCGTATGGGCAAGTATGACTGCGTTGTAGGGATTAATCTTTTGCGAGAAGGTCTCGATTTGCCAGAAGTATCACTTCTAGCTATCATGGATGCCGATAAAGAAGGTTTTTTGCGTTCTCACACATCGTTGATTCAAATGATTGGGCGGGTAGCTAGGCACTTACAGGGCAAAGTTGTCATGTATGCCAATCGAATAACCCCGTCTATGCAATTTGCTATCGATGAAACAAACCGAAGAAGGGAATTGCAACAAGAGTACAACCAGCAAAACAACATTCAACCACAAGGTATACGAAAAGCAGTCAAAGATTTAATTGAATTGGAAGAAGAAAAAGAACTTGATAAATTGCAAAAAGAGATTAAAAAACATACAGATGTACAATTGTTAATTCGTGGACTTGAAGAAGAAATGCACCAAAAAGCAGAACAATTGGAATTTGAAGAAGCAGCAAAGCTACGAGACAAAATTGCAATGATTAAGCAGCGAATAGTTCAGCAGCTATAGATAGGAGAATACAATGTTGGATTTGAAACAGCTACGCGAAAACCCAGATATGTTCAAAATGGCACTTCAAAAGAGATCTATTCCATCTTCCGTTATTGATTCAATACTTGCATTAGACCAGCAAAGAAGGGAACTTCTGCAAGATGTAGAAACCATGCAACATGAAAAAAAGATTCAATCTGCAACCATTGGTCAATTGGCAAAAAAAGGAGAGGACATATCATCACTGCGTGCTACCATGAACACTATTTCTGAAAAAATATCCGAAGGTTCTGACAAAATCAAAGATATTCAAGATCTTCTACTGAAAGAAATGTCTATGCTCCCTAATATTCCTGATGAAAGTGTTCCGATTGGAGATTCTGCACAAGACAATGTGGTGATAAAAACATGGGGGAAGCCTAGAGAGTTTGATTTTGATCCCCTTTCTCACGTCGAATTGGGTGAAAAAAACCGGTGGATTGATTTTGACAAAGGGGTCAAAATTGCTGGGAATAAGTTTACTTTGTTAACGGGAAAAGGTGCCATATTGTCACGCAAGCTCCAGTCTCTAATGTTAGACTCTGCTTCTGCTAGAGGATACACAGAAATTATCCCACCCTTTTTAGCCAGAAGAGACGTACTATTTGGATCTGGACAACTTCCTAAGTTTGAAGAGGATTTGTACAAAATCGAAAAAGAAGATTCTTTTCTTATCTCTACAGGCGAAATACCTCTGGTGAATATGATGAGCAATGAAATTGTTGAAGAAAAAGACTTGCCCTTCAAGTTTGCTGCAGCAACATCCTGTTTTCGCAGGGAAGCAGGCGCAGCTGGCAAAGAAACAAGAGGCTTGATTCGCGTTCATCAGTTTGACAAAGTAGAATTGGTTCACCTTACCAAGCCTGCTACGTCATGGGACGCTTTAGAACAGATTTTGCAAGATGCCCAGGCCGTCCTTGAATGGTTGCAATTGCCCTATCGGGTTGTGACCTTATGCACAGGGGATCTAACTGCGTTTACCTCTTCCAAAACATACGATATTGAAGTTTGGTTTCCCTCCATGCATAAGTATGTTGAAATATCGTCCGTATCAAATTGCTTGGATTTCCAATCCCGCCGTGCCAATATTCGATACAGAGATCAGGATCGAAATCTACACTTTGTCCACACGCTGAATGGTTCCGGCTTAGCCGTAGGAAGATGCTTGGCTGCTCTTATGGAGAATCGTCAACAAAAAGATGGGGCTATTCTTGTTGAAGATGTTTTAAATTCATAAATCATTTTTGCTGTTTTTGAACACTTTTGTATACTAGTAACTAATCTTGGATGGGTGGCCGAGTGGTTGAAGGCACAGCACTTGAAATGCTGCGAGCGAATAGCTCCGGGGGTTCGAATCCCTCCTCATCCGCCATATGATTTGGAGGTGTATATGAAACGTACACTTTTACATAGAGAAATCTTGGTGTTATTGGCTTTTATGGGTGCCATTTTAGTGTTTCCTGCCCTTATTCAGTTGATCATTGCCTTCATTTACTCCTTTTGGAATGTTCAGCCAGGACCCGTTATGTCTAATGTTATCTTTTTACTTCCCAATCTCTCTATGCTGGTGATTGCTCTTTGGTTTCTCCACCTAGATGGATGGGATTTTGCCACGATTGGTGCTACGGCCCGGAAGATTCTTCCTGGTTTGCTTTTTACGATTTTAGCATTGGTGGGATTGTATGTCATCCTTCCCATTGGCACAGCCTTGTTTTTTGAACCAAAATCGCTATATGTAACTACACAAACTATTGACATGGACTATACTCTTTCTTTCCTGAGTACATGGGTTGTAGCAGGTATCTGTATAGCATTTATGGCCTGGGGCTATCTACTAAACAAAACCTATTCTGTTTTAAACACAAAACTGTCTGATCAACGGAAGAAAGTTTTATCTGTTTTGTTTGTATCCGTATTTTTCACGTTGCTTCATGTGCTTCGCTTCTCAATTGCTAATTCTTCTAGCATTGAACTTGGTACTGTTTTGTTTGTCTTCCTATACTGCGTATTCTGCTCCTACTTGTACTTGCGAACACAAAATTTATTTGTTCCAGCTTTCATGCAGGCTGCGTATGCCTTCCCCCCTCTCGGTTTAACAGTTGGAGGAAGGTTGGTTTTGAAGAGCTTTGGATTCATTTTCCCCATGGTTCTTTTGTTTGCCTTTATTGTGTTACTAGCAGAAACGTATGGAATGTGGGGAAAGCTACTTGAATTTGAGAAGGAAGAAAGCGTTGAATCGAGCTAAAAAAGCTCTTTTTATTGATGGCAATCATTTATTTTATCGATCGTTTTTTGCTATCAAACACCTCTCAACCCCTGAAGGGATTCCCACCAATGCCATTTTCGGTTTTTTAAAATCTCTTCTCAGACTCGTTCAATTGCAAAAACCGGACGTTCTTGCCGTTTGTTTTGATACTAAGGGAGGCACGTACCGATCAGATATCGTTCCTGAGTACAAAGCAAATCGACCCATTCCACCTTCTTCCCTGATTGAGCAATCTAAACATATCCGCGAGATTCTCTCCTATCTAGAAGTACCTTGGTTTGAGAAAGTAGGTTTTGAGGCTGATGATCTTTTGGCAACGTTTGCTTATCAGCTAACAGAAAAGAAGTATCAAGTTTACATTTATTCCGGTGATAAAGATCTGCTTCAAATCATTTCTCCTACCATTCATGTATTGGTGCCTGTACTAAAACAAAAAGAACCACTAGAAGCAGATGAGCTATTTGTGTTTGAAAAATACGGCGTATATCCATCCCAAATTGTTGATTTTAAAGCCTTGGTAGGGGATCCATCGGATAATGTAAAAGGGGTGCCTAAAATAGGCCCAAAAACTGCTTCTAAGATGCTTCAAAAATATTCTTCTATACAGGGTATATTAGATAGTTCTTCCAAAGAAAAAGAAATCTTGTTTCCCTGGTCAGAAACCCTGAAAAAAAATCAGCAGGTTATTCAATTGCAAAAGGATGCTCCTATTAACTACCAAGAAAGCGACTTGCAATTTACTTCTTTTTCGAAAGAAAAGTGGATGCATGTATCCAATGAACTTTCTTTTCGTAGTTTACTGCGAGATATTCAGTCGATCAATGCACAGCTTTTTCAATCCACAGACCCCTCCAAAGAGAACCATTCCTCCTCCCAAGAAGTTATCGAAATACTACCATGGAAAGAAACATCGACGGATCAAATAAAAAATGCGATTGCAACTGAAAACGACTGCGCCGTTGTGGTGGACGAAGAGAGTATTACCATTGCCACTAAACAAGCTATGTACGCCGATACAATTTCTTCTCTGCTAGGTTCTAAAGATAAGACAGATAACCTCCTGGCGTGGATGAAAAATGAAACGATCCATAAATGGGTGTTTGATGGAAAAAAAATGGGACATATTCTTCACTGGGATACCATCGAGAACTGTCAAAATGTAGACGATGCACAGCTTCTCTATTTTCTTGCAAAACCCAATACAAAACAGTATACAATGAAAGACTTTCAGATAGATACGCAAGAGGCCTCAGAAATTCCTCCCGCACAGTCTGTTTTGCACTATGCACCTGTGTTGCTAGAAGAAGTAAAGAAAATGGAAGAAATGGAACTGTATCTAGACACTGAAAAACCTCTGTCGCACGTACTGTACAATATGGAAAAAACAGGGATTAAAATAAACGTACCATACCTTGAGAAGATTAAAAAAGAGATGCAAGATAAAATCGATCAGGTAACCCAAGAAATCTATGATCTTGCAGGGCAAGAATTTAACATTTCCTCTCCGAAGCAGCTTGGCTTTATCTTGTTTGAGAAAATGGGGCTTCCTGCAGGGCGAAAAACCAAAACAGGGTATTCCACAGACGCTGAAGTATTGGAAAGCATCCAAAGTACTTCTCCTATTGTCGAAAAGATTTTGACCTACCGAGAGTGTTCCAAAATGCTTAGTACGTATGTAGTCGGGCTCCAAAAAACAGCCAATCAACAGCATATGATTCATACGACCTATTTGCAGGCAGGGCCAGCTACAGGAAGAATATCTTCCGTGCACCCTAACATGCAAAACTTACCTTCTGATTCGCATTGGGGACAATATATTAAAGAAGCATTTGTTGTTCGAGAACCCGAGAATGTATTTATTAGTGCTGATTATTCTCAGATTGATCTCAGGGTTCTTGCTCATTACTCAGGCGATACACGAATGAAACAAGCCTTTCATGATGGAAAGGATATTCATGCTTGGACAGCTAGGCAGATATTTGGGATCGAAGAAAATCGAGAGGTTTCTAGAGATTATCGAAACATTGCCAAAACAGTTAATTTTGGGGTTATTTATGGAATGACCCCCCATGGATTATCCCAATCACTCCATATTCCAATGAAAGAAGCAAAACAGTTTATTGAAATGTATTTCCGAACGTTTCCAGGCGTTCAGGATTTTATCTACAAGGCTATTCAGTCTGCTAAAGATAGTGGTTACGCTATTACATTATTGGGAAGACGTAGACCTATTCCTGAGCTACAAAGTAGCAATCATCGCGTACAATCCTTTGGTGAACGTCTTGCAGTGAATACTGTTATTCAAGGAACCTCAGCTGATATTATTAAAAAGGCGATGATATCTATCGATGCAACGCTTCGAGAAACGTTTCAAACCAAAATGATTCTACAAATCCATGATGAGATTATTACAGAAGGCCCCATTTCTGAACAATCTGTAGTTCAAGAGTGGATCCAAAAAAGTATGACAACTACAACTTCCCTGGGCGTACCTTTAATGATTCAAATGCATCATGGAAAGACATTGGCCTCTCTCAAAGTATGAAACCCTGTTTAATCGGGATTACAGGACGAATTGCTTCGGGGAAGTCCGTAGCAGCTACCTATATCTCTGAAAAGTATCATTTTCACTTGATTGATGCCGACAAGGTGGGGCATCAAATATTGGAAGAGCAATCTGTAATTGATGCCATTAGGCATCGTTTCCCCCCTGCTTTCGATGTGTCGAGCGGTTCCATTCAAAGGGCCATTTTGTCAGATCTTGTATTTCAAGATCCCAAGCAGCTGCAAGAATTGAATGCTATCACTTGGGCAGGTATTCTTGCAAGAATACTGGCGGAAATTGAACAACATCCGCGATCTGTCATTGAAGCAATTGGGCTTTTTCAGTCCAGTCTATACAAGAAATGTGATTGTACAATATATATTAGCTGTTCTTCCATCAATATCCAAAAAAGACTCCAGAAGCGGGGACTTACGGATGAAAAAATACAGAAAATAGCAATGGCACAAAAAGATCATGCCGCCTCTATGCCACTTGCCAACATGGTCATCACAAACGATTCTTCTCTACAGGATTTTACTCAGAGTATTGATCAGGCTTTGAGCAGTTTATTCTGCGTCTAAAAAGTATTTTTTGAGACTTGGAAACAGTAAAAACCACAGAAGCAATGCTAGTATAACAGAGGATACAGACAAGAGAACAGCTGTTATATAGTAGCCTATAAAGCCCGTTGATACAATTTCAATAACAATCGCAACAATCTCGTATACGACAATCAATGCAATTGCCCCTAGCAGCCATTTCCATTTGAACCGAAAGAAGGGCTGTATGCTTTTTATCTGCAAGGAAGAGGCAATTAAAGAAAAAAAGCACACAAGGGACAACGATATTCCTCTGTAAGCAGGAATGCTGCGAAGATAAGGGGCTGTTTTGGCGCCATAGAAAAGCCCCAGGATGGGTTTTATAATCGATACTTTAAAAGCGATGTATGAGGGGGCTATCGTATAGAATATGGCAATAAAAATGACCAGAGATATGAAAAACTTTATAAAAAATGAAGGGTTTAAAACAACGTTTATTGTTTTGTTTTTTTGTGAATCCATGATAACCACCAAAGGAAATAGAGTACAATGAGCAGAATAAAGGTAATTTGGAAAACAAATACGTGGGCGTATTGAAAGTATTCACGACTTGCGTGCCCTATATAAATGAGGAGGATAAGGCGTGCATAATTGAACACAAAGGTTGTAACAAAAGCTCCTATGACTCCTAAAAAACGTAGCTTTCCCTTTGTAGGATAAGAAATAATGAGAGCGGTCAGAATAAAGAAAGGATAGATACCTGTGCAATCTGGAATAATAGCAAACTTCATTTCGCTACCCGATTGAAGGGCTATCTGATTGCCTACTACAACAGTATCCAAACCAATCATTTGCAAACAACCATTGGTAAACTTGGTTGTAAATGCAAGTAGGGGATCTTGAATAAAAGGTAACAAACTGATTAATACCAATACAAGGATCCACATAAGAGACCAAAAAAGATATCTTGGAATCCGATTAGGACTTCCCGATGAATTACTTTTGGTTTTGCTAGTTTTTCTTTTCATGTGATTCATTATATAAAAAGGCTATGAAATTAAAAACGAAGAAATAAAAAAAACGGGGAGATTGTTCTCCCCGTTTTTGGAAAAGAAAGAATATGGAGGAAAGAGATTAGTTGTTATGTATACGTTTTCTTAATACTAACGCTCCAGCACCAAGAAGAGCAAGCCCAACCAAAGCTAATACAAAAGGATTGCTTACAGGGATAGGCTCTTCCACAGGAATATCGGTAAAACCACCAGAATATACGATGGCATACTTGACAGGTCCACCAGGAGCCTTAGGAAGAGAAGAAGGAACTACGCTAATACGGTATTTCCCCTTCATTTTGGGTTTATTGATAACAATGCGTTCCACATTGTTCAAGGTGTCTGTGCTGGTTGCCATAGGAACAGAAACGTTAGGATCTTGGGCAGGAGGGGTACCAAATTGGTTTCCTCGATAGATAAGTCCGGCTGGATCTACTACAACTAAGTCGAGGTTATGCTTTAATACTGGCCAAGAGTTTGGAGTAGCAGATTCATCTGTCCAGCAAAGGGTTACTTCAAAAGGAACCTCGGTGTTGTCTACATATACTTCATAGGTAACAACATCAGCATCAACACCTGTAATATTGTCGTCATATTTTTGAACTCTCGGTGGAATAGGGAATAGAGAATTGTATACATTCAAAAGACCCCAGCCTTGATTAGGATCGGCAATCGATGTGGTATCATTAAAGGTTTCGTCAACGCGTTGACCTTCTTGAATGATGTCGTATTGGTTGGGAGCGTCTTTTTCTGCCATATTGGTAGCGCCGTGAATAAGAGTACCCTTAATAAGGGCAGCCGTGGGGGTAGGGGCAATATTTAGGTCTTCAACCTGTCTGTAGTATTGGCGAACAAGAGCTGCTGCACCGGATACAAACCCAGCAGAAACACTGGTACCACTCATGTAGGCATAGTCAGTATCGGGAAGATTGTTTGTGTAGTCATATTCATAGGGATATTGAGTTTGTTTATCTTGGGCAGAACCTGGACGAACACCGTTGTACACAGATAATTTTCCAACAACCATGGTGCCCGGGGCAACCAGGTCTGGTTTGATACGATTATCAGAGCTAGGTCCGCGCGTGCTGATAGCAGCCATACCAAATTTGCCAGTAGGATCATCTACAAGGCGTTGGCTAGCAATATGATCGGAATAACCCCGCAGGATTTCTTCAGGGGATGCATTAAGAGGTAGTGGTTCGTTGGCATTGGCGATTAAATCGTCGCGAATAATACCAGACCATTCAGGGAGGTCGCCTGTGAGGAACAAACCAAAATTGGCCTGGGTAGAACCAGAGTCGCCATAGGTTAAATCATCGATCTCTGGGCGATAGTTTTCAGCAGCTCCAACCGTAATTCCATTTTTGTTAGGGGCAGGAGCAAAGAATGTTTGGTTTTCACCGTCAACCCATGGATCGCCATAGGTCATATCGCCATTAATATCTCTTTGGACATCAACAATACCGTTTAAATCTCTGTCACGACCATTGTCACCAGCAGCCCAAACAGTAAGGAAATCTTGGTGAGCATATTGGAAGTGGTCCACAAATCGAGAGATAGCGTTGTAGTCGTATGTGCTGAAAACGGGGGATCCGGGGTCGGGAGAATAGCCTTGACGAGTACGCAAGAAATAGAACCACCAGCTGTGATTTTGGATTCTTGCACCAGCATTGTTGTATGCGTCAAGCATGGCCCAATGGACTGCTCCAGCGGCTCCAGCATAAGCAGGAGCTCCAGGATTATTAGGAGGACCTTGTTCGGGAGCATAATTGGTTCCTGATGGGTCAATAGGTCCAAATTCGGGACCATATACTTCACCACTTACCCAAGGGACATCGTGGAAGCTGGGGAAAGGACCCGTAGGAGGAATATCTTCAGGAGGCAATGGGCTCATATCCCATTTATAAGGTACTTCATCTAGTATGTAGTAACCACAAGGAGCTCCGTCCAATCCATCACAATCCCATAGGGCAGGTCGTGTTAAGCTAGGGTGAGTTTTGGCAGGTCGATCTTCGTTACGAGGGTGAAGATATTGATAAGCGTAGGTTGGATAAGTACCGCCAGGCCAAAAGTCGTAGGTATCCCATGTTCGAGTGATTCTTTGTACAAAGAATCGTACGTTGGGGGCAACGCCTTTGTATTGTCCACCCGACATAGCACCACTACCACCAATAACACTAGTTACGTGGGTTCCATGACCCCATTCATCACAATAATTGGAGGGTCCACGAGCACCATTCCAATAGGCTCTTGCACTGTTAAGATTGTACTCGAAACAGGTATTAGGTCGTGGAAACACTGCTGAATTAAACTGATTAGCACTTCCAGAATAACATAAGCTCCAACCACCATAAGAGGGACCATATCGAGTTGCATAATTACGTGCGTATGGAACTCGTCCAGAAAAATCTGAACTCAAGGCATTGTAACCTCCAGAAAGACCGCTATCAAAAACAGCGACAATTTCCCCGGTGCCATCTAACCGTACAGGAGTTTCCCCTTGGGTATAGGCTTGATCAACCAAGTGTACGCCAACAATTTGGCGTCCAATGTCGACTTTTAGTTCGAGATTATCAGGAGGAAATTCTACACATTGAATGCTAGGAATAGCAGCTAACTTGTGCATGTTAAGCCAATTTAAAGTGACAACACCAATAGAAAATGCGTTGTTTTCTGCAGAATTTGCACTTGTTAAATGACCATCTGCTAGTTCGTAAATTGTTTTTATCTCCTCAATAGGATCTACGCCACCCCAGAAGGAGACAAGAACATTCTGCCACTTGTCTTCGACGTGCATGTCAGGGGGGATTTTGAAAGCAGGTACATAAGGCATCATGGCAGATACATAATCTGCACGTAGAATAGTACCTTTGTTAGCAGGAGTACAACGTACGACGTAGGCATTTTGATGATAGTATTCAACCAGTTCAATAGTATTTCGCTTTAGCTCATTAACCCACTCCCCTTTGACAGGGGCGGTAAATTTGACCAAGTAATAATTGGGTTCGTTTACGTCGGAGTAATAGTTTTCTTCAAAACCCTCCGGAATCGTAACCCCAATGAAGGACTTTGTATCATCATTAGCGGGGTAAATGACACCACCGTTAATGTATACTGGATTCGGGTCGTTTAGTTGTGTAATGAGGAGATGGTCATTTTTCATTTCCTCAAACTGAGGTTTCGTTGCTTTTCCGTAAAGATAAGCAGGGTACTCTTCAATTACTTCTAGTCCGTTGTCGATAGCCTTTTGTACATCGCTTGGATGTTGCTTATCTACTTGCACGTAAATCTTAGGCTCTGCTGCACCAATAGAGGTGTTAACATTTCCTAAAGTCCCAACAATGGGAGAGATTAACAGAAATGCAATAACCAATACAAGCCATTTCTTAAAGTATCGCATAGATACCTCCCTCTGAAACCAGAACAAAATCATAAAAATTCACACATAATGCTATGCTAAAAAGTTATTATAATTCAAGCTTTTGTCAAGAATACTTGTTGTTTTTCTTTGGAAGAAAGCAAGCTTCATTTTTTCTTTTTTGTTTTTTTGATGTCTTTTGGATCTTTGCGGAAATCAAACACAATTTTGCCCGATTCTTTGTCAAGTTTTAAACGGGCAGAGAATTTTTTTCGTTTACGAAGAGACCAAAACTCAGTTAACTTTTTGGTTTCTCCTTTTTCAATAATGTCCAGCGCATCTTCTTTTGAAAGAGGTTGTTGCAAAATGATCTTACGGATTTGGAAATCACAATCTGGATTGGTACATCCAAAATATCCGAGTTTTTCTATCATGTCTGCGTTGCATTTTGGACACTTTGCAAAAGGTTTGTCATCTACTATTTTGTCGTAATCTATGAACTCAAATTCAATTTTACCCTCGTCAGTTAGGATCAAGTATGCTTCGAAATTCTTTCCTTTGCTAGAAAGAAACCAAAGTGGCTGGGATGTTCTTTTGTTTTGCAACAGAGCAACAAGTTCGGTGGTGGGGATTCGACATGATTTAATTTTTTTGGCAATACTAAAAGAGCACTTTGGATTGGTACATTTACAGCTGGATGTTCGCTCTGTTACTTTCGAGTTGCATATAGGACAAATGCCAACTTCGCCTCCTTCTAACGAGTCAAAATCAGCTTGCTTCACTTGGTCCACAATATGGGTTGTAAATTCTGACATTTCCTTGTGAAAATCTTTGGAGGTTAATTTTTTGTCTTCAATTTGTAGCAATTTTCGTTCCCATGAGCCGGTAAGCTCTGGCGAAATAAGGGCTTCTAATTCTACGTGCGAAAGAACTCGTATCAAGTACATTCCTTTTTCCGTGGGAATCATTTCTTTACCGATTCTATCGCAATATCCTACCTTAATGAGTCTTTCAATAATTTGGGCTCGAGTAGCTGGCGTGCCAATACCTTTTTCTTTTAATGTTTCTTGCAATTCTTCATCTGTAACAAGCTTCCCAGCTCCCTGCATGGCAGATAAAAGGGTGGCTTCATTAAAGCGAGCGGGGGGTTTGGTTTCTTTTTCTTCGATGGATGTGTTTTGAACATCTGCTTGCAAGGCATTGGCAAATCCGTGGAACTGACTTTTTTTTGTAGATTCTCCATAGATTTCACGATAGCCTGGTTTTATTAATATTTTTTCACGGGTTTCAAAAAGTTCTTCTGCAATGTTTGTGATGAAATAGGTTTCCTGGTATTCGGCAGCCGGGTAGAAGATGCTTAAGAAGCGCTTTACGATGACGTCATAAATCTTTTTTTCATCGTCACGAAGGGTGGAAAAGTTTGCCTTTTTTGTGGTGGGAATGAGTGCAAAGTGGTCTCCAACTTTGCTATTGTCAACCACCCGTTTGGAAAACTTCATAGAGTGATCCAGGCTTTTTTCTGCAAATGCTTCGTAAGGAGATACCTTGCTTAGTGTTTTCAGTATTTTGGGAAGTTCAGGCACCATATCGGACGGGAGATACCGAGAATCGGTACGCGGGTAGGTGATTAATTTTTTTGCTTCGTACAACTTTTGTGCCACCGATAACGTATGCGATGCCGTATACCCAAAACGTTTGTTTGCTTCTCTTTGAAGTTCAGTTAAATCAAAGAGGAGTGGATGGTTTTGTTTGTGCTTTTTAACAGAGAACTTTTCAATGGTACCTGTTTGATTTTCCATTTTCTGGATCTTTTTTTCTGCTTCTTTTTTGGTAGGAATTTCATTCAAATTGGAAGATGGATTGTCCTTTTGGAACCAATGTCCTTCGTATACTACCTTTTTTTCTTTTTGTTGAAAAAGCCCAAAGAGTTCAAAATACGTTCTACTTTGAAAGGCTTGGATCTGTTTTTCTCGTTCTACCAAGATTGATAAGGTGGGAGTTTGGACTCGGCCGATCGAAAAAAGATCGCCACACCTACGGGTAATGGCACGCGTTGCATTGATACCAATCATCCAGTCTGCATGTGAGCGACACTTGGCAGCTTCTCCAAGAGAGTCAAAATGAGCACTATCTTGCAGTTCTTCAAATCCTTTTTTTATGGCTTCCCCCGTCATTGATGAGAGCCATAGCCTCTTGATAGACTTGCGAGAACCAGAATATTCGATTAGATTTCGAAAAATAAGCTCTCCTTCGCGACCAGCGTCACAAGCGTTTATGATGTTTTGAATGCCACGTTTACGGATGCAGGACAATACCTCGTCCAGTTGTTTTTTGGATTTAATAATTGGCTTTAACTCGAACTTTTTGGGGAGGATGGGTAGTTTTTCCAGTGTCCAAAATTTGTACCCTTTGTCATAATCCTGTGGTTCTGCCAATTCTAGCAAATGACCTACTGCCCAAGTAATAATATATTGATCCGAAACCAGGGAATTTTCTTTTTTTTCAAAGACGCCTAGATTTTTGGCTAGATCTCTTGCAACGGATGGTTTCTCGGTAATGATCAGATCTTTCATAACTCACCTTTACAATAAAAAATGGTGGACCTGACGAGACTTGAACTCGTGACCTCCTCCATGCCATGGAGGCGCGCTCCCAGCTGCGCCACAGGCCCACACAAACGTGATACAGTATTGTAATGGATATTGGTAAAAATGCAAATCTCTATCAAAATTTTTCTTTTTTCTGTAAAGTTTTTTTTTGCAAAAAGGTCGATTTACTACAAACAACTTTTCTGTAATTTATATAATGGTAGGAGTGCTTTGTTACAAATATCCATTTTCAAAGGAGAGACTTATGAGTGCTATGAATATTATTAAAGACGAGATCGTAAGCGATATCATGACAGAAAATCCAGAAAAAGTTTATGACAATCAATGTATTGATGAAGTAGCTGCTATTTTAACTAAATTGAGCTTGAATGCGCTACCTGTTCTAAACGAAAAAGAAGAACTAGTGGGCATTATTACCCTAGGAGATCTGTTGCTAAAAGCGACTCGTACCCCTCTCTTTGATATGTGGACTACTGGCATTTACGACAATACAGAAGATTTGTTGAAAGAATATAAGAAAATTGTTGGCAGTGATGTCAAAGATGTTATGTCTAGACATCCTTTTGCAATTAAGTCCACAGAGCTTGTTTCAAGAGCAGCCACTATCATGTACCGCAGAAAAGTAAAACAACTTCCAGTTTTAGATGAGGATGGGAAATTGGTAGGTATTATTACGGCAACGGATGTTGTAAAACTTTTATATGGCAATGCATAGAGAATTGTATTGATAGAATTGAGGTTGTTTTGAAGCAAGAAATGAATACGTTATGTCGCCTCATCCAGACTCTTCAGAATTATTGGGAGAATCAAGGATGTGTTGTATTGCCTGCCTGGGATATGGAAATTGGTGCTGGTACAATGTCTCCCTATACGTTTTTTTATGTATTGAAAGACCAGCCATACAGGGCTTGTTATGTACAGCCTTCTAGAAGACCTGTGGATGGGCGGTATGGAGAAAATCCAAACAGAGTGTATAAGCATCATCAAATGCAAGTCATATTGAAGCCTTCTCCAGGCAATATACAAGATCTCTATATTGATAGCTTGGCAGCTGTGGGTTTTCCTACAAAGGAGCATGATATTCGATTTATAGAAGACAACTGGGCAGCCCCGACACTAGGTGCTTGGGGAGTTGGTTGGGAAGTGTGGCTGGATGGAATGGAAATCACTCAGTTTACCTATTTCCAACAAGTAGGCAGTATTGAACTGGCTGTCCCTGCTGTTGAAATTACCTATGGTTTGGAAAGAATTTCAATGTATTTGCAGGACAAAAACTCTTTGTACGATTTACAGTACAACGAAAACTTGCAGTATCAAGATCTCCGCAAAGAAGAAGAGGTGCAACAGTCGATTTATTGTCATGAAAAAGCCGATCCCAAAAGACTATATTCTTTGTTCAATTTGTCTTTTGAAGAAGGCGAGATGTGTTTTCAGAATCAGCTTATTTGGCCTGGCTATGAATACGCCCTAAAGTGTTCCCATATCTTTAATATTCTAGATGCCGTAGGTGCCCTGTCTGTGTCTGAAAGGGCACAGTATCTAGGACGTGTTCGATCGCTTGCTCGAAAAGCAGCCAATGCTATTGTTGCTACGCAGAAAGGAGGCTCTCCTGATGAATCGTGATTTTTTTATTGAGATTGGACTTGAAGAACTCCCTTCTGTGGTAATGAAGCAATTGCTGGAGGAAATGCCTGCTGCATTCTGTAAATGGCTACAAGATCATTCTATCGTTCACGACGAATCGTTTTTCTTTGTGACTCCTCGCAGAATGGTTTTCTATGCAAGCAAAGTAGAACCATACCAGAAAATAGTACCTCAAAAAACCAAAGGACCTCCCGCCTCTGTTGCTTTTAAAAATCAACAAGAAACCCCTGCTTTGCTAGGGTTTCTAAAGAAGTGTGGTACAGATACATATGAAACTGAAACATGGAATGGGCAAGAGTATGTATTTTGCACGGTCCAACCACCATGTAAAAAGATTGAAGACGTTGTAAAAAACCATTTTCCTTCGTGGCTTCAAGCATTCCCCTTTGCTTCTCAAATGAACTGCCATTCGTACAATTTTGTACGACCTGTTCGCTGGATTTGCTCTCTATACGGGGATAGCGTTCTTCCTCTTTCACTTTTTTCTGTGGAAAGCAGTTCCTATTCGCAAGGGTTGCGTGGTTTTCCTGTGATTCCTGTGCCATCTGCTGAAGACTATTGCATCACATTGCGCAAACACACCATCATGCTAGATACGTCTGAGCGCATAGAGACTATTAAAAAGCATGTATCGACCAAGAGTCCTCTTCCCATTATTGAGCAAAATGCTCTATGTACAGAATGGCCAATTGTATGCGAAGCTACCTTTTCTGAGAGTTTATTGGACGTTCCCAAAGAGGCTATTAAAACCATGATCGAAGATCATTTGATATGCTTTACATTGCAAGACAAAACAGGAGCTTTGCTGCCATCCTTCCAATTTGTGATGAACGGACCACGAAATGAAAAAAATGTTGCAATGGGCTATGAAAAAGTTATTGCAGCCAAGTTAGAAGATGCCAAGTTTTTTTATAAGCAAGATCAAAAAGTTCCCTTAAAGAATCGTTCTGAGCATATTGAACGCATGATGTTCATGAAAGGGCTGGGAACAATCCTGCAAAAAACCAATCGACTGGTTTCTCTTGTACGACAATTTCCTTGCGAAGTCGATGTGCATCTCCTGGAAAGAGCTGCATTTCTTTCCAAAATGGACCTATCGACGCATATGGTAGAAGAATTGCCAGAGCTGCAAGGTACAATGGGTAAAATTTATGGATCCATGCAGGGAGAAGATCAACGTGTATGCAATGCTCTTGAATCTTACTATTTCCCCGCAAGAGAGGCAGATCCAGTTCCAGATGATGACATAGGAAGAATACTGGGCATTCTTGATCGAATAGATACATTGGCAGGAGCTTTTGCTATTGGTACTTCTGTAACTAGTTCTGCAGATCCTCTTGGGTTAAGAAGACAAATGAACGGTCTTTTTCGGATTCTTCTTGAAAGACCCTTTTCAATTGATGTGCATGGAGTATTTTCACAAGCTCTTTCGATCTATCAACAAGAAAACGGTTTGGACATGGAATTGGATACAGTTTTGCAGAAACTGTCTGATTTTTATTCAATGCGACTCATGTTGTTTCTCCAATCGACCCATCGATATGATCTTGTAAATGCGGTCTTGTGGGTTCCCTGGATACACCCTTTTACAGCCAAAGAGAAGATTGTTCTTCTAGAAAAAGAGTCGCTGAATCCTGAATTAAAGATTCTTTGTGAATCGTTTACGCGAATCCGAAACATAACGAAGGCGGAATACTCCTGCGCTCCCGTCCAAGAAGAACTTCTTGCAGAACCGCAAGAGGTAGCACTGTATGAAGCGTTGAAAAAAAATAATTCCAACGAGAATTCTCCCGAAGATTCAAGTGATCTTGTAATGCAACTCAAAAAAATGTATTCTTTGAACCCCTTTATTGTGAATTTTTTTGATTTTGTCCTTGTCAATTGCGAGGACCCCGGTATCAAAGAAAATAGACTTCGATTAATAGCAGCAATCAATCGTTACTTTTTACGTTTTTGTGATTTTTCCAAAATCGTATTTCAAGGAGGCAATTAATATGAATCAAAAATTTGTGTATCAGTTCCAAGAAGGAACGAAAGAAATGAAGGATTTGCTTGGAGGCAAGGGTGCAAATTTGGCTGAAATGGCTCGTCTTGGCATTCCTGTACCGCCAGGTTTTACAATCACCACAAAAGTATGTCAGTATTACTACGAACACAATCAAAAATACCCTGAAACCTTACTGGACGAAATAAAAGATCATTTAACCCAAATGGAGAAGGATGCGGGGAAAGCATTTGGTGATCCACAAAATCCTTTGCTAGTCTCTGTTCGATCTGGAGCTGCCGTTTCCATGCCCGGTATGATGGATACGATTTTGAATCTTGGGTTTAACGACGATGTGTTTGAGTATCAAATGAAAAATGGGAACAATCCAACATTTATATGTGATTCGTACCGTCGTTTTCTACAAATGTTTGGCAATGTTGTGTATGCTATCCCACATCATTTGTTTGAAAAAGTGCTTTCCAAAGTGAAAGAACAAAAAGGTGTAAAGCTTGATAATGAGCTTGATCAAGATGGGTTAATGCAAGTTGTTGAAGGGTACAAAAAGATATATATCGATGAAAAAGGAAAAGGGTTCCCTCAGGATCCATTCGTACAACTGATGGATGCTATTAATGCCGTAGTAGGATCATGGAACAATGATCGAGCCAACATTTATCGGAAACTAAACCGCATAGAAGGACTTCTGGGAACTGCCGTGAACGTGCAATCGATGGTGTTTGGTAACAAAAATACTCAATCTGGAACTGGTGTGTGCTTCACCCGAAACCCTTCCACCGGAGAAAAAGGATTGTACGGTGAATTTTTACTGAACGCGCAAGGAGAAGATGTCGTTGCTGGCACTCGAACTCCGAAACATATCAAAGAGCTGGATGACATTCTTCCTGATTGCTACAAGGAATTGCTCCGCATTTTGGATACTTTAGAGGGTCACTACCGAGATATGCAAGATATCGAATTCACTATCGAAGATAGCAAACTGTATATATTGCAAACAAGAAGCGGAAAACGCACTGGTGCGGCCTCTGTCAAAATTGCAGTGGATTTAGTGAACGAAGGTGTTTTATCCAAAGAAGAAGCCGTTATGAGAGTGGAGCCAAATTCATTGAATCAACTTCTTCATCCATGTTTTGATCCTTCTCACCAGAACAAGGCAGTCGTCATTGCTAAAGGTTTACCAGCATCTCCCGGAGCCGCTTTCGGTAAAGTAGTTTTTACAGCCGATGAGGCACAAAAGGTTGCCAATAACGGAGACAAAGTGATTCTTGTTAGAGAAGAAACTTCTCCTGAAGATATTCAAGGAATGGATAGTGCCCAAGGTATTTTAACTGCCCGAGGTGGCATGACTTCCCACGCAGCAGTTGTAGCTCGTGGAATGGGGAAATGCTGCGTGTCCGGTGCACACGAGATTACAGTCAACGAAGAAGAAAAATATTTCAAAACGCAATCCGGTGACAGAATTAATGAAGGCGATACTATTAGTTTGGATGGTACAAAGGGAGAAGTTTACAAAGGTGAATTGCCGACCTTACCCCCCAACCTAAGCGGTGAATTCGGACATTTAATGGAATGGACTGATCAAATCCGTCGTTTGGATATCCGAACCAATGCAGATACTCCCAAAGATGCTCATCAAGCAGTCGAGTTTGGTGCCCAAGGAATTGGTCTTTGCCGAACAGAACATATGTTTTTTGAAGGAGAGCGAATTCAGGCTGTTAGAGAAATGATTTTGGCCGAAGACGTGAAGGGCCGAGAAAAAGCTTTGGCTAAAATTTTACCCATGCAACGAGAAGATTTTATTGGCATCTTTAAAGCAATGCAGGGACGTCCTGTAACTGTTCGACTATTGGATCCACCTTTGCATGAATTTTTGCCCAGCGACCCAGAGGATATTCAAGAGCTAGCTACAGAATTGGGTGTTTCCCTGAATGTGTTAAAAGAAAAAATTGATTCTTTAAAAGAATTTAACCCCATGCTAGGACATCGAGGTTGTCGCTTGGGAATAACGTACCCGGAAATCACCCGAATGCAAACAAGAGCCATTATTGAGGCTGCCTGTATGTTAGCCAAAGACAAGCAAGAGGTACACCCAGAGATTATGGTGCCCTTGGTAGGAACAGACAAAGAATTCATGTCCCAAAAAGATGTGATTGATGAAACAGCCAACGTTGTCATGAAAGAACAGGGTATTACCCTAGAGTACCTGGTGGGTACCATGATTGAGATCCCTCGCGCCGCCTTGGTTGCCGCAGATATTGCTAAGAGTGCGGCATTCTTCTCGTTTGGAACAAATGATTTAACACAAATGACCTTTGGATATTCTCGAGACGATGCTGGGAAGTTTTTAAGTGCTTACCTAGAGCAAAAAATATTGCCCGTAGACCCATTTCAAAGCATTGACCAAAAGGGCGTTGGTAGACTTGTATCGTGGGCTTCAAAAGAAGGCAAAGAAGCCAATCCATCGTTAAAACTAGGAATTTGCGGAGAGCATGGTGGAGATCCCGAATCCATCGTATTCTGTGATACATTGGGTTTGCAGTATGTCAGTTGTTCTCCGTATCGGGTTCCTGTAGCTCGTTTGGCCGCTGCTCAAGCTTCCATCATAAATCGTAAGTCGTAAGTAACACATACGTATTATTCATATTTGATAGGAAGCATTCTCCTTTGCCGAGATTGCTTCCTATTTTTTTTACTAGGGTGTAGGTGCTATGGATCATCACATTGAAGACTATATTCAAGAAATCAAAACCAGAGTTAATATTGTTGATTTCATTGGTAAATATGTTTCGCTCCGGAAAGCAGGGCAGAATTTCGTTGGACTGTGCCCCTTTCATGTAGAGAAAACTCCATCATTTACAGTGAACCCTGGCAAAGAAATCTTTTACTGTTTTGGATGCCATACTGGCGGGGATATTATTCATTTTGTTGAAAAATTTGAAGGACTCACATTTCAGGAAGCGGTCGAAGAATTGGGTAAAAACGCAGGTCTTGAACCACCCAAATGGGGACATCGACGATCGGATTCACAGTACAATCCTTGGTTTGAGTTTTTAGAGACTTGTTCGCAGTATTTTCAAAAGAATTTGAATCAACACTCACAAGCACAAGCATATTTGCAAAAAAGAGGCATTCATACTGATACAATATCGACCTTTCAAATCGGATTTGCCCCGCCAGATCCAAAAGATTTTCTTTCATTTTTCACAAAGCTAGGTTTTCAAAAAGAAGATGCTAAAACACTTGGTCTTGTAAGAGAAAAAGACGACGGATACACCTATCCTTATTTTCGAAATCGCATCGTATTTCCTATTCTTGATTTGCGCAAACGAGTGATTGGTTTTGGGGGAAGAGCTATTGACCAAGAACAAATGCCCAAATATCTGAATAGCCCAGATTACCCTCTTTTTCATAAAGGTGAAAATTTGTATGCTCTATCACTGGCTCGTTCTGCAATGAACCGTGAAAAAAGTGCAATTCTTGTGGAGGGATACATGGACGTTATTTCTTTGTACCAACACGGAATCACAAATGTAACTGCTTCGTTAGGAACTGCCTTTACCTTAGAGCAAGCTAAGTTGCTTCGAAAATATTCAGACACCCTTTATTTATGCTACGACTCTGACGAAGCTGGGAAAAAAGCCATTCTTCGATCCATTGATATTGTTTTACCCATGGGGTTTCCTTGCCGCGTTATTCAGATTCCAAAACCGTACAAAGACCCCGATGATTTTATTATTGCCAAGGGCAAGGAAGCATTTCTTCAACAAATGAAATCAGCAAAAGGAGCCTTGGAATATTGCTGGGAAGCATTAATTGAAGGAAAAAATCTACAAGATCCTATTACTGCTAGTGCTGTTGTAGAAAGTATATTTCGTCGATTCATGAAAGTGAAAGATCCTGTTCGAATTGAATCGTTGCTTAAACAGATCTCGCTCGATATTAAAATCAAGCCTTCTTTGCTGGAAGAAAGATTGTATTCCATGTCAAAAGGTTCTTTATCGGGTAGAAGAAAAACCAACTCAAAGAGATCCAAACAAGAGTCAGAAACCATCATTGATCAGCGAGATGCTACCCTGGTATTGAAAGCAATGATTACCCATCCCAAAGATTGGGCAGGAATCATATTCACAAAATTACACAAAGAAGATTTTCCTGCAGGTATTTTTCGGGATCTTTTTGCTGAGTTTTATGAACTATTTCAAGAAAAAAAGAGTATTCAAGTGGAAAATTTTCAAGAAGATCCTGACAAAGAGATTTTTTATAGTAAACTTATGGAACTTCAAAACATGAATAATAAGTGTATTGAAGGAGATGTGATTCCACAGATCCTGTGTCATGTGGATGGTGTTCGAAAGAAGAAAAATATACTTGTACCTTTACAAGAACTTGTGAATAAAGCCGAGCTAGAAGGCAATTTCGAAGAATCAAAGCGTCTTCGAAAGGAAATTTTACGAATTAGTCGTGAAGAGTACTAGATTCAATAATAACGAGAAAGGACTTCTCCGTACAAGATGAAAAAAAAAGAAATCCAAACAAAAGAAACTGAACAAGAGACTTCACCAAAAAAAAGTTCTGTTCAGCTACCAAAAAGAGATGAAAACGGACGATTTATTTCATCCAAAAAAGTAGCGTCTTCTAGTAAAACGTCATCCAAGTCTGCAAAAACTACAAGCAAAAAAAATGAAAAAATGGATGAAAAGAAGCATACTTCTACTCGTAAAACCCGAAAAACTAGCACTAAAAAAACTCCTGCTACTATAGAAAACGAAGTTACTAACGAACAAACATTGAAAGATACTAAAAAAACAAAGAAAACTGAATCGACAGATTCAAAAAAGACAAAAGGGAAAACGTCTGTAGCCCAGAAAAAAAAGGAACAAAAAGATCCTAAAAGTGCATCAGTAGAAGAAAAGAAAACTGTACGAAAGACTAAGAAAAAAACAGACAAAGAACCAGCTAAAGATGCTACTAGCAAGAAACATACCGAGAAAAAAACAAGAAAAGTGACTCCTAAAAAAACTACGAAGGCCAAAAAAAGTGGGAAAAAAACAGGAACGAATGCACCAAAAAACACCCATAAAAAACCATTGTCCATGGATATAGCAAAACAAATATTAGAAGAAAATGGATCGGAAGCTGAAGAACGTATTCGTACCATTCCGGCTTTTCAGAAGTTACTAAGTGCTAGCAGTAAGGGAAAAATTGTTGAATACAAAAAAATCATGAACGTGATGGAAAAAGTTCAAATGTCAGAATCTGACGTTGAAATCATGTACGCGATTTTGGATCAAGAAGGTATTGATTATGCTGAAGCAGGAGCCGCTTTGCACCCTGATAGTGCTCATCAAGAAGCCGATGATGCCGATGATTCGGATATTGAGGATGTGGATTTAAAGGATCCTATTAAAATGTACCTAAAAGAGATTGGAAAAATATCTCTTCTTTCGTTTGATGAAGAAATTGAGCTGGCCAAAAGAATTGAGAACGGCGAGTTGGACGCAAAGAAAAAGCTAATTGAATCCAACTTGCGACTTGTTGTCAGTATTGCCAAAAAGTATACAGGGCATTCCTTGTCCTTTTTAGACCTCGTTCAAGAAGGAAATGTTGGCCTTATACGAGCAGTTGAAAAATACGATTACCGACGAGGATTTCGGTTTTCAACCTATGCTTCTTGGTGGATTCGACAAGCTGTAACCAGAGCTTTAGCTGATCAATCAAGAGTGATTCGAGTGCCTGTCCATATGGTAGAATCAATTAATAAAATACAACGAGCAGAACGTCATTTGTATCAAAAATTAGGACGACCTGCAACGCACGAAGAAATAGCAAAGGAACTAGGACTTCCTGTTAAGAAAATTCGTGAATATTTAAAAGTATCTCAAGAGCCAATATCGTTAGAAACACCATTGGGTACCGATAAGGACAATCGACTAGGGGATTTTGTTGAAGACAAACGGGCTATTTCACCCGAAGAAAAAGTGGTTGACCTTCACTTCAAAGATCAATTATATGAGGTGTTAAACAACCTTACCGAACGAGAAAAAGAAATTCTTTTGCTTCGGTTTGGCTTAGAGAATGTCAGACCTCATACACTAGAAGAAGTTGGTAAGATTTTCAATGTGACGCGAGAAAGAATCCGACAAATTGAAGCAAAAGCTATCAAAAGGCTTCGACAAGATATGAAAGCTAGGCTTGATAAAGAATAACTAGCGCCGCTGTATATGATTGCTTGCTAACATCTGCAATACAGTTTGAGCTGTTTCTTTCAATTTTTCGTTTTGACTCCAGTTTTTCATGATGATGCTAGTACGGTCCAGCAGAAATGGATCTTTTCGTTTGGCTATCTCCCGGATCATTTGAATGACAATTAATTCGGGGTTTTGTGTTTTGGCTTCCAACAGCCATTCGCGTAGTTTTGCCTCAACAACAATGGGCTCTCGAATATAGAAATCTTTCAGTTTTTCAACCACATGATTTCGGACTTGCACATCATGCTCCTCAATGAATCTTCCAAGAAAATCAAGAATGTGGTTTTCTTCGTCCTCAGCTTTTGCATTAACAGAAGTGATAGCTACAATTTTTAGATCAACATTATCTTTCAGATCCCAATAGCGTACAATGTTTTCTGCTAGTTGTTCTTCCTTGTCTTTCCAAGAATTTTTAAGTGCATTGGCAGCAAACTCTCGAATGTCTTTTCTAGACCGAAGTGCTTCTTCCATTTTAGGAAAAGCAAATTCGGGGTGGTTTAGGGAGATGCCCGCCATGATTAGAAAGGCAGAATATTTTTGCATAGGTAGATACGATTTTAAGAATTCTGTTAAAAGTTTGTCTTCTTCCTTTGGGTATTGTTCGTAAAAATCCACCATTGTGTGCACTGTATAGACTTGATGCTCCACAGAAGAGTGGTTTAAAAATTTGGCAATATGAGGAAATGCACGCTTTCTCATATAGTTCTTGAGATCCATTTCAATATGTTGCTGGATTTCCAGCAGTTCTTTTTTCGAAATATTCGTTTTAATCATAAACCCCATCTTCCTTTGTCAAAATGCTCTACTAATGATACGAGATAAAGACTATGAAATCAATACATAGATGTGTCAATTGAAAAGAGTTTTTTGGGTACAATACAAGAAAGAAAACTGTAGAGAAAGAGTGAAAGAAAAGATATGGTGGGCGATAGAGGAATTGAACCTCTGACCTCTTCGGTGTCAACGAAGCGTTCTACCTCTGAACTAACCGCCCGAAAAGAAGCATACTAATAGTACCAAAAAAAATGTTACTTTCAATACTCTTTACGATATAATAGACAGGATGTATTATTTTGGAGGTACACAATGAATATGAAAACAGCACAAACTATCATTCTGTTACTCTTTTTTGTAGGATTTTTGTTGATGCCATTATCGGTATTTGCACAACCTACGGAAGGGAACCAATCGATCGATACTCTTCCTGAGGTTACTCTTCCCCCTCCTCCTGAATTATTCGGTACTACACCACAAACAGAAGAAGATGGCACCATCGTAATTCCTATGGATCAAATTCAGCAACCAGAAAAATCGGATATAGAATCAACAACGACAGAAGGGTTCAAGGATATGGGAGATATTGACCTGGATTCCATCAAACCTCCCCCCGTACCAAAAGAACTTCTCGAGCCAGAAACACCTCCTACAACAAAGCCAGAAATTGACATTAATGAACCTGCTCAGCCAATGGAGTTGCCAAAAGCAGAAGAAAAACCTTGGTTTATCAGCTGGTGGTTTGTAACCCTTTTGATTCTTTTTATTGGAGGGATTGTCATATTTCTTTACAATAGTACGTCGTCTGGTGGTAAAAAAGACAATCACTTTCTCTCCCGTAACCAAAAAAAATGAAGATGAAATTTTTTGTCACCATCGTTCTTCTTTTTTTGTTACCTTTTGGACTATTTTCTTGCCGCGTCCAATCGGATATTGATCTAGTTTCTATTGATACAAGCCAACTTCGCAACGGAAGAGTGGCATTATACGCTACCTACGACAAGGCAACAGAAAAAATGGTGAACTGGTCCCAACATACCGTTCTCCGCCAAGAATTTGAGCGAGTTGAGTATCGAGTTGAATGTGTAGGAATGACCAATCAAGAATTTAAGC
Source organism: uncultured Caldisericota bacterium (assembly GCA_964427915.1). Lineage (GTDB taxonomy): Bacteria > Caldisericota > Caldisericia > UBA6126 > UBA6126 > JAGLCW01. The sequence continues at coordinate 31,196 of CAYRWA010000077.1, forward strand.
AGTGCACTCTTCAAGAGAATCCTCCGAGCCTTTTATTGTACGATGTTTATCGCGTAGAAACTGACGCAGAAGAAGAAAAAGAGGGGCAAAAGGCTTTGGATAAAGAGCTTTTGTACCAGGGGAAAAAAAAGGGAAAAAGCTTTTATTCGTACAATTACACCGGACCAACTCAAAAAATTCGTCGCGCTTATGTTGGAGATCAGTGTTTTGAAAAAGAATTGCTTTCTTATTTGCTATGTACATTTCCCTTTCAAAATCAAAAATCAATCACTTTGCGCTGGGTGGATACGCGGATTCCTCGGCAAGCTGAAGATGCTACCTCTATGGAGGGAACGGTATCGATTCTTGTTGACCAGGTTGAAAACGTACAATCTAAGGGCAATGAATATTCTGCTTATAAATTGTTAATTCCATCTTGGGAAATGGTTGTATGGGTGACAGAGAAAGCTCCTCATATCATGGTGAAAATGGAAGATAGTCGCGAAGTAACTGTAATAACTGATTGGAATGAAATATAGCGAACAAGAACAAACTATACCATAAAAAAAACCCCCGAGAATGATCATTCTCGGGGGTTTTTGCGTAATTTGAAAAAAAGTAGTGTTATTCCTCTTTTGCTTCTGCAGGAGTTCCTTCTTGAGGAGTTTCACCGGTTGGAGTTTCTCCGCCAGCAGCTTCTGCCGCTGCTAATTCTTCTTCAACTTGAATGCTGCGGGTGTAAAATCCGACGACTTTTAAATTCGAAGGGGACACCATTGTAACACCTTCGTTTAAAGGCAAATCACGAGTGTAGATGATCTCTCCAATATCTAGATTGGTAATGTCTAAATGTAGTTCTCGTGGTAAATCTTCTGGTTTCCCGGCAATTTTCACTTTAAATAGGACAAATTGTAGCTTTCCTCCGTTTTTAATACCAGCACATTTTTCTTTGTTCTCAAGACGAACAGGTACAGTAATGGTGATTTTTTGATCTTTACGAAGGGCCATAAAGTCTACATGAAACGGTTCAAAAGTGACAACATCCTGTTGGATTTCTTTAATGACAGTAGGAATTACTTTTCCGTCTGGGAGAGTGCAATTCATAATGACATTTTTCCCATTTTTCTTAAGCATTTGCTTTAATTCTTTTCTGTCTAATGCAACAGGAATATTCTCCATCTCTTTCCCATAAATAATGGCTGGGACAAGATATGGATTTGTTTCATCTCGCTGTTTAAGTCCGAATTCGATAACTTCCATACTTAACTCCTTACGTGTTTCTACAAACATAGAATTTTATTGAGGAACGGGCGAAAGTCAAATCTCTATTCTGGGAGTTGATGATCTTTAAACAGAGTAGGTCCAGAAATATCCTCAAAAACTTCCGATAGAGACATATTCATACAGATCCGAAAGATGGCTTCGGCAATTAAGGGTGCAATGGATAAGATTTTCAGCTTTGGACAGTTTTGTAGAAGCTCTTTTGGATGATCAACAGAATTTGTAACCACAATTTCTTTAAAAACAGAAGAATTCATTTTTTCCAAACAATTGCCAACAAACAAGCCATGGGATATGCATGCGAATACTTCTTTTGCACCCTTTCTCATAAGGAGTTCGGATGCTTTGCACAAAGTGCCCCCAGTGGAAATGATGTCGTCCATCAAAATGGCACTTTTTCCTTGCACTTCACCAATCAAATGCATGCTATCCACTCGATCTGTTTCCGTTCGATTCTTTTGACATACTGCGATGTCGCAGTGCAACATTCGGCTTAGTACTCTTGCACGTTCCACCCCTCCCATATCAGGAGAGACAATGATTGGTTTCTCCAAATGCTTCGATAAGAAATAATTTTTAAAAAGCAAAGCAGCTGTTAGATTGTCACTCGGGATGTCAAAGAAGCCTTGTATTTGACCTGCATGTAGATCAATACTCATAAAGCGAGTAGCTCCTGCGGTTTGAATGATATTCGCCATCAATTTTGCCGTGATGGGTTCTCTTGATTTTGTCTTTCGATCTTGCCTTGCATACCCAAAATAGGGAACAACCACTGTGATTTTTTCAGCAGAGGCTCGCCTTAGTGCATCAATCATAATGAGCAGCTCAATAATGTAGTCGGAGCCCCCATTTGTAGATTGAATCACAAAAACTTCTTTGCCACGGATGTGCATCGCAGGACGGCAATATATTTCGCCATCGGAAAACCGACGGATATCTATATGACCAGGGGTGATTCCTAGATGATTGCATATTTCTTGTACCAAGGGTTGGTTGGATGATCCACTAAAAACTACAACCGATGGAGGATGAAGTCTCATGATTGCCTCCGTTTGTTTTTTGATTCTCGATATTTCTCAGCCCAGTTTTCTTTGTTTTTTTGTTCATTTCTTTCAATACCCAGAGCATTGGACGGGACATTTTGAGTGATAACCGAACCAGCGCCCGTGAACGATCCTTTTTCAATCGTAACGGGAGCCACAATAATGGTGTCAGATCCAATAAAGACGTCTTCTTCAATAATGGTTCTGTGTTTTTCAAAACCATCGTAATTACACGTAATGGTTCCAGCACCAATATTGGTTCGTTCACCAATGACGGCATCTCCTAGATACGATAGATGATTTGCCTTGCTGCCAGGTTTTAACTCACAGTTCTTCATTTCAACAAATGTTCCTGCTTTTGCCCCGCAGCGAACAATGCAGTTTTTTCGAAGAGATGCAAAGGGGCCAATGGTGCAATTGGATTCAATGGTTATTTTTCCCTGGTCTCCTCGAATGCAAGCAAACGGGCCAATGGAGCATTCTTGACCAATATCTACCGGTCCTTCGATCCATGTATTAGGTTTGATGGTAGTATCTTTTCCAATAGAAACATTTGGACCTATATGGGTGGAGGCGGGGTCAATAATGGTGACTCCATGATCGACCATAAGGGACTGCAAACGACGTTGGTTTGATATTTGCAGAGCTTGTGCTAAGTCTGCCTTGGTATTGATACCAATAATTTCTTCTTCACCTTGAATGGTGTAAGTAGAAATGCTGTTTTTATCTTGTCCAAGAGATTCCAATATATCGGTTAGATAAAATTCTCCTGAGGCATTTTTATTGTTGATGGCCTGGAGATGAAGTTCCATGGCACTACGAGAAAAAATATACATGCCTGCATTGATTTCTGTAATGGTTTGTTCTTCTTTAGAGGCATCTTTCCATTCGACAATTTTAACAAACGCTTTATCTGCATCTCGCAGGATTCTACCATACATTTTTGGATTGTCTACAGAAGCAGTAATTATGGCTGCATTTGGTTTTGTTGAGTGAAACAAATCAGCGAATTCATGAAGAGTTTTTGATTGGACAAGAGGGGTGTCCCCACACAGCACCATGATGGATTGAATGGAAGGATCCAGTTTTTTGATACCTGCAAGAAAAGCATCTCCTGTCCCAAGGGGTTTGTTTTGAACAGCGAGATGAATTCGATCGGAAAAACGTTCTTTAACTACATTTTCATATTGTGGAGAAACAACAACAATCACTTGAGAAGGTCCAAGAGATTCCGCTTTTTCGATAATATTTTCTAAAATTGTTTGTTCATCGAATATTGTGAGCACTTTTGGATGACTTGATTTCATTCGGGTTCCACTTCCCGCTGCTAAAATGATGCAAGCCAAGCTTTGATGATTCATGTGTTCCCCCAAAAATGAAAAAAAAGCTGGGACGGTAGGATTCGAACCTACGAATGACGGTACCAAAAACCGTTGCCTTGCCACTTGGCCACGTCCCAATTAATGAACCGCTATGCAAGTATATAAAAAAAAGGAAAAAAATCTATAGCTTTAGAACGGATAAAAATGCTTCTTGGGGTATTTCTACATTTCCCACCATTTTCATCCTCTTTTTTCCTTCTTTTTGCTTTTCTAATAGCTTTCTTTTTCTTGTTATATCGCCGCCATAACACTTAGCGATGACGTCTTTTCGTAATTGTACAATGGTTTCTCGGGCAATAATTTTTCCCCCAATGGCAGCTTGTAGTGCAACATTGAACATCTGTCTTGGTATGGTTTTTCGTAGCTTCTGTATGATGGCTTTTCCTTTCGCATGCGCTTGATCTTTTACGCACATAAACGATAGAGCATCAACAGGAGCACCATTGACTAAAATTCGAACGAGTACAATCTGTTCTTCCTGGTATCCACTTACTTCATAATCAAGAGATGCATATCCCCGAGAAACAGACTTTAACTGGTCATAAAAATCGACGATAATTTCTGAAAGTGGGTATCTGTATTTCAACATTACACGATTGGTGGAAATGTATTCCATATTTTGATACTGTCCTCGCTTCATTTGGGATAGTTCCATAATAGGCCCAATATGATCAGGAGGAGTAATGACGGTAGCATCTACAATAGGTTCTTCAATTTTTTTCACTTGGGAAGGATCAGGAAATTTGGAGGGGTTTTCAACATCGACAACCTCTCCGTTACGCAAATAGATCTTGTAAGAAACACTCGGCGCTGTGTTGATGAGTTGAATTTCATACTCTCTTTGCAGTCTTTCGTTGACGATTTCCATGTGAAGAAGTCCCAAAAAACCAGCTCTAAAACCATACCCAAGAGCATCTGAGCTTTCTACTTCGTATTGCAGAGAAGGATCGTTCAATCGCAATTTTTCTAAAGACGTCCGTAGCTTGGGGTAATCGTTTGGGTTGATGGGATACAAACCGCTAAAAACCATAGGGATTGACTTGCGATACCCTGGATATGGTTTTATAGCAGGACTCTTTGCGTCGGTAACAGTATCTCCCACATTCACAATTTCTGGTTTTCGAATCAATGCCGAGAAATACCCTACCTCACCCGCTGTTAATTCATCACATTCCACCATCCCCATTTTAAAAACACCAACATCCATGACTTCAAAATCTTGTTTGTTGGCCATAAATCGGATCTTCATTCCTTTTCGGATGCTTCCGTCAATGACACGGATATGGCTAACCACTCCTTTATAGGTGTCATAATGGGAGTCGAAAACAAGTGCTTTGAGAGGTTCGTCATCATTTCCAAAGGGAGCAGGAACGCGTTTTTTTACGGCAAGTAGTATATCTTGAATGCCTTCACCACTTTTAGCAGAGGCTAGGATGACTTCTTCTTTCTTGCAGCCAATGAGCTCATGAATTTCGTCGAGTGTATCGGGAATATTGGCCTGCTGCATATCGATTTTGTTGGCGACAGGAATGATTTCTAAGTCATTCTCAATGGCTAAGTACGTGTTGGCAACCGTTTGAGCCTCCACTCCTTGAACGGCATCCACCAACAAGATAGCTCCTTCCCCTGCAGCAAGACTTCGCGATACTTCGTAGCTAAAATCTACATGACCAGGGGTATCGATAATGTTGTAGATCATGTGTTCGCCTTCAATATCGAACTCCAAACGGATGGGGTGGGATTTGATTGTAATCCCTCTTTCTTTTTCCAAATCCATGGAGTCCAATACTTGCGCTTCTGGGTTTTCTTTTGTGATTTTATAAAACATATCACTCAATTGAATAAAACGATCCGACAACGTAGTCTTTCCATGATCAATATGGGCAATAATGCAAAAATTTCGAATATTTTTTTTCTTCATTAGATCAATAATAGTAATTTCTACTTCTTTGATGTCAAATTTTTTTTCTCTATGGGTATCCTGACCACAAATTATGCTATATTTGTATACAAACTGGAAAGGAGTATCGTTATGAGTCACATTGTTGGTATTGTCATGGGGAGTGATAGTGACTACCCCTTTGTCGTGGACACACTGAAAGTACTAAAGAGATTTGATATTTCTTTTGAAGTATCGGTTATTTCTGCACACAGAGACACGGAAAGAGCATTATCTTATGCTTCTTCTGCGCGAGAGAGAAACTTGGATGTTATCATAGCCTTTGCAGGCATGGCAGCGCATTTGGCAGGAGTCATAGCTTCCAATACAACCCTTCCCGTTATCGGGGTGCCCTTGGATCGAACGAGTTTTGGAGGGCGTGATGCTCTTCTTTCCACTCTTCAGATGCCCCCCGGCATTCCTGTTGCCACTGTAGGGGTAGACAGCGGTGCTAATGCAGCTTGGTTAGCTCTTCGAGTTTTATCATTGCAAAATCCTGCATTACAGAAAAAGCTAGAAGAAGAAAAAGAAGCTACCAAAAAGAAACTTCTTGAAAAAACAGAAAAGGTAAGAGAGATGTGGAATCATGAATCCTAATTCTATCATGCAAACTTCTCTTAATATACCAGGTGTTGTGTTGTACAAGCGCGGAAAAGTACGAGATGTCTACGATCTTGGAGAACACTTACTAATTGTTTCTACAGACCGATTGTCTGCCTTTGACGTAATCATGAAAGAACCTATCCCTGAAAAAGGGAAGATTCTGACAACAATATCAAGCTTTTGGTTTCAAAAGTTGAAAGATATTGTTCCAAACCATTTTGTTTCGACCGATTTTTTGTCTTACTACCCTTTTTTAGAAACCGAAAAAGAACAGCTTCAAGGCCGCTCCATGATTGTGAATAAAGCCAAGTTAATTCCCTATGAATGCATCGTACGGGGTTACTTGTTAGGGTCTGCATACAGGGATTACCAGAAAACAGGAACAATTTCTGGTTATCCATTGCCAGAGGGACTGCACAAGGGATCTCGATTGGAAACCCCCATATTTACCCCTTCAACAAAAGCAGAAGAGGGCCATGACGAGAATATTAGCTTTGATTCCATGAAAGACAATGTGGGAGATATTGCGAATACACTGCAAGAGTATTCCTTGAAAGTTTTTCAAAAAGCCAGTGAATATGCTCTTTCTAAAGGTATTATTATAGCGGATACAAAAATTGAGTTTGGGTTTGTAGACGATCAAATCATCATTATTGATGAGCTTTTTACTCCAGATTCATCACGCTTTATCTTACAAGAAGACTATGACCAAGGGTTTATTGATAAGTCTATGGACAAAGAATACATCCGAGCCTATCTAGCATCTTTGGAATGGGATCAAAAACCACCTCCACCCAGTATTCCCCCAGACGTTATCGCGAAGACAAAACAACGATACGATGATATTACAAACCTTTTACTACCTTAGTTATGTAGGAGGATAGCATTGCCATACCCATATTATTGGATTTTACTTGGTGTTGTTTTAATTGTATTGGAAATCTTCACTCCTGGCTTTTTTTTGTTTTTAACTGGGATTGCAGCCATTGTTACGGGAGGGTTGTCCTATCTTTTTCCCACTGTTATCTGGCTACAGTGGGCTTTCTTTGTTGTTTTAACTGTTTTAGCGCTAGTCTTTCTCCGGGGAGTTCTACTCAATAAAGTGCAACCAACTGAGTCGAAGAACTCAAACGTGGATGGATTGATTGGTAAAAAGGCGCTTGTGATACGAACGATTGAACCAGAATCGTTAAAAGGACAAGTCCGCATTGAGGGCGAGATTTGGCTAGCTCAAACCACAGATGGGTCTGTGATTAGCGAACAAGAAGAAGTGGTTGTTCAAGGAGTAAGTGGCACCAAATTAATCGTTGGAAGGAGTTAATATGCCAAATGCTGTAGTTATTATTATTGGAATTGGGATTTTCATTTTTATTGTTGCAGGACTTATTAAAATCAGACCATATCAAAGAGGCGTTGTTGAACGATTAGGAAAATATGCGAAAACCCTTTCCCCTGGTTTGAATTTTATTATTCCCATCATAGACACAGTGAAAAAAGTGGATATGCGGGAAAATTTGATCGATGTTCCTCCACAGGAAGTGATTACCAAAGACAATGTTGTTGTAACCGTTGACGCTGTCATTTATTACGAAGTAACCGATCCGTTTCGAGTGCTATACAATGTATATCGCTTCCAGATTTCTTCGGTAAAATTAGCCCAAACAAACCTGCGTAATATTATTGGAGAACTAGAACTTGACGAAACATTGACCAGTAGAGAAATGATCAATACAAGACTTCGGGAAGTTTTAGACGAAGCCACAGATAAATGGGGTGTGAAGGTTACCCGCGTTGAAATTAAAAAGATTGATCCTCCCCATGACATTACCGAAGCAATGAGCCGACAAATGAAGGCAGAACGAACCAAAAGAGCTCTTATTTTGGAAGCGGAAGGTATCAAGCAATCAGAAATCACCAAGGCAGAGGGACAAAAGCAAGCCTCGATTCTGAAAGCAGAAGGTTTTAAATTGTCCCAAGTGCTGGAAGCAGAAGGAGAAGCAGCTGCCATTGAAAGAAAAGCAGATGCTATGAAATACAAAATTCAAATTGAGGCCCAAGGAAAAGCAGATGCTATCCTTGATGTTTACCAATCCATTCACAAAGGAAGACCGACCAAAGACTTGATTACAATCCAATACTTGGAAGCCTTGCAAAAAATGGCCGATGGAAAATCCACCAAGATGTTTATTCCCTATGAAGCAAGCAATGTGTTAAGTAGCCTAGGGATGATTGGGGAGATTTTTAAGAACAAGGATGAAATTCCAGAACTCCCTGAAGAAGACGAAGTTTCCGAGTAATTATTACGGGCTTGCAACGGAACCACTTTCTTGTATTTATAAAAACGGGTGAATCTTGCATGATTCACCTGTTTTTTCTTGAAAAGTTTCAATATTGAAACCTGCTTTGTCTTTCTTTTCTTTTTTTTTGGGTATATTGTTACTATGAAAAAGAAATCTATGGTTCGAGAATGTAATGTTAGTATTGTAGAAGACGATGAAGGTTTTGTCGCAATTTGCGAAGAGTTAGATATTGAATGTTATGGCGAAACTCCTGAAGAAGCTCTGGAAAGCTTAAAATCCGAAATCTCTTCTATTCTTGATGAACAATTGGATTACGAGGTTATTCACGATTCCCTAAAAGATCAAGTAGATTTGACCATTCATCCTATTTCACAAATCGGAGATGCGTAAAACTGTCTGTCTTTTAATTAGTGGGGGTATTGACAGTGCAATTGCTGCCCATATATTGTTACAAAATGGTTACAATGTTCACGCCCTACACCTAAATCTATTTCCTACTCCTGCTAGTTCGCAAAAAAAGGCAGAAAAAATAGCATCGTTTTTTCATATTCCTTTCACTGTGTTAGATGTTCAACATCGCTTTTCTTCGTGTGTCATTCAAACCACTCTGCAGTCCTATCAATCGGGCATTACTCCCAATCCCTGCATCCTTTGTAATCCCGCTGTAAAGTTTGGAGAAGACGTACAGAGGTTTGCAACAGAGAACTCATTGCAATACATTGCAACGGGTCACTATGCAAAGATTCAAGAAGAAGAGGGGTTTTTGTATCTTTCGAAAGCAAAGGATCCTTCTAAAGACCAAAGCTACTTCCTATACCGCGTACCCTCTTCTCTTTATCCGACCCTGCTGTTTCCTCTTGGAGACCTGTGCAAAAGTGAAGTTAAAGAAATAGCACTTGCCATTGGTTTGCACAAGGAAAGTGTCTCCAAGGAAAGCAATGACCTTTGCTTTTATGAGGGAAGCTACCGAGATTTTGCCAAGGAACATTTGCCTTTGCAAAAAGGAGAGATTGTTTCTATGGCAGGAGAAACTCTAGGCATGCATGCCGGGCATTTTCTCTATACGATTGGTCAAAGACAAGGGTTAGGCGTGTCCTATTCAGAACCTTTGTATGTGAAAACGTTGGATGCATCTAGAAATCAAGTGTGTCTTGCAACTCGCCAACAAATGATGTCTTCTTCGTTCCAGTTGAAAGATGCAGTATGGAACTTGGTAGACCAGGAATCATTGTCATCCAACCTCACCGTAAAAATTCGATATCGCTCTCCTGAAGAATTCTGTACAGTTCAAAATGCCTCTCCTCATGAAGTACAATTGCATCGTCCAGTGTTTGCTATTACTCCCGGTCAATCGGCTGTATTTTACAAAGGGGACCGATTACTTGGAGGAGGGTTTATTGCATGATTCCAATCGTTGGGTATACTCAGTAGTTCAACGAATCCTAAAGCAAAAAAGAGTTTGGATCCAGAAAAGAGAGTAATACAATGAAGCCTCGCTATGAAAAAATATCTCTTCTTATTGTGACAGGATATTCGGGTGCTGGTAAAACGCAGTGTCTGAAGCTGTTGGAAGACCTGGACTATTACTGTGTTGATAATTTGCCTCTGCCCTTGCTTCCCCAGTTTACCGATTTGCTTCTTACGCGTAGTATTGGCAGGCGCCATCAGAATACAGCCATTGTCATTGATGTTCGCGGAGGAGATCCTATGGCAGATTTGCAAGAGTATCTTGCGACTCTGCAAGACAAAGAGATTCCCTATACCATCCTATTCTTTGAAGCATCTGACGAAATTCTTGTACGAAGGTTTTCAGAAACCAGAAGAAAACATCCTCTTTCAGAGGGTAAAGGAAATTTGTCCGCGATCATTACCGAAAAAGGAATGATGAAGGAGATACGGTCGCATGCAAACTATATCATAGATACAACCCATTTCGGAATCAAAGATTTAAAAGATAAAATCTTGTCGATTGTTTCCTTTCATGGAGATCCTCAAAGTGTTTCCTTGATGACCATCAACATTATTTCTTTTGGATACAAACGAGGAGTTCCCATCGATGCAGATCTTGTATTTGATGTACGCTTTCTACCCAATCCTTTCTATATCGAGGACTTAAAACCTCTTACAGGAATGGATCAAACCATTCAAGAGTTCGTGATAAACAACCACAATGCCTCCATTTTTTTGCAGAAAGTCGCCGATTTTCTTACCTTCCTTATTCCCTTATACTACCAAGAAGGCAAAACACAGCTTACAGTGGGCTTTGGTTGTACCGGAGGCAGGCATCGATCCGTTTCGGTAGCATCTGTTATTACAGAGCTTTTGGTAAAAAAAGGATACAATGCTCGTTTGACGCACCGAGATATTCATGAAGAGGGTGGCATTTAATGGTATCTAAAAAAAGAAATATGCCTCGCTGGTGGGACCAGTTTTTACGATGGTTTGCACCAGGTATGAAAGTAAAACGATGGATTTTGCTGATCCTACTTGGCTTCTTCATGCTCGCCGTGGCGGTTATGGTCTTAATCGATTTCACCTCACTAGGAGTCGTAAAACGTGTTTTCATTGATTTTTTAATTGACGTATTTGGTAAAAACCGTTTGTATACTCCTGACTGGATGTCACAATTGTTAGGCGTGGTTGTATTGGGGGGTGCTAGTTTTTTTGTTATCCTTGGCATCCGCAATCTTCTCCGTTCTGTTGTCGATTCACTTCTGCCCGAAAGAGAAAAAGAGATTTCCGACTTGATTCGAGAATACCGCTTTAAAGATGATATGTTGAATGTGTTGGTTATAGGGGGAGGAACTGGTATTTACCCCTTTCTTGAAGCCCTGAAAACATTGCCTGTTTCTACAACGGCCATTGTAACCGTTGCAGACAATGGAGGAAGCTCGGGAATTCTTCGAAACGAATATTCCATTCCAGCACCAGGAGATATTCGACGAGCACTCATTGCCCTTTCAGATCGCAAATCTGCCGATTTGGACCATTTGTTCAACTATCGCTTTGAAGAAGGATCTTTGCAAGGACATACGGTTGGTAATCTTATGATTGCTGGCTATACAGAAATGACCGGTGATTTTTCCGAATCAATCTATAAAATGAGCCAAATTTTATCTGTCAAAGGAAAAGTGATTCCCTTCACTTTAAACAATCTGACCCTTTGTGCAGAATTTGAAGATGGTACTGTAGTGCAAGGCGAAGCCGAAATCCACAAAGTTGGAAAATCCATCAAGCGAGTATTCTATGACCCACCTTACTACAAACCTATGATTCGCGTGATTGAAGAGCTCGATAAAGCTGATATTGTATTAATGGGGCCAGGAAGCTTGTACACAAGCATTCTGCCTTGTTTGATTATCTCTCCCATTGCCGACATTCTATTTCAAAGCGATGCCTTGAAAATTTATGTGGCCAATTTGATGACTGAAACAGGAGAAACCGACAATTTATCCGTAACCGGTCATTTGAAAGCACTTTTCTTCAATGCCGGCAAAAAAGTAGCCGATTACGTTATGATTAACAAAGGCACCATCAATCCTGCCTTGGAAGAGCTATACAAACAGTACCATGCCAAACCTGTTTTCCCTGACCTGGAAGCCATTCAAGGCCTGCAGGTAGAACCCTTATTCTATGACTTGGTAGACCCTGCCAGCGACCGCATTCGACATTGCCCCGACAAAGTAAAAACAGCCCTTGCCGATATCATCCACAATTTCACTCGCATCCGCGGCAAAAAGGTTCGCTTTTAACCTTATGACCAAAACAAGCTGAAAAAACCGACTTATATTCGCAAAGAAGGGGTTAGCTATAACCCCTTCTTTCGTGGCCAGCTGTATCTTTTTGGGACTATCCAAACAACACTACGGGTAGACATAGAGAATTTTTGGACTGTTTTCTAACAGTAGGCACTTTTTTGGAATTATCCAAACTATCCATTCTACGCAAACATCTGAATTACAACATACGCTGTTAGCGCTGAGACCAAAATCACAAAAATGGTGGTTGCCAATGTCCATTTTTTTTCGCTTTTCTGAAACGAAGCAAAGGATTCCCACTCACAATTGTTCCAGGAG
>CAYRWA010000078.1:0-2606 GCA_964427915.1 uncultured Caldisericota bacterium
CTTCATACAAGCTCCTAGCTACCGCTCCAAAATGGATACGGTGCACGTTACAAAAAAATTCACTATGATTGTAACACCCAAATGGTAGATGTAAAATCATAATGTAACTGTTTCACAAAAGTAGAATTTTTTGCAAAGTCTGTATCGCATGAAAAAATAGATAAAAGTCCAATCTGTTTGAAAACCATGACAAATTCAATGACTGATAATAAAGGATGGATTTTGATGAAAGTTTACCTTGGTATCTTTGTGGTTGTGTGTATTGGTGTATTTATTGCAGTTTTGTCATTACCGAAAAACACGAATCAAAAAGCACTGGGTACAATAGCAATTGATAATGGAGATCTTTACTACCTAAATGACAGTCTTGTTGGTATTGAGAAAATATCAGCCAATGGAGAACTGCATGAGTGGGTATTGAAAGATTTTGTTGAGTCATTTTTCATAAGTGGTGACTGGCTTTTCTATACCAATCAAGACTACACCTTGAATCGTATGAAAAAAGATGCTTCGGAAATGAGCAAGGAGGGTATTGATTGTTTTCATGCAGTATTGGACAATGGATGGTTGTATTTCACAGCTGTAGGAGAGACTGGAGTTAACTTATATAGAGTTAAACTGAATGGTGATGGTTATTCTGAGATAATTTCTGAATCAATTCATCCATATTTTATTATTGAAGACTCCAAGATTTATTACGCGTTACAGGAAGGTCTCTTGAGAACATGTTCGTTGAATGGAGATAGTGTGTCTGAAATTGGTAAAGTGAAGACTGGAAAATTTGCTGTTTCGAATAATACAATATTTTACATCAACAGAGATGATGGGAATTGTTTGTACAAAATAGATTGCATCGGAAAAAACAACCAGAGAATAACCTCTGCAGCCATAATAGACTTCGATGTTACCGAAAACAGTATCTATTATACCCAGATCGAAGATGAGCAAAGCAAAATCAATATGGACACTATTGTTGAAGATTGCGCATTGTATTATATGGAAAAAACAAACCTTACTCCTGCAATCATTACACAAGGAAGGATCACCGACATTCAAGTTATTGAAGATTCAGTTTATTTCAGAATTAACTATCAGTTGTATCATTTGCAAAACGACAACAAAACTTTTAAAAGAGTTGTTGCTAAAGGTGATTGTAATGAGTCCATTCATGAAACAGCAACAAAGACTTTTTCGCTTAGTTCAGCAGGGAATTTCAATAATGGCGGACAGGTTACTATTGCTGAAGATAGTGTGTTGTTGAGTTATCATACCGACGAAACCGATACATTGGTAAGAGTTAAAAAGAACGGCACAGAAGAACAAACAATATCATCTAGGCTTCTTTATTATAATATCCTGGCACAAGGAGAAGAGATTTATTACAATATTGATACTTGCAATCGTGCAAATTGGATAGAAGCTAATCTTCTACGAAAGTCTCTTTCTTCAAATGATGAAAATCCTCCATTTACAATTCTAGATTTCCCATGTTCATATTTAGTTCAAGATGATTCATTATTCTTTTCTAGTTCATGGTATACAACTTTTTTCAGACAAAACCTTACTACAGGGAAGCGATATTGCCTGAGTAGTGACAGTGCAACATGTATTAATCTTTACAAAGAGCATCTTTATTTCATCAACGAAGACAATGCCATTGTAAAACTACAAGCAGATGGTTCAACTCGAATCGTGTTAAGAGAAAAAGCAACTAGCGCGTTAACGATGGATGAAGATGCTTTATACTACATTGGAGAAGATGGGCTTTTGTAGAGTTTTACGGTAAAGTTATTTCCACTACTCCAATTTGATCATCAAGTGCATAGAGGATTTGATATGTGTTGTCGCCCGTCTTTTCAATGCTAGGCGGGGTAAAACCAATGAAAGTAACATCTTCGTATTCTATTGGTGGTTTCGTTTTTTTCATCCATACGACTTCGCCAGAATGAGTATCAAAAACAACCACAGAGTGAACAAAACGCGTGGCTATGAAATGATCCAGGCAAGAGGATTGAGAGTAAACATAATTCTCTTCTTCTACTTCATTTATCTCCCAGTGTTCAAGAGTGTCAGTGGTTAAATGATCAATCTTACGATAGGAATTCATTCCTTCACGTAGGTATAGGGTAGTTTTATCCAAAGGATTTAACAAGATTTCTGATACTTTCTTCTGGTTTTCGGATACCCAGTCTACTTGTTTTTCTTCTAGATTGATTTTCATGACAATATACTGTTTTTTGTTTGTGTCATAATATTCAGCAAAGAGAAGATTTTTTCGTTGTAGCAAAGGAAAGAAGCTGTACATATTCAAAGGAATATGATAAGAAGAATCAATTGGAATCAAGATTGGATCAATAAGGTATCCTGCTTCTACATTCAGTCGCTGGATTTCCAGCAAAGCATGGGGATTCTCATCTGTAGCTTTGCGGTAGTAATACACCCAAACTTCATTTGATTCCTGGTTGTATTTTGGTGGACTAGCCAATACAATATTATCGTCGGTTATACAAATTGGGATCTCTATTCGACTACTAATGCCATTGTAGCCACCTGTTTCTGCATTGTAACAATCAAAGCAGCATGTTAGATTCATGGTGTAGTTAAAC
>CAYRWA010000079.1:0-17894 GCA_964427915.1 uncultured Caldisericota bacterium
CTTTTACTTTTAATGGGTCGCACATTCGAGCAACCCCGCCAGTTTTACGAATATCTGATGGTACGCGCTCTAGAGCCATCACGGCAACAGCACCCGCTTCTTGCGCTATGGCTGCTTGTTGAGCAGTAGTAACATCCATGATTACCCCGCCTTTTAACATCTGGGCTAGCCCTCGATTTGTAATAACTCTGTCTTTATCCATGCACGTACACTCCTAAATGGATTTTTATAAATAGTATAACACCAAAATAGAATAGTATTAAAAATTTTACTAAAAGCGCAATATCTTGATTCATTTCCTTGCAATTTCAGTTCTTTTTGATCCATTCTTCTGCTTCTTGTTTGGATGTTATATTTCCTACGCCTTGTTCTTCTAGAATTTTTTTCTGCAGATCTCCTACTTGTTTACCCGGTGGTAACCCTGTAATAGCCATAATTGCATGCCCATCTAAAAGGGGGGTTTGCTGATAAATCCCGGGGGTGAAGATATATTGTAACATATTCTTGATAAAGTCTTCATATTGCGGAAGCTCTTGCAAGGGAACCATGCGAGTTGCATATGCATCTGCTAAGGCAATGAGAAGAATGGGGATGGAGTTTGGCGAGGTGTCTCGGAAAAAACGATATTGGGCTCGTTTGGATAAATTTTCTACAGAGGATAGATTGTGAGGGCGCATATGCCATTGAATACAATCGGCAATAAAACGAACTTCTTTGCTAGAAAAACTCATTGAATGAAGATATTCTCTTGCTACTTTTACCCCCACATTTTCATGTTCAAAAAAACGTAGCCGATCTTTCATCAATCGAAGAGTATCCGGCTTGCCAATATCATGAAGGAGAATGGCAATTTTCATAGAAACTTCTACTGTACAATCTCCAGTAAGAGGTGTTTTTAAAATCGACTGCAACTCTCTTGCATAGGGAAAATCTCCTTGATGAATACGCTGAAAAATACCTTCCAAATAATAAAGCCCAGCCTTAACATGATCTTTTAGCTGCAACCAGGAAGTGTAACATTGGTCAACTTCAACAAACCATTCAAAAAAAGGAAAGAATTGTGAAAGAATACCTGTTTCTTCCATGGCAAAAATATATTGATGACTTTTTTTGTGGGATGCTATTTTTATAAATTCTTCTCGAATTCTTTCATGAGCACATTGTTGCAAACCTTGTTTCGAATCCACCATCCATTGGTATGTGGCAGGGTCAATGGTTCCTTCAATTTGAGAAGCAATGCGGTATGCTCTCAATAGTCGCAGAGGATCTTCTTGAAAAGTGGATGGGTTGTGAGCACGAATATTTTTATGGATCAAATCAGAATACCCTTGAAACAGGTCAATGACAGGTATTTGTGCTGCATTCAAAGGAGCATGGTGTAGAAATTCCGATAGGGGTGTGTACAACGAGTTCATAGAAAAATCTCTTTGAAAGATATCGTCGATGATTTCTTTTCCTCTCATACCATTGATATCACATTGTAGAGAACCTGTATGAATGCGATAGATAGACCGTTCTTCGTCCAAAGGAAAAAAATGACTCTCAAGTAGGTCAGATAAATATTGTGTTGCTATTTTTGTTTTTTCGAAAGGATGAATAATAAAATCTAGATCAATTTGAGGTTTGGATATAAAAAGAGCAGAATCTCGCAGGCACCCTCCTACAAGATATGGCTCTATGGTATCATTAGAGCAACGCTCAAGCCATTTCTGAAGGAATACAAGGCCATGGATGCTCGACAATGCCGCGATTAATTGCGTACAATTAATAGTTGTTTTCATTCCAACTCCTGTATCCATCCATTTGAAAAACCAAGTGAATCAAGACTTGATCGAACGCTATTCCATTCTTCTATAGAAATAGTTCTATCCAAGGGAGGATTTTCAAACGATTTCCATGTGGGGAAATATTGGCTCATAAGGCTAATCAAGACCTGATTACCCAGGATTTCATGGATGGTGTGCAACAGATCAATACATTCATTTGCAAGCCCAGGCAAAACAAGCAAGCGAATGATAAGGCCTTTTTGAAGCAGATCATTTTCCCAACAATCGTGGGGCTGGATCTCTCTGGCCATACGTAGTAGCTGTTGATTGATTGAGGTATACTGGGTTGCACAGGAGTATCGATAGGCTGTTTCATCTTTACTATAGCGTGCATCCAGCAAAAAAATATCACAAAAATAATGGGATAATTGAAAAATGGATGGACTTTCCCATCCGCTGGAATTCCATACTACAGGGATCCGCAGACCTTTTTCCCGCGCGATTAAAAGAGCTTCAAAAGCATGTCCAAGGAACTGTGTGGGGCTAACCCAATTGAGGTTGTGGCATCCTTGTTGTTGAAGCCACAAATAGATAGATGCTAATTCATTGGTGGTGTAGTATTCCCCATTGTGTTCTTGTGAAAAAGGGAAATTTTGGCAATAACAACACTGCAAGGTACAGTGAGCAAAAAAAACCGTACCAGAGCCTTTTGTCCCTGAAATGGGAGGTTCTTCTCCGGTATGAACCATGTAATTGCCAAGCTTGCACTGAATACCTGCTTTGCAAAAACCCTTTTCACCCTTTTTTCGATTTACGTTGCAACTTCGGGGACACAACTGGCATTGCTGCAGATGCTGCGAAAGGTTCTGTTGTATGTGTTGTAATTCTTGGAGAGTATAGGAGAGATAATTAGGCAGATTTTTCAAGAGAATCGACTACACTTTTAAACAGGGACGAAAGCGTTTCTGTTGAGTTGGCTTGCATTTGTTTTGCTTCGAATACTAGTTTTTTTGAAAAATCTTCATCTTTAATAGAGTTTGCATTGATGATTACATTAAGATAAGCACTGTTAATGGCAGAAGAAAGGAGGGTGCTAGCAGCACCAAGATCACTTATCATGCTTTCTTTCACATCCTCTTTTAACATAATCATGTACTTTGTACCGATGCTACAAGCCTGTAGTGTTTGAAAAGGTATATCTGCGGCTTTTTTTAATGCATTTTGCATGGCTTCTTTTCGAACTTTCTTTTCTTCTGGGGTTGTTTTTGGCATTTTCATTGCTTTCATAAATGCGTTAAAAGATTCAGCATCTTCATCAATAAGAGAAATCAATTTGTTTTTTTCTTCTTTTAAAGCATCCAAAATGGAATGTAATTTGTCCTGATCTTCTGCATAATTACCAACCATTAATACTAAGCTTAAACCTAATGCACCAGAAGCAGCTGCAGCAGAACCCCCACCGGGTGTTGGGTTTTTAGAAGCTAGCTCTTTGCAAAATTCATGAATAGAAAGATCTTTTAGATTCATCGTTAACTCCAATTTATTTGGTATACTCTTCATGGAACGTTTCATTTATTATAACGAAAGAAGAGAACAATAAAATGGTAAAGATATTTTTGATCGGACGATATTCCGTTGGTAAATCATCGTTGTTTAACAGCATTACGAAGCAGAGAAATATTGTGCTAGAAGAAAAAGCTACAACTCGAGATATCATTCGATACGAAATGGAATGGGGTCAAAAGAGTATTCGAGTAGCCGATTCTGCAGGCCTAGAAGAAGTTTCTTCCCTGCGAGAACTAGACGAGCAACAGAAGTTAATGGTAGAGGAAATGCAAAAATCAGATGTTATTCTGATGGTTGTTGATGGGGCTCATGGTGTTCATCCCCAAGACGAACAGCTTGTGTCATTTCTTCGTAAAATTGGACTGTTTGAAAGAACTCTTTTAGTTGTTAATAAGGCTGATAAAAAGAGACATTTCGATGAAAATGATTTCTATCGACTTGGTTTTCAAGATATTTATCCTGTATCTGCTGTATCCAATTATGGCGTTTACGAACTTCTAGATGCTTGTGTTGAAAAAGCTCAAGAATCCCCTGTGCCTGAAGAAGAACCTGAAGAATTTCCTGCTATTGCTTTGCTAGGGAAACCAAATGTAGGAAAATCAACCCTTTTTAACAGCGTATTGGGGCAAATACGATCCTATGTTCAAGATAAAGAATTTACAACGCGCGATCCTATACAAGAACGTACAATTTATAAAGGGCAAGAATATAAATTTATTGATACAGCAGGAATACGATCGAAGTGGATGCACGAATTTGGCCCAATCTATTTAAGCATGAAACGAGCCGAAGGCATTGTAAAAACAGCAGATATTGCTTTGCTGATGGTAGATGGAACCGAAACGATCAGCAGAGAAGATCAAAAAATAGCACAAACTATCCAATCCAATGGGAAAGCATGTGTTATTTTGGTGAACAAAAAAGACCAGATACACGATCCCCATGAAGTATTGTGGAATATTCGTACTCGCCTTCGTTTTTTGGCCTATTCTCCTGTTGTTTTTATTTCTGCCAAAAACGGACTCGGAATGGACGATATGTTTGCCATGATTCAAAAAACATATACTTCCTATACAACGCGACTAACCACGCATGAAGTAAACAAAATGATTCGCAGGATTATTGTGGACCACCCTATTCAAATGGGAGAGCGAAAAATTCTATATGTGACTCAATACGCTTCCAAACCACCACGTTTTGTATTTTTTGTGAATCGACCCAAAATGTTTACACAGCCCTACATCAATTTTTTCAAGAACAAAATTATTGACACCATGAAACTTACAGGAACCCCTGTAGTGGTAAGGATACGCAACCGAAAAGGGGAGAATGAATGAAGACCCCATCCATTTCTGTTCTAGGTGCAGGTGCATGGGGCACTACAATGGGTCGATTGCTAGCCAAAAAGCAGATCCCCATCACGGTATGGACCTATGAAGAAAAGGTTGAAAACGAGATCAATCAGTACCATGAAAATACAACGTATCTACAAGGGGTTTCGTTGCCTCTTCATATGGATTGCACCACATCTATCGAAAAAGCTGTAGAAAACAAAGACATACTACTCATTGCCCAACCATCGAAGTATATTCCTGCGCTTGTTTCTCAAATGATCCCTTTTATTTCCTCAAAAACGTGCATCACAATCCTTACCAAAGGATTGATTCAGGGAGAGAAAGTACAGCTACTCTCTGATTATTTTGCTTCGCAATTGTCCTTGCCCCATGAACAAATTTTTGTTCTTTCGGGTCCAAATTTCGCTGTCGAAATTGCCCAAGATTTGCCTGCTTGCACTACTTTGGCCGGTATTGATCAGGCTCGGTTAGAAGAATTGCAAGAACTCTTTTTCCAACCTCAGTTTCGCGTATATGCCAATACCGATATGATTGGCGTTCAACTAGGCGGACCCATGAAAAATGTCATTGCGGTTGTGGCCGGAATACTTGCTGGTATGAATATTGGGCAAAATATCCATGCAGCCCTTCTTATACGGGGAACGCAAGAAATGAAAAGACTTTTAAGTGCTGTTGGAGCAAAAGATGATACCATCTATGGTCTGGCTTGTTTGGGAGATTTAATATTGACAAGTTCTTCACCAAAGAGTCGAAACTTTTGGGCAGGCCTTCAGTTAGCGAAAGGAATGTCACCCGCCTACCTTCTTGGCGAATCTGGGAAAACGATTGAGGGAATCGACAATCTAGAGGCGCTGATTGCACTGGCAAAAACAAACCATGTAGAAATGCCCATATCGATGATGCTGCAACGTGTTCTTTTCCATGGGAAGAACCCACAGGAAGGCATTTACGAACTAATGAATCGACAGTTGAAATACGAGTAATATTTGCTTTTTTAACGTTTTGGATATAATGAAATACGTATTTTCAACAACCAACTTCGGAGCGTGGCGCAGTTTGGCTAGCGCACCAGCATGGGGTGCTGGGGGTCGGAAGTTCGAATCTTCTCGCTCCGACCATCTTTCTTCCATTTTTATTTCGGGGAGTGGCTCAGCTTGGTAGAGCGCTTGGTTCGGGATCAAGAGGTCGGAAGTTCAAATCTTCTCTCCCCGATATCTTCTCCAAGTTTACATCTTGCAACCACTGATTTTTTTGCAATTTCATTTATACTAGTACCATAGTGAATTTTGTCTCTATGACTGAAAGGAGATTGGCATGAGCACAAAAAATCATTCTTTAGAAGCATTGCGCCATTCTGCTTCCCATATATTGGCTCAAGCAGTAAAACGTTTGTATCCGGAGGTGAAACTGGGCATTGGCCCTTCGACAGATACAGGCTTCTATTATGATTTTGAACGAGACATCTCCTTTGTTCCTGAAGATCTTGAAAAGATACAGGAAGAAATGAAAAAAATAGTCCAAGAAAATATTCCTATCGAGAGACACGAGATTTCACGCGAAGAAGCGAAAAAGAGATTGGAAGAACAAGGAGAAACCTATAAATTAGAGCTTCTTGAGGAGATTCCAGAAGAAGAAACAATTGGGATGTATTCTCAAGGGGACTTTATGGATATGTGCAAAGGCCCTCATGTATCTTCTACCGGGGATGTGCGTTATTTTCAATTGCTATCGCTTGCAGGAGCATATTGGAGAGGGAAAGAAACCAATCCAATGCTGCAACGAATATATGGCACTGCTTTTTTTGATCGAAAAGAACTAAAGCACTATTTAGCGATGCTAGAGGAAGCAAAAAAACGCGACCATCGAAAAGTAGGCAAAGAATTAAAGATATTTACATTTGAAGAAAAAGTAGGAGCAGGATTTCCGATATGGTTACCCAAAGGAGCCTCTTTGCTGGGGATGATTGAAGAGTATGACAAGAAAAAGCATCGAGAAGCTGGTTATGAAGAAATCCGAACTCCTCATCTGGGGCTTGTAGATTTATGGAAAACGTCGGGTCATTACGATCATTATTTAGACACAATGTTTCCTCCTATGCAACGAGACAATCAAACGTTTATGGTCAAACCTATGAATTGTCCTTTTCACCTTACTGTGTATAAAACAGAGCTCCGAAGCTATCGAGAACTACCCATTCGGTATTTCGAATTAGCCAATGTGTATCGCTATGAAAAATCGGGCGTTTTGCATGGACTTCTTCGCGTTCGAAGCTTTGAACAAGACGATGCACATGTGTTTTGTACTCCAGACCAACTAGAATCAGAACTGAACAATATTCGCGAGTTTTCGATTGATCTTTTTAAGGATTTTGGCTTCACTGACCTTGAAATTTTTGTTAGTATTCGAGATCAAGAACATATCGATGCCGGAAAATATGCAGGCGATCCTGCCAAATGGGATCATATTGAGAAAGAGTTTATATCCATTGTCCAGCGCATGGGAATTCCCTATCAAATTGACCCAGGAGAGGCAAAGTTTTATGGACCCGCTATCGATATTAAGGTAAAAGATGCACTTGGACGATTGTGGCAATGTACTACTATTCAGGTAGACTTTAACCTTCCACAAAAGTTTGGCCTTACCTATATTGGAGAAGATGGACAAGAACATGTACCCTACATGTTGCATACAGCTACCTTAGGCTCAATGGAGCGTTTTATTGCGATTCTTCTAGAGCAGTATGCAGGAAATCTTCCGTTGTGGATTTCTCCGCAGCAAGTTCGGATTGTTCCTATTTCAGATGACCTATTACCGTATGCACACCAAGTTTGCAAGATTCTCTGTACCCATTCGATACGAGCTAGTGTCGATGAAGACAACGAAAGAATGAGTGCAAAAATCCGTAAGGGTGAAATGGAAAAGGTACCTTACTTACTGATTGTAGGAAAAAAGGAAGAAGAAGATCAAACAGTTTCCGTACGAAAACGTCATCGAAATAATCTTGGAACGATGTCTGTAGAAGATATCGTGAAAAAAATAGTGCACGAAATAGACGAAAAAGATGTTTCCTAATTTTAGGAAAAGACGATCTCTTGACTTTATAATGAAGTTTTTGTAAAACTATTAAGAATTTATTTGCATGGAGGTAGTATATTAAACATCAGCATAGAATTAATGGTAGTATTGGCGCAAGACAGGTCCGGTTAATCGATGAAGACGGTGGCCAAGTCGGAATCGTAGATACAATTTCCGCGCTAAATATGGCTAGAAATCGAGGGTATGATCTTGTAGAGATTGCACCAGATGCAAGGCCTCCCGTTTGCAAAATTATGGACTATGGTAAGTATGTCTATGATTTAGCCAAGAAGAATAGGGAAGCCAAGAAAAAACAAGTTCATAACGATTTAAAAATTTGCAAAATTGGACTAAACATTGCAGAAGGAGACTTTGACGTCAGAATGAAGCGAGTTTGTAAATTTCTCCAAAACGGAGATAAGGTAAAGCTCATTGTGATGTTCAGAGGAAGAGAAATAATCTACAAAAAGCAAGGTTTTCAAATGATTGAACGAATTACCGAGATTGTAGATGAATTTGGCAAACTAGAAGGACCCCCCAAAATGGAGGGGAAAAATATTATTGCCATTCTTGCTCCTGTCTCCAAGAAAGGATAACAATATGAAACACAAAATACGATCTTGTAAAACCGCAATGAAACGCTTTAAGATAACTGGTACAGGAAAAATTATGTTTCTTCGATCTGGTCACAACCATATGTTAAGTAAAAAAAACACAGTGACTCGAAAAAAACTGAACAAACAACAAGAAGTACCAAAAGACAAATTACGTGTTGTACGGTTTTTAATACCGAATGTAAAAATTAACAAATAGCAAACGTTTGTAACAAAAACCAGTAAGGAGAATTATTATGCGAGTTAAAGGTGGATTCACTCGTCGCCGTAGAGTAAAAAAGCTCATGAAGAAAGCGAAAGGTTACCAAGGATCTGCAAGTCGTAGATTCCGAGCGGCCAAAGAACGAGTTATGCACGCAGAACGAAATGCTTATGTCAGTAGAAGGCTAGTGAAGAGAGACATTCGAGCTCTTTGGATTCAGCGTATCAATATTGCTGTAAGAATCTCTGACCCAGAGATGAATTATTCAAGATTCATCAACGGACTCAAAAAATCAGAGATTTCCTTGAACCGTAAAGTTCTTGCTCAAATTGCTGTCGAGCATAAAGAAAACTTCTCTCAGCTTGTAGGAGTATCTAAACAAGCATTAGCATAATGAAATATTTTGGAACAGATGGTATTCGGGATCTAGCCAACAAAGGGCTAGGTCCCGAATTCGTTTTACAAGTCGGAAAGTCGATTGGAGCGTATCTCAAAGAATCCTATCCTCAAGAGGACGTTCATGTATGTATTGGACGGGATCCACGCCCAAGTGGTGTGCGCATTGAGCAGAATCTTATTGAAGGATTGCAATCGGTTGGTGTTCATTGTCATATTTTTGGCATTCTTCCAACACCGGCCGTTTCACGTCTATGCAAAAACAAACACTACCACATGGGTATTGTCATTTCTGCTTCTCACAATCCTGCTCCATACAACGGCATTAAGTTGTTTCAAAGAAATGGGGAAAAAGCCAGTGAAAATGCTGAAGAACGCATAGAAGTTTTACTTGATTGCCCCTGGCTTATTCAAGAAACACCTGGTCTTCCTGGTTCCTATATCGAAGAACCAAGAGCCATCAGCGAATATGTGTCTGATATCGTAGCGCAGTATTCTTTTCTACCCATGTCCTCCATGAATATTCTTGTCGATTGTGCCAACGGAGCTACTACCGTAACCACACCCGACGTTTTTTCGCGATTAGGCGCTCGCGTCACTGCCATTTCTACCCAAACCGATGGAGATTCTATCAACCAAAATTGTGGATCTCTTCATCCCGAAACCATTCAACAGTATTTGCAGTCCACGCAAACTGCCTTTGATTTTATTTTTTCTCATGATGGCGATGGCGATCGAGTATTGGCCTTCACCCCTGACGGAAAAACGATCAACGGAGATCAAATGTTAACAACGGTAGCCCTTGCCAGAGAACAACTGCATACGCTTTCTAAGAAAACCGTTGTTGGCACTGTTATGACCAATGAAGGAATTATTGAATTTCTGAAGAATCGGAACATTGAGTTTTATCGTTCCAATGTCGGAGATAAATATGTCTATCGAGATATGATTCGGTTGTCCGCGCAAATTGGAGGCGAACAATCTGGTCATCTGTTATTTCTTGACAAAAGTCCTACGGGAGATGGCCTTGTATCAGCACTAGAATACATCCATGCCATCACAACTTTGAGCAAACCAATTCAAGATTCCATTCACCACATACCACTCTATGTGCAAAATTTAACAAACTTACGAGTACATGATAAGAACCGAATTTTATCTTCCCCAGAGTTTTGTGAAACAATGGAACAAATCCAAGCACAAAATCCTGATGCTAGAATGATTGTAAGGCCTTCGGGTACGGAACCCTTGTTTCGCGTTCTTGTGGAAACTCCCACTCTAGAAAAAACAACACACTTAACCCAGCAAATTGTTCACTTTATCGAAACAATGGAAGACTAGCTGTGTCTTTTGTTCATCTTCACAATCATTCAGAATATAGCCTGTTAGATGGACTGAGCAAAACAGTAGAAATGGCAGAACATGCCCTAGCAATGGGTCAAAAAGCCATTGCTCTGACCGACCACGGAACTATGTTTGGGGCTATAGAGTTTTACAAGACATGCCTTGACGTTGGCATCAAACCCATTATCGGTTGCGAAGTGTATGTAGCTCCAGAAAGCCGTCATAAAAAAGATGAAAAGCGTCACGGAACAAATTTATACCATCTACTTTTGTTGGCAAAAAGCAACCAAGGGTATCAGAATCTTTGCAATATAGTTTCGCGCTCATATACAGAAGGGTTTTATTACAAACCCCGCATTGATTTCGATTTATTGTCTTCTTTGGGACACGATTTGATTGTCAGCACAGGATGTATTCAAGGACAGCTTCCGCGCTTGCTACTGGCGGGTCAAACCAATGAAGCCGAAGACTTTGCCCGTCAGTATAAGGAAAGGTTTGGTCCCGATTTTTACATCGAAATCATGAATCATGGACTTGCAGAAGAAATGCGCGTAAACCCTCTTTTGGTTACGTTGGCAAAAAAATTGGATATTCCATTAATTGCCACACATGATTCTCATTATGTACACAAAGAAGATGCATATGCCCATGATATTCTATTGTGCATACAGCAGCTCAAAGATTATGACGATCCAAACCGGATGCGTTTTACAGGAGATAGCTTTTACTTGAAAAGCGAAGAGGAAATGCAACAGCTTTTTCCTGAACTACCCCAGGCCCTAGAGAATACCTCTAAAGTAGCCGAGAAATGCAACTTAGAATTCGATTTTGAAACCAAACACCTTCCCAAGTATCGTTCTCCTGAACATGGCATTGCTTCAAAAAAAGAACGGATTCAACATCTTCGTCACTTATGTGAAGAAAATTTGCCACTGCGATATGGAAGCACGATTCAAAAAGACATCCGAGATCGATTGGAGTACGAGCTTGGTGTCATTGAATCAATGGATTTTGTCGACTATTTTTTAGTGGTTCAAGACTTTATTCGATACGCGCGCGAAAACAACATTGCTGTTGGCCCAGGAAGAGGTTCTGCCGCAGGAAGTATTGTGAGTTACCTTTTGCGAATTACAGACATTGATCCTCTTCGTTACAACTTGTACTTTGAACGGTTTTTAAACCCGCAGCGTTTTTCCATGCCCGATATCGATATTGATTTTGAAGATGCAAGGCGAGAAGAAATCATTGATTATGTAAAGAGAACCTATGGGGAAGACTGTGTTTCTCAAATAGGAACTTTTGGAAAGTTGGAATCGCGAGCAGCGTTTCGAGATGTAGCCCGAGCTTTCAAAATTACACCTACCGAGATAAACTTGCAGTCAAAAAAAATTCCTGCTGGCCAGAGCCTAGCATCCGCCTATAAACATAGCGAATCCTTTAAGAAGCTTGTTGATGAAAGCGAAACCTATACAAAAATATATGAAACAGCTTCGCGACTAGAGCATGCAGTACGAAACTTTTCCACACATGCTTGTGGCATTCTAATTACCGATGAACCCCTTTGGAATTATGTCCCATTGGCTATCGATAAAAATAAAAAACGCGTGTCCATGTACGAGAAGAATACAGTTGAAAAACTGGGTCTTCTAAAAATGGACTTTTTAGGATTAAAAAACCTAACCATTATTAAGGATTGCTGTGAACTTGTTCAAAAGCAGCAGAACACGGCGATTGACTTAGATGCATTGCCCCTCGACGATGAAAACACCTACGACCTGTATAAAAAAGGACAAACCAAAGGTGTGTTTCAAGTTGAAAGCACTGGTATGCAAAAATGGCTAAAAGAACTGAAACCAGACTCTATTGAAGATATTATCGCTATGGTAGCCTTATACAGACCAGGACCGATGCAAAATATACCTGACTTTATTGAAAACAAGCAAAACCAGTCTTCTATACAATATCTTGATGCTTGCTTAGAACCCGTCCTTAAAAATACCTACGGTATTTGTATATACCAAGAACAAGTTATGAGCATTGCCCAAGTGATGAGTGGCTTTTCAATGGCAGATGCTGACAAGCTTCGTAAGGCGATGGGAAAAAAGATTCCAGAGCTAATGGAGAAGCAGCATGAGAAATTTGTAAAAGGAGCCATTGAAAAAGGGTATACACAAGATCTTGCAGAAACTGTATTTACAATGCTTGAGAAATTTGCTGAATATGGCTTTAATAGGGCTCATGCTGCTTGCTACGGCCTTTTATCGTATCAAACAGCCTATCTCAAAGCGAACTATCCAGCAGAATATATGTGTTCTTTAATGAATACATTTCGATCTGACGAAAAGAGAATTGAAAGCTATATTGATGAATGCCGGTCCATGAATATTCCTATTCTTCCTCCACACATAAACAAAAGCCATATTTTATTTTCTCTTGAAGCCATGCCCTCCTCAAAAGAAAACAAAGAACAACAAGAAACGCCAAAAGAGATAGGCATTCGTTTTGGTCTTTCTGCTATCAAGAATGTAGGAGAAGCAGCTTTAGAAAGCGTGATAGAAGATCGTACAACCAACGGTCTTTATATTGGCGTGAAAGATTTTAAAGCACGTAACAAAACCAATAAGGTTACAAAAAGAACCATTGAATTTCTCATAAAAGCAGGGGCATTCGATTTTTATCAAAACAATCGAACCGACCTGTTAGATACACTAAACAACGTCCGCGCCGAAGGATTGTCTTTGTTTGACTCTACGCAAGAACTACAACAAGAGACTCCAAAGGCCTCGCACACCAGTTCTATTGAGACCAATCTTTTGTTTGAAAAAGAAGCCCTTGGTTTCTATATCACTACCAATCCAATGGCGCAGTTTCTAGAAGCTTTTCCAGCCTTGGAATTTACAACTTTAGAAGCACTGCAAAATATACATGCTGAAACAGAAGTGCAAGTCTTTTGTATGATTGATTCTATTCGTAACCCTCGAAAAAAGACCAAAAACACTGTACGAATGTGTACCCTTTCTGATCTATCTGGATCTATGGAGCTTCTTGCTTTTGGGCAAGCCGCAAATGATATTGATGCAGTCATGCAGGAAGAAAATTCGGATGCCATTATGGCCTTTTTGTGTACAGCAAAAGTAGCCTTTCGAAATGATGGTTTTCAATACATCATCAAAAAAGTGGATCGCTGCTACACACTCTCGGATGTGCATCACCAGCTTAAAAAGCCTTCCCGGCTGTATTTAAATATCAATTTGGATATCATTTCAAAAACCAAATTATCGGAAATAACGCAGCTCTTGTCGAAACATGCAGGACCATCTGATGTAATCCTTCATATTCATTTCAGAGGATATCGAATTGAAACTCTTCCTTCCATGGACTACCACGTAACTCGTAGCATGGAATTAACTACAGAATTACAGCACTTATTATCACCAGAAAATGTGTGGTGGAGGCAATGTTAAAGTTTTTTGGATCCGTCCGATTTCAAGTCATTATCTTTACAATCCTAGTGGTAGTATCCGGAAATGTAGTTTTAAACTTTTTTCTGACTCAAAATGCAAAAGAAATGCTGATTCTAGAAAAACAAGAAAAAATAGAAAATGTTGGGCATTACCTTGTGAAAGAATACAATCGATATTTTGTAGGGGAACAAAGCCAAGTCTATCAATTGGCCAAAGAACAACATGCAAGATATACAGGGGCAGAGCCAAAAACAGTGGAGGACATTTACCACAACCTATTAAAACAAAAGATTCGTCCTACCTTACACGGTATCATCGAAACATCTTCTTCTCTTTTTAGTGAAGAAGGGGGCGCAGGTTTTTATATCCGAAGTCAAAATCGTGTTTATGGATTTCAAGAAAAATCAGACTTGTATCCCTATGATAAAATTGTTGCTACCGTTCCCATTAGTAACGATGGATCCTTTGTTTGGGTGGAAGAATCTACTCGTAACCTTGATGAAAAAGTAGCTTTGTTGCAGCATAGAACGAATTCAATAACTATTTTTGTGATTGGAATCATCTTATTATTTGCCTTTCTTTTTAGTTTTTCCTTTGCGGGTAAAATCAAAAGAATTCTTCGCGGTTTAAAAATTCTAGAACAAGATTTGCATGTACCCTTGCCATCAATGAATGGAGAACTAGGAATTTTGTCCGAGGGTATCAACCAATTAGCACAGAGCCTCATACTATCCAGGACGCGATCTGATTTAATACTAAACAATGCATCAACAGCCATGATATCTCTCGACCAAAATCACAAGATTCTTTTCTACAACCAAGCAGCTCTTGAGCTTTTGCAGATCCAAGAAAAACAGCTTCATATCCAAACCATCTATTCTCTTCTTGGACCAGTTTTAGAAAATGCTGTCACTAGAGCCTTTGAAAATAAGCATACTTTTTCTTTTGATAATTTTCCTGTCCGCCTTCCTTCCATGCAAAAGTATTTTCATATTGTAGTAGCGTGTCATTTTGACCCTGAAAATAAGAGAACTGTCCTGATTACACTAGATGATGTCACTGAAAATGTGAAGCTTATACGAGAAGCTGAAAAGAACGAATCACTTCGTATGCTTGGAATGTTTACCACAGGCATTGCACACGAAATTCGAAATCCATTAACCTCAGTGAAAGGGTTTGTGCAGCTACTTGGTAAAAAAGTATCCGATGAACCTGGCAATGTCAGAATGATTCAATTGATCGGCAGAGAAATTGATCGATTGGAAGATTTACTAAAGGATTTAATTACATACGCCCGTCCCTCCAAAACCAACAACGAATGGATTCCTTTATCAGATCTTGTAGGAATCATTGAAAACTTACTTAAAGAGAGAATTCAACAACGGAAAGCCCAGTTTCAAATGGAAGGAATAGAATCCATTGAATTGTTTGCTGATCAAAGAAAAGTGCATCAAGTTTTGTTTAATCTTGTACTCAATGCTCTTCAAGCGGTTCGCATCGGAGAAGGTGTCATTAAGTTGTACGGCGTAGCTGAGTCAGATGCATTTTGGATTTGTGTACAAGACAATGGGTATGGAATTCGAGAAGAGGATGTAGGAAAGATTTTCACACCGTTCTTTACAACCAAAGATAAAGGGACAGGGTTGGGGCTGGCAATTTCTCGTAGAATGATGGAAGATATGGAGGGACTCATTGACTTTAAGAGTGATCCAGATCAACAAATTACGGTCTTTCGTATTGGATTTACACACTGGAGAAAAGCTCATTAGTCCAATGTATTCATAGATGCTTCCCTTGTTGCTTGATGAACTACGCTATTGCATTTTATGACTTTCCCTTTACATTTGTAACATGATGAAATACAAAGTTTTAATCGCTGACGATGAAGAAGGTGTACGAGATCTCTGTACTGCCATTGCAGAAGATGAGGGCTATGAAGTTATCACTGCAATAGACGGGATTGATGCCTTGCAGAAAATCCGAGAAGAAATCCCCGATGTTATCCTATTGGATGTTCGAATGCCAGACATGGATGGCATGGAAGTTTTTCAAAAACTAAAAGAAGACTATATCGATGCACCCGTTGTATTCGTAACTGCGTTTGGCTCTTCCGATCTGGCTATTGAAGCTATGAAACAGGGCGCTTATGATTATATTACGAAGCCATTTGATGTAGATGAAATACGCATTGTTTTAAAAAAAGCCCTCTATGTGAAGCAATTAACAAAAGAGATTACCAATCTACGATCTAATCATGATACAGCCCACCCAAGCACCGTAGATTTAGTTGGTTCTTCGCATGTTATGCAGGATGTTTTCAAAAGCATTGGAATGGTTGCCAAAAATGCAGCCTCTGTTTTGATTGAAGGAGAGGCTGGTACAGAAACAGATCAAGTGGCTCACGCCCTCCATGAAAAATCCGCAATTTCTGAAGAACCCTTTTGCGAGGTATCTTGTTACGAAGATATCGATGCCTTCCAAGAGGAGTGTTCTAATTTTGGAGTAGCAACGAGCGCAACAGTATATATAAAAAATATCCAACTTCTTTCTAAAAAAGGACAGGAAATTCTGTTTCAAAAGATTACAAAGGATACTTCTTCACGGTTTGTATCTTCTAGTACTGTTGATATTTCCGATAAGGTTTCACAGGGACAGTTTCATGAACAATTGTTTTTTAAGCTTTCTACAGTTCGTATTCATCTACCACCCTTGCGAGAACGGATAGAAGATATAGAAGAAGTAGGGCTACATCTGATAGAACCCCTGAATGCTCAATACAAAAAAAATGTGAAGGGTTTTTCTTCCGATGCAATCGAAATTTTTAAAGCTTATTCGTGGCCTGGCAATGTCGAAGAATTTAAGAATGTATTGACGCATAGCATTATTTCTACAAAAAGTAATTTCATTACTAAAGAGAATTTACCTACATTTCTTTTTCATAAGTCCACTGAACAAAAAGTAAATCCAGATGATATATATCTCGGCTTAACCCTCTCAGAGGCAACAAAAAAATTTGAAGCGGAGTATATAAAGCGAATTTTGCAGATGCAGGGCGGGAATAAAACAAAAACAGCTGAAATTTTGGGCATTTCCCGACGCTCCTTGTTCAACAAACTTCGTTCTTATGAGCTTTTAGGACCGTCAAAATAAAAAAGGTCCTATTGTGAACCTTTTCATTCTGAAAGATTATTTTCAATAAAAAACAGAAAAAACCTAAAAAAAAGGTGTTTTTTCTTGATTTTTTAAAAAACTTTTGTTTAAATACTTTTATAGAAAAGTAGTAATTTGTAATACCTTGTGTAATGTTAATTTTACAGTAAGTTTAATTTTTAGGCACCTTAACCTACAATTAACTTTAAAGGGGGGTAGGTTATGAAAAAGACAATTCGATTTGTAGCTAGTTTAATTGCAGTAACCTTAGTGGTTTCTGTATTTGCCAGTGTTGAAATGACCAGGGCAGATGCTCAAAACATACAGGTTACACCGTACCCTAAAACGGCAGGAACACAAGCATCCTACCAAGTAAAGTTTAATGTCAATTCGGCCCTTCAAGCGGGAAAAGATTCTATTTCAATCATTTTCCCCAAAGAAACGAATTTGGATTCAACCATTTCTTCTGGCAACATTTGTGTCAATCCAAAAGAGTTAATTGGTGCTGATTTTGAACTTGACTACCGGACGGGTACTGTTCGTTTAATGAATCCTCTTCGTAAAGGGGATCGTGTTGTTGTGGACTATCGTTATCAACCAGGTCCGGACTATACTCAATTACCGAGAAATGTGAAGTATTTTGATTCAACCTATAGTCCTAACCCCGGAGATCCTAAAGATGTCCGTTCCGGCAATGGTCGGCTGGATGCCGGTGAATGGATCTATGAAGACCGCGATAACGACAGTAAAATTTCTGTGGGCGACCGCAGATTGTGTATTGTTGTAGCTGATGGTAAAACGTATCGTCAAGGATCTTTGGTTCAAGCGGGAGACAACGACTTTGGAGCAGGAGCCGGTCCAACAAGACCTTTAACGTCTTTCTCTTCCACCAACCTAACGTTTTTTGATAACAATAACGACGGTGTTTACAATGAAAACGATTGGTTGGTCGATGACCGCAA
>CAYRWA010000080.1:0-79502 GCA_964427915.1 uncultured Caldisericota bacterium
GACCCTCATATTACGCAACAGCAAATTGATGTATACAAACGTCAACAAGGTCTTGATAAACCTGTTGTTATACGATATGGCTATTGGTTTAGGAATGCTTGGAAAGGTGATTTTGGAATTTCACGAGCCTATAAAGAAGACGTTTTTCCTCTTATTATGAATCGAATTCCAAACACTATGTATATGCAAGCGATTGTCATTCTTATCATTGTTTTTGTTGCTATTCCGTTAGGTATATTTTCAGCCGTCCATCAATACTCAACATGGGACTATATTCTTACATTTTTTACATTTACCGGTGTTTCTTTGCCTATGTTTTGGGTTGGCCTAATGGCTATTATGTGGCTAGGAATCGGAATTGGACTTCCTTTTACCGGGATGTACTCCGATATTGTCACCTATGGGGGGCAGACTATGCCCTACTTAGAGGCCCCCTGGTTTGTGAAACTGGGAGACCGCATGCTGCACCTGATTTTGCCCGTCATCACAGTATCTTTAATATCCCTTGCAGGTTTAATGCGTTATACACGATCAGCCTTGTTGGAAGTTATCCGACAAGACTATGTTCGAACTGCTCGTGCAAAGGGAGTTGCAGAGAAAAAGGTCATCTACAGTCATGCTCTTAGAAATGCAATGATCCCGATAGCAACCATTCTGATTCAAACGATACCCATCCTTTTTGCTGGATCTCTTATTGTCGAACAAATATTTGGTTGGCCGGGCGTAGGAAAAATGGTGTTTGATGCTGTAATGCAAAAAGATTACAATTTAGCCATGATGAATTTAATGTTCTTGTCGTTTCTTACTGTCACTTTTACATTAATTGCAGATATATCGTATGCATTTCTTGATCCAAGAATTACGTATCGGTAAGAGTAACACTTTAAAGGAGCTAAGAATATGAGCAATCAAGATAATAAGAGAAAGAATCCATCTTTAGACGAAGAAGAGGTATTAATCCCTACTGTTGAAGTTGGCGACCCTACTTCGGTGCCAACATTTGATCAAGATGTTATTCAAGGCGATACGAAGCAGTATTCCTATTCACAAATGGTTTGGATCCGTTTTAGAAAGCACAAAATGGCACTTATTGGAGCTTGTATCATTCTGATACTTATTTTGGGTGTTGTGTTTGCAAAATATTTTTCGGGGGGGCTCAATCCTCGACTTGCTGACATCAATATTCGATTCTTACCACCCTTTTCCCCAGGACATTTTTTAGGTACGGATGATGTAGGAAGAGATGTATGGACTCGCCTTTTGTACGGTGGTAGAACATCCTTACTTATCGGTTTCTGGGTTGCAATCCCAGCAGGCTTATTGGGAGGAATTATTGGGTCCATTTCTGGTTATTTTGGAGGATGGGTAGATTCTTTTTTTATGCGGCTAGTTGAAGTTTTCTTTTCCATTCCAACGCTGCCCATATTGGTTACATTGTCTTCTTATTTTGGGGATAGTGTATTTATTATTATAGGTCTTTTGATATTCTTTGGTTGGGCACCCACTGCTCGATTGATTCGAGGTCTTGTCCTGCAAATTAAGGAATATGAATTTGTTGAAGCTGCCAAAGCTATTGGCTGCTCAGATACACGCATTATTATGCGACATATTTTCCCCAATACTTTTGCTATTCTTATTGTTCAAATGACTCTAAGCATTGGAGGAGCAATTCTTTCGGAATCTACTCTTTCCTTTTTAGGTTTAGGCGTGAATCCAGCAGAACCAACGTGGGGCAATATGTTATCCAATGCTCAGAATTTCATGTGGAATGCTCCCCATCTTGTTGTTTGGCCGGGTCTCATGATTTTTCTCACCATTTTGTCCTTTAACTTCTTAGGGGATGGACTGCGTGATGCGCTTGATCCAAAGTTAAAACAATAAAAACATATAGTATGGTAAGAAAAAGGAGTTGAGAATCTTTCCTGATTTTCAACTCCTTTTTAGCAATGAAAAGAACCCTAATCGTAAAAAACGGTAAAGCATCTGTACAGAGTAAGAAGTCTTCTTTTTATGCCTATACCGTTCCGATCGAATCAAACGAAGATTTTCTTTCCTTCCTAGCTGCTACAAAAAAAGTCCATAAGAATGCAACGCATTATTGTTATGCCTATCGCATTCAAGACCTTTCAAATCATACCCTGGAAAAGATGTCTGATGATGGTGAACCATATGGTACTGCCGGAATACCTTTGTTGTCTTTGTTGCAGAGTCATTGTATTGCCAACGGAGCCATTGTAGTTGTACGTTTTTTTGGCGGTATTAAATTGGGGAAAAAAGGTCTATACTCAGCTTATTTAGAAGCAGCTAAGCAAAGTCTAACCAATGCAAAAGTGGAAGAGTATATTCCTAAAGAAATTATGGATGTAACTGTACAGTACACTATTTTTGATTTGTTTGAAAAAATTTGTGAGAAATTTGAATCTCACTGTATACAAGTGGATTACGCAGAAGATGTACATGTGAAAATTGAAATTGCATCCAAGGATAAGATGGCACTACTGGAAGCATTTTCACAAGCAAATATCACGAAGTATGTTATAATACAATAGCTTTGGAGGTAATAATGAAAAAATTAAAACTTGAAATTCAAGGAACATTGTTAGATTCAAATCATGGACAAACCAATTGCAGAGAATGCCAAACACCTTGCAAATCTGCATGCAAGACTTCCTGTACAATTGGCAATCAGTATTGCGAAAAAAGAAAAAAACCAAGCCCCCGATGGATTTGGTAAAAGACCTTATTCAACTAGGCACCCTTCATTGTTTTGTATGGAACAAGGAAGGGTTTCTTTTTGATCCAACATCCAATTCCGTTTTTTCTTGCTCTGCAAATGATGTTCTAGACATCAAAAAGGGACAGCCCCCTAAGGATATCTTGCAAGATATCCAAGAAATGTATGGCAAAGGTTTTTTCCAAGAACAACCAGTACAGTTTGAAGACAATCGAATCATCAAATCACTTTGCTTAATCATGACAAGGAATTGTAACTTTCGTTGTCCCTATTGCTTCGAAAAAGGAGTGTCTCATTTTTCCAAAGAAGTGATGCCACATTCTGTCATCGAAAAAGCGTTTGAACTTTTAGTGCAGCAAAGTGGTGATCGACATATTTTAGAATGTGATTTTTTTGGAGGAGAACCTTTGCTAGCATGGGATTCTATCCTATATGCTATTTCTTTATCGCAAAAAATTGAACGAGAAACAGATAAGAAATTTCGATTCTCTTTAACAACCAATGCATCTCTTCTTACGCCAGAAATGACGGATTTTTTGTATCACCATAATATTAGTTTGATATTAAGTCAAGATGGTACCCCCGACAACCACAATCGCTTTCGAATATCCTCCAAGGGTAAACCAACTTATGATACAGTAATGGAAGCCATTCTTCCTATTGCGCAAACGTGGAAAGAAGGCTATTATGTACGGGGAACGTATACAAAAAAGAATCTTCATTTTGTAGAAGATGTTCAACATCTGTATTCTCAAGGGATTCAGAAGATTTCGTTTGAACCAGTCGTATCAGACCAAAATGACATTGGCTTATCTTCTCAAGATCTTCCTGTTTTAAAAGAAGAATACCAAAAACTGTCATCTTGGGTTTTAGACACTCTTGCCAAAGATACAAATTTTTCTTTCTATCATTTTGAAGTGAATTTAAAACAAGGGGCTTGTAAAGAAAAACTCATGACGAGTTGTGGAGCTGGAGTAGAGTATTGTTCTGTTTCTCCAGAGGGAGATTTATATCCATGTCATCAATTTGATGCCAATCCTGCTTTTAAGATAGGAACAGTCTGGGATGGCATCACCAATTCTGCTATCGTTGAAACCTGCAAACAATGTACGAATTTACTATTTAAGCCATCATGTGAAAAGTGCTGGTCTCGATACATTTGTGGCGGGGGTTGTTCTGCAAACAACCTTCGAATGACAGGTCAACTGAAAACTCCATGGGAGCTTGGTTGTGAAATACAAAAATGTCGGATTGAAGCTGCACTATACGTGCAAGTAAAAAGCGAAAATAAGATCAAACCAAGTACATAAAACGCAATGCTTCCCAGGGTCCCGAGTCTTTATTGGCCGATATCGTTGCGGTGTGTTTTTCCCTCAAACTCTATAAAATCAGAAAACTCATAAGCTTTTTTTGTAGATTCTTGAAGGTTCGTCCCCAATCCTATAATATTGAGAACTCTTCCACCTGCTGTTACGATTTCTTGCTCTTTATTTTTTGTTCCTGCATGAAAGCAAATACAATCATTCATTTTTTTGAGAGTGTCTAAGCCACCGATAGGAAAGCCTGTTTGATAGTTCTCAGGATAGCCTTTTGAAGAAAGGACTACGCAGGTTGCTGATGTATTCTTTTTCCATTCTAGCTGATAGGATTCTACAATTTTTTTATTTTGAGCAATTTCAATCATTAAAGGCAAAAGGTCGCTTTCAAGAAGTGGCAATAAAACCTGTGATTCAGGATCTCCAAATCGCACATTAATTTCCAATACGGTTGGTTGGTTATTTTTGTTGACAATAAGGCCAATAAACATTACC
Organism: uncultured Caldisericota bacterium; assembly: GCA_964427915.1. GTDB lineage: Bacteria > Caldisericota > Caldisericia > UBA6126 > UBA6126 > JAGLCW01. Next base: position 4,546 of record CAYRWA010000080.1, read on the forward strand.
CCGGAGTAGGGATTATTTTCTTTTTGAAGTGCTTTCATTAGAGGGTTTACTACTTGGTGACGGATGTTATATACAATATCTTCTGTTAGCCATTTAGCAGGAGCAACACTGCCCATCCCGCCAGTATTAGGCCCCCGGTTTTGATCGTATGCCTTTTTGTAGTCTTGTGCAGGTAGGCAGTCAAAATATTGGTCTTGATTTACAATTACTTGGTAGGACAATTCTTGGCCTTCTAAAAAGTCCTCTATTAGAATTTTCTCTCCTGCTTGCTTAAATTTCTTGTGCTCCATCATATCTAAGATGGAAGCTAAAGCTTCTTGTTTGTTATATACAATATCCACTCCTTTTCCTTGTGCTAAGCCATCGGCCTTAATAACAATGGGATATTGTTGAATAGATTCGAGATGGTAGATAGCATCGTCCTTGTTGAAAAAAGTTTGATAAGAAGCAGTGGGGATATTATATTTTGCTAACAAATTTTTTGTGTAGATTTTACTACCCTCTAGCATTGATGCATGTTTAGAGGGCCCAAAAACAAGAATGTCCGTATCTGCAAAGAAATCTTTGATTCCATTTACCAAAGGCTGCTCTTTTCCTACGACAATCAAGTGGATTGAGTGTTCTTTGCAAAAGTTTTCCAGCGATGGAAAATCTAGGATATCAGGTTGAGAATAGGTTTGAGCAATTTCTTGAATGCCTGCATTGCCAGGAATACAATGTAAATCTCCCATGAGAGGGCTTTGTGCAAGTTTCCAACAAAGAGCATGTTCTCGGCCACCACTACCTAAAACTAAAACATTGTATTTCATATCCAGCTCCTTTCTTTGCGAAGGATAGTTAATGGAGGAAGTGTCTTTGCCCAGTAAAAACAAGAGTTATCCCCTGTTTACGTGCTTCCTCAATGACTTTTTGATCATTGATGGAACCCCCAGGTTCCACTACAATTTGAACACCATAATTAGATGCTTCCTGTATCGAATCAGCGAAAGGAAAGAAGGCATCAGAGCACAGCATGCTCCCAGATACTTCATGGGGGAATCGTTCTTTGGCATGAGATAAAGCAATGCGGCAGCTATCAATTCGATTTGGCTGTCCCCCTCCAATACCTAACACATGTCTGTTGTTGCAGAGTAAAATAGCATTTGATTTAACATATTTTAAGGTTTTCATTCCAAAAAGGAGATTTTCTTTTTCTTTTGTAGACAGTGGATTCCCACATACAACATCCATCTGTTGTACAACCTCTTGGTCTTTGTCTTGCATTAATATCCCATTGGATGCATCTCGTAGGTGGTATGGAAGAGAATCATAGACCTTGTGTTCCAAAAGCCGGATGCTTTTCTTTTTTGTAAGGATTGCTAATGCATCTTTGGAATAAGAAGGGGCACAGACAACGTCAACAAAAATGGAATGTATCTGTTCCGCTATCGGGATCGTTATCTCTTGATTAAAGATGAATACACCACCAAAAGCAGAGACGGGATCACACTGGTAAGCTTTGGTATAGGCTGTTTGTAAATCATGAGCCATAGCTGCACCGCAGGGATTTGTGTGTTTTAAAATAATACATGCAGGTAGGTCTTTGCCATATTCGTTCAGTAAGTCCAAACCTTGAGAGACGTCTATTAAATTATTGTAAGATAAACTCTTTCCATGCAGTTTTTTGCAGCCTAAGAGAAGGGACGGTTGTTGATAAGCACTGGAAAGAAGACTAAAAAAACCAGCTTTCTGATGAGGGTTTTCTCCATATCGAAGAGCAAGGTTTTTTTGCAAAAATAGAGGGTGAATTGTTTCATCAGAAAAAGTTTGTGCGATATAGGCATCGTACATGCTCGTGTGTAAAAAGGATTGAACCATACATTTTTTCGAAAACTCTTCCGAAATGCTTCCGTTTTGTTGTGTGAATTCATCTACGAAACTAGAATACTGAGAAGGATCTGACAATGTCACACATTCGAGATAGTTTTTGCCAGATGCACGAAGAAGGGAAACTCCTCCAATATCTATCAAGTCAAGCTTTTCCTCAAGAGATGTCTGGGGAGATGTGTTTTGAGAGAAGGGGTACAAATTAACACAAACCAAATCAAATTTTGTAATATGATGATGTTTGTTTTCTTCCATTTCTGAAGGTATTCGGGATCTGCCCAAAATGCCTCCGAAAATTTTTGGATGCAGTGTTTTCACTCGACCATGTAAAATAGGAGGAAACGCAGTATAGTTTTCTACTTTTTCACAGGCATACCCCATTTTGGCGATAGCAGCCTGCGTGCTTTCGGTTGCATACAAATGAACACCGGCCTTGGAAAGAACGTCCACAAGGGTTGGAAGGTCCGTTTTATCAGATACAGAAATTAAAGCATTTTTAATTGTTATCATCGTAGACTAAAACTCTCCTTCCCATGATTTCATAATTGCCATCAATGACGGTTTTTAAAACTTCTGGCAGTAGGATATGTTCTCGCTCAAGAATGCGAAGAGATAAGGATTCTTCAGAGTCATCATTAAACACAGGAATGATTTCTTGAGCAAAGATAGGCCCTGCATCAACATTGTCTGTAACCAAATGAACAGTGCAACCAGCAAACCTTACCCCATATTCCAGAGCTCTCTTTTGGGCATTTAATCCTGGGAAGGCAGGGAGAAGTGCAGGATGGATGTTTAGAATGGGTCCTGCAAATTGATGCACAAAATGGGAAGAGAGAATCCTCATAAAACCTGCTAAAACAATAATATCAATAGCATGTTTTTGAGTCACTTCTAGTAGTTTTTCTTCGTACAAACCTCGAGAAGAAAAACATCGATGATTCACCACATACGTTTGGATCTGATGATCTTTTGCAATTTGAAGACCTTTTGCATCTTTTCGGTTAGCCAAAACAAAAGGAATATTGCAATCCAGAAATCCCATGTCTCTTTTTTTTACAATAGCTTCTAGATTGCTACCTTTTCCTGAAATGAATACTGCAACATTTTTTTTTGTCATAATTACCTCATTGAAAATAGTGCGTTAATGATTCTTGATGTAATTGTTCTATCGTTGAAATAGAAAGTTCCATGACTCCTTCTATTATGAAACGGCTTTCAATCGTTTTTCCAATAATATCTAAAGGAGCAATATCTTTGAGTTGGTTTTGAATGCGATCCAGATATGCAGCTGGAAAGGTAATGAGATATCGACTATTGGATTCACTCATCAAGTAGGAGGCCGGAGTAAAATCCTGGAAAATCTTGTGAATATGAAGGCCTATGTGATTGGGTATCATGGATTTAACAATCGCATACCATACCCCGCCACGATCTACACTGATGCAACTTGAAATGGATGATGCAAGAACAAATTCTCGAATGACATCTTGCGTCTTTTTTTCTAGCAAGATATCAATACGTGGGATAGAATCCGTTTGAATATATTCTTTCTTTGTTTTTCCGACAACAGCACAAATCAAACCGCTTTTAGGAAAAGCAAGAATTGGTTTTGTACGAAGAGATCCTGTCCCAATCATTCCTATGACAGGAGTAGGATAAATTCTCTGTTTTTCACCTTCATTATAGAAACTTACATTGCCAGATACCACAGGGGATTTCAAGACAGATAGAGCGTCGTTCATCCCCTTGATGCATTCGGAAAACTCCCACATTGTGTGTTCTTGTGTCGGATCACCGAAGTTCAAACAATTAGTAACAGCTGCAGGAGTAAGTCCGAGAGAAGTAATGCGCCTTGCAGCAATAGCACAAACTGTTTTTGCTCCTTCATAGGGGTTAATAGAACACAGTTCTCCTCGGCTTAGCAGGGTCATGCCTACAAAATGATCTGTCCCAGGGATATGAATGCAACTGGGTCCAAGGCCAGGTTTCTCAATTGTACTAGCATACAAAGTAGAGTCGTATTGATCATGAATCCATTTTTTTGACCCAAAATTTGGATTTTTTAGTTGCTGGCATAAAAAAGACTCAGTCTGGTTTACCGCGATACAGGATGGGACATTGGATACAGTTGTTTTGATCCGGGGATTGCGGATTGGTTTTGTTGTATTTTCTGGAGGATCAAGAAGTAGCTTGATGGGAACATTGCAATGGCATGTATCATCCGTAAAAATCTCAATGCATCCTGTTTCTGTAATAACACCAATTTCAGCGTAATCGAGCTCCCACTTATCGAGTATTTCTTGGATCCGACCTTCTTTTCCTTGTTTTGCTATCAATAACATTCTTTCTTGTGATTCTGAAAGCATGATCTCAATAGGAGTGATCCCCGGTTCTCTTCGGGGAACTTTTTGCAAGTCAATACGAATGCCTAATTCTCCCTTGCCTGCCATTTCAACAGAAGAACTTGTTATACCAGCAGCACCCATATCTTGGATGGCTTCTACAAGATCTTCCTGAATGATTTCTAAGGTGGCTTCAATAAGCAATTTCTCCAAGAAAGGATCTCCAACTTGAACGCTTCCCTTTCTTTGTTTTCGATCCTCATCCAAAACACCAGATGCAAAGGACGCTCCATGTAATCCGTCTCTTCCAGTTTTTGCTCCAAGGTAGATAACGGTAGCCCCAGGGGTTTTGGCAATACTTCTTCGAAGATTCTTTTTATCGAGTATTCCAACAACCATCGCATTAACCAAAGGATTTTCGTCATAACAGGAAGCAAAATGTGTTTCTCCTCCTACAGTGGGAACGCCAACACAATTCCCATAGAATGAAATTCCTTCTACTACTCCATTAAGGAGATAACGAGATCGAGGAGAGCTGGGATAATCAAAATGAAGAGAGTCCATTCCTGCAATAGGTCTTGCCCCCATCGTAAAGATATCTCGAATAATACCACCTACACCTGTAGCTGCACCCTGAAAAGGCTCGACAGCAGAAGGGTGGTTGTGACTTTCTACTTTGAAGGTTAGATAAAGGGAGTCGGTTAATCTGATAACCCCTGCATTTTCTCCAGGACCTTCGATCACTTGATCCCCTTTTGTGTAAAGCTGGGAAAGGTATTTTTTGCTACTTCTATAACTGCAATGTTCGCTCCACATGGCTGAAAACAAACCTAGTTCAACAATTTTGGGTTCTTTTTTTAACCGACGGACAATCTCTTGATAATCGCTTGGTTGGAGATTTAGTTCTTGTAGGACTTGAGGATTCATGGTTGTGCCTCCAAATATGTGAGCAAGGATTGAAAAAGTTGCAAACCATCCGATGTTCTTGTCCAATCGGACAAAGCTCTTTCTGGGTGAGGCATTAGACCCACGACATTGTGATCTTTATTGGATATACCAGCAATATCACAGAGGGACCCGTTTGGATTTTCTGCGTATCGAAAAACAATTTGATGATTTTCTTGAAGAGTCTGCAGGGTTAGTGGATCAGCTTGATAGTTACCATCTTTATGTGCAATAGGTAGAGTGATGTTTTGGCCAATTGAAAAACAGTTTGTAAAGGGTGTTTGGTTGGATGTAACAAGCAAAGAAGTATCTTGGGAGATAAAACGGGTTGTTGTATTTCGAAGAAGAGTACCAGGCAAAAGACCAGATTCTGTTAAAATTTGAAAACCATTGCAAATGCCAATGACAGGACCTCCATTGGCGGCAAACCTTTTTACTGCTTGCATAATGGGAGAATGAGATGCAATAGAGCCAGGTCGCAAATAATCACCATAAGAAAAACCCCCTGGCAAAATGATTGCATCTGTATCAATGGCAGATTCTTTATGCCACAAAGGAACTGCCATTGCATGCAACCCTATTTCAACAGCCCTTATGGCATCTAGGTCGCAGTTCGACCCAGGGAAAATGACGACTCCAACTCTTAACATGGTTCTACTTTGACAGTGTATTCTTCAGTCAAAGGATTTGCCAACAAATCTTGACACATTTTTATTCCAATATTATAGGCTTCTTCTTTAGAATTTCCGGCTAGAGTGATTACAATGTGCTTACCAATGCGTACTTGTTCTGCATTTGAATAGCCAAGGTTCAAAAGTGCATGTTGCACTGCTTTTCCTTGTGGGTCTAAAATATCTTTCTTAGGATCTACATTAATGGTTACTTTATACATCGATGCCAGTCCTTTCATATATATAATCTACATTTTTGAGATACGGGGAAGCAGTAAACATAGAATCTATCTCTTGGGACGATATGTAAGGTTTGATTTCGGATGAATTCTGCAAGATGTCCTTTAAGGATGTCTTGTTTTGAAAGGCTTGAAATGAAAGCTTTTGAACAAGTGCATAGGCATCTTCTCTTGAGAAACCTTTTTTAATCAACAAAGTAAGTACTTTTTGGGATGCAAACACCCCATACGTTAACCACAGATTTTTTTCAATCTGATCCTCATGCAAGAGCAATCCATCAATGACATGTGTAAATTTTTGGATTAAATAATCAAGAGCAATGCTGCTATCAGGAAGAATAACTCTTTCAGCTGAAGAATGAGAAATATCTCGCTCATGCCATAGAGCAATGTTTTCAAAGGATGTCAGGGCATATCCCCGCAATAGTCTTGCTAGACCGCAGACACGCTCCGAAAGGATCGGATTCTTCTTATGAGGCATAGCAGAAGAACCCTTTTGACCTTTTCCAAAAGGTTCTTGTACTTCAGCAACCTCGCTTCTCTGTAGATGACGTATTTCTGTTGCAAACTGTTCGAAGGAGCTGCCAATTAGGGCTAGTGTTGAAACATAATGAGCATGAACGTCTCTCTGGATGATTTGTGTAGCAACAGGTGCTGCAACTAAATCAAGTTCTTTTAAAACGAATTCTTCAACCTTAGGATTTGTGTTAATAAAATTTCCTACTGCTCCGGATAGTTTTGCTTGCATGACTTCTTTTCTAACTTGCTTTAAGCGGTGCATGTTTTGCAATGTGATGGAGTACCACAAGGCAAATTTTAATCCAAAAGATGTTGGCTCTGCATGTATTCCATGGGTTCTACCAATGGTTAGAATAGTTTTGGTTTCAATGGCCTTTCTTTTGCAGACTTCAGCGAAATGGTTCAAATCTTCTAGTAGTCTGTCAACAGATTCCCTTAACTGAAGAGCCAGTCCTGTATCCAAAATATCGGAAGAAGTTGCACCCATATGTACAAACCGACCAGCTGGACCAATATTTTCTGCTACATTTGTAACGAAAGCAATGACATCATGGTGGGTTACAGATTCAATTTCTTGAATGCGATCCAATTGAAAGTCTGCTTTTTCAAGTATGAGTGCAAGATCTTGATCAGAAATTTTTCCTTCATGGTTCCAAGCTTTGCATATGGCAAGTTCAACTTGAAGCATTTGATGCGTTTTGTTTTCATCTGACCATATATGGGACATTTTTGGGTATGAATATCGAGGAATCATTTATGAATTGTCTCCTTTTCTCCAGGACCAACAGAGATAATATTAATAGGGCATGCCATTGTATCTTCAATAAACTGAATGTAATGCTTTGCATTAGGAGGAAGATCTTCCCAGGTTTTACAATGCCTTGTGGGCTCATTCCAGCCAGGAAAAGTCTGATAGATTAAGTCAGTTTCAGAGAATGTAGGAGAAAATCCATGTTTATACCCTGTGCAAATAGATATGTCAGAAAAAGAGTCCAAAACATCCAATTTCATGAGTGCTAACGAAGTAGCTCCATTCAAATCAATGGCGTATTGTAAGGCAGGAAGATCCAGCCAACCACAGCGTCTTGGACGGCCAGTTGTAGCACCAAATTCATGACCTTCTTTGGCAAGTTTTTCACCAATTTCATTCTTTTGTTCTGTGGGGAAGGGTCCTTCTCCTACTCTTGTTACGTATGCCTTGACGATGCCCAGTACATGACGAATACTAGAAGGTGGAACTCCGGCTCCAGTAGTAGCACCACCAATGGTGGTAGGAGAAGATGTTACGTAAGGGTAAGATCCGTAATTAATATCTAGCAATGTTCCCTGAGCTCCTTCAAAGAGAATACCTTTTTCTTTTTTGATGGCATTTCTAAGAATTGATCCAGTGTCTGCAATCATGGATTGTAGATTTGTAGCATACATCAAGTAGTCATCGCAGATTTTTTGTGCATCTAATCGAATGGGTTCTTGGCTGATTTGATTAAGGAAAACTTCTTTTTCTTTAATAGCTGCTTCTAATTCTTTCAAAAAAGTTACAGGTTGCAACATGGATCGCATCCGAATCCCGGTTCTATTAATTTTGTCCCCATAAACAGGTCCTATGCCACGTTTTGTTGTACCAATTTTGCAAGAACGGTTTTTCTCCAAAATTGTATCCATTTCTATGTGCCAAGGAAATATTATGTGAGCGTTTTCGCTGATATAGAGACGACTTTGGACAGAGTCAGTAAGGTGGTTTGCTTCTTGAATTTCATCCCAAAGAATTCGAGGATCAACGACAGTGCCATCTCCAATAATGCCGATAACAGAAGGATGAAGAATACCCGAGGGAAGGATATGAAAAACAAAAGACTGGTTGTTTTGTACGATGGTGTGACCTGCGTTATTGCCACCATTAAAACGAACAACATAGGCAAAATCGCTAGATAGTCGATGTACAATTTTTCCTTTTCCTTCGTCCCCCCATTGCATACCAACAATACCCAATGTATTACACATCATATTCACTCCTTGTAAAATCAACTACTCCTACTAGTATACGAAAGGAGAGAGCGATATAAAGCATAATTCGTATCGAAATTGTTGTTTTTACATTTGACAAATGAACTGTTAGGATACAATAGATTTTTGTTAGGATTTCATTTATGGCAAACAAAATGTATTGGATTTTAATCATTTTATCAGTTTTATACGGAATTTGCGTTACCCTACTCGCTAGTAAGGTTTATTACAAGGCTATGCAGAGGAGTATTCAGCGGAGAAGAATGAATCCGCTTTTTCAGCTATTATTTCCATTCTTGGAATAAGCGAGCTATCTGACGAAGATCGAATGACAGTATACCGAGCAAGGAGAATTCAAAAATTCCTATCGCAACCTTTTTTTGTTGCAGAAAAGTATTCTGGAAAAGAAGGTAGATATGTTTCTATTTCACAAAGCGTAGAGGGTTTTGCTCAAATTGTAGATGGAAGATGCGATGCTATTCCGGAAGACTTGTTCTATATGGCAGGAACCATCGATGAAGTCTGGGAGAGATTTAAAAAATGAGATTTCGGATGGTACTACCAGAAGGGAAAACGTATACCAATGAAACAGATTCGATTATTATTCCTTTGATGGATGGTCTAGCTGGAATCAAAAAAGGTCACAGTCCAATGCTAGCAGAGTTAGCTGATGGTATTATTACGCTGCGCTTAACCAAGAAACAGCCCACAATCATTCAATATTATGTACAAAATGCCATGATTGAAGTGTTAGATGATCAAATCACGGTTCTTACAGATCAAGTAGAAGTTTTATCTAAGGATACGAACAAAACTTCCATTATGTAGGCCTGCAGCATTAGCTTCATCAGTATCAATATGAAAATCAAGTGTGAAATCTTCTCGAATCCTTACCATTACATTGTTAAATATGACAGATCTTGGTCCTTCTGTTTCGACGGATACAATTTGCTTATCCTTTACTTCTAATTGGCCTGCTGTTGTAGGATTCATATGAATATGTCGAAGCGGTATAATGACCCCTTGAGTAATATAGGTAAAACCGTTGGGTCCGACAATTAATACTCCTGGTGTACCAGCAATATCACCAGATTCACGAAAAGGAGCACGGATTCCAAGAGTGAAACTATCTGTTACCGATATTTCAACTTGGGTTGCACTTCTTTCTGGGCCTAAAATACGGACATTTTCAATTTGACCTTTGACGGATACCAATTTTACAGTTTCTTCACAGGCAAATTGTCCTGTTTGTGATAAATCCTTTTTTGGAGACAAACAATAGTCCTTCCCAAAAAGAATGGCCAAATCCTCTTTGCTAACATGAATATGTCGATTTGAAATCCCACATGGAATTCGTGCATCATTCATAATAAACTCCTTTTACTGCTGTATTATTATCGAGCGCTAATTGAATGTAGTGTTGAGCTGATTGCTTAATTCTTGTAATTTCTTCTTCTGTTAAGCCCCGTATTCTTTTGGCAGGAGATCCAAGGATGAGTGAACCATCGGGAAATGTTTTTTTCTCTGTAATCAAAGATCCTGCTCCGACCAAGGAATTTTTCCCAATGACTGCATCGTCAAGAATGATACTCCCCATGCCTATTAGAGAACAACTTCCTATAGAACAACCATGCAAAACAACCCCATGTCCAACAGTTACATTGTCTCCAATCCATACAGGTCCGTTCTCTTTTACGTGAAGAGAGCATAGTTCTTGGATGTTACTACCTTCCCCAATTGTGATTTTTGCTAAATCTGCTCGAAGGACAGAACCATACCAAATACTACTGTTTTGTTTGGCTTCAACATCCCCTATGATCGTACAGTTTGGAGCTATAAAGCAACAATTTTTGACAACAGGTGTCCAGCTTTTAAAAGAACAAATCATTCTTTACCTCATTTCAAAAAAATACCACATAAGTATTAGCAAATGTTCTTAACTTGTAAAGATGGAAAATGTAACTACTTTTTCTGAAATGCGAATCGAATGTCAATTCCTTTGCATAAACAGTAAATATAGTATAATAAGTATATACCCTGCGGTGGTTGTTGTGAATGTAGGCTACGACGCTAAATGATGAGTTAACCGGTTGCAATTTGCTCGGAGAGGCACCTTTGGAAACATTGGTACCCGAACAGCATTTTAATTCCAATATTAGTGCTAATGCGGTTAATGGGCCTTCATTTAGACGCCATCACGGGGTTTTTAGTTTGGAGTGCATCATATGATACGTAAGGCTATTGTAAAAAGAGTTGTTGGAAAGAGTGGTTGGGTTTCGTTGTTTGACTCCAACCAACAAACTGCAATGGATTGCTCTTCTGGGAATCAATGTAGTTCCTGTCATATGGATTGCAAAAAGACAAGTCTTGTTTTTGTTGATGATATGCTAGATGCACAAGAAGGAGATATGGTTGAACTCTATATTCAAAACGGTTCTTTTTTGGTTGCTACCATGATTAGTCTCCTTTTCCCTTTGATAATGCTTGTGATTGGGATTCTTCTTGGACAAGGTGTCCTATATAAACAATTTATTTTTGGAAGTGCCTTTTTTCTTATTGCTGTGGGTGTTGCTTATATATACGATAAGCGATTTAAAGCTTCAATTCGAGTTTCTAGTATCATTGAGAGGTATTATGAAAAAGAATGATTCAATCCAGGGCTTGATTATAGGTTTCTCTATTGGATTGGTGTTGGCTTTTTTAACAACGCCAACAAAAGGATTTTTATATGTACCCAATAAAAAAAGAAGTTTCCATATGCTGAGTTCTTCTTTATACAGGACTTTCGAATCCATCCTAACAATGGGGCTATGCGAAAAGGAAGACGGAAGTGTCAAAAGGGGTGAAAAATGAAAAAGTGTTTGTTGTATGTAACTCTTATTGTGTTTTTCTGTACCTTTTCTTTTCCTTATCAAAATATCTATGCAGAACAAACTACAGTTCGCATAACATCGGAGCAACAAAAATATCTTTTACAGACAGAGAGGGTCGAAATTGTTGTTTCTTTAGACAATGCCATTGATTTATTCGGATATTCTTTATCGTTTTCATATCCTACAAGCAAAATGAAATTCATGGATTGTACAGAAGGATCCATTTTTCAAACCGAAGAAACATCTTTTCAATACAGAGTTTACGAGAGTGGTCTCATTAAAATTGGTTCTGCTATGCTGGGAAAGAAAGATGGATTTCATGGGAATGGCGATCTTTTTACTATCGTTTTAGAACCTGTTTTTACTGGAAATGCAAGATTTTCAATTGCTGATATTGTCCTTATGAATAGCCAATTGGTTGCAAGTTCATGTAGTGCAGATTCTTACGAGATAACAATCTATGAGGAAAGCAACGACCCCGTTTTAGCAGTGGATCCTGCTGAGCTAAATTTTGGGACGATCGAATTTGGAGCAGAACCGACCAAAACATTTCGGGTCTACAATTCTGGAAAAGGAGAACTATCTGGAACGTTAGATTCTCTTACTCCTTGGCTAAAAGTGCAGCCAAAGAGATTTGACAAAGAAGGAATCTTTACTGTGACAGCAAATACTACATTGCTACCTCCACATAGTGAATACGAAGGGCTTCTTTCGATTCAGAGCAATGGTGGAAATTATGAATATCGAGTTACTATCTATGTTGATCAAGACGTTGATACAGAACCACCATTTTTGAACATATTGACTCCCGAAACAGGATATCGAACCAATGTCAAACAGATTTTCTTCCTTTGTGAAACGGAACCAGGAGCTTATGCAAGTATTAATGATCAACATATAGCAGTGGACGAAGAAGATGGTGTTTTCTATTATCGTACTTTTTTGAAAGAAGGAGACAATACCTTTGTTGTTAAAGTGTGGGATGTTGATCAAAATTCTTTTTCAAAAACCGTGCGCATTGAGTTGGATACAAAGCCACCCTCTTTGCGTATCGACCCTGTACCGCTACAAGTTCTTGAAAAATCAATCGACGTCACAGGAAAAACAGACCCGGATGCTGAGTTAATGTTTAACGGTATGGAAGTATTTGTTCAGAAAGATGGAACATTTCGAGTGCATTACGAAATTATGCATAAAATCAATCAATTGATTTTTACTGCCCAAGATGATTTGGAAAATGAAATTACCAAATATGCAGTGTTTTTTTACAAACCTCCATTTGATAACATCATTATTCTAACAATTGGTGATGCAGTAGCTACCTTTAATGAAAAAGAATTCTTTTTAGATGCTCCTCCTCAATTACTAAATGAAAGAGTTTTTGTACCAATAAGAGCTATTGCAGATATATATGGAGCTGATATTGAATGGAACCCCGATACAAAAGAGATGGAAATATCGCTTGTTGCGGTTCATGTCTTTTTGAAAATTGGAGATGTGAAAGCAAGGATAGAAGATGATAAACTTGGCATTAAAGAAATAGAATTGGATGCTCCTCCTTATATTGTGAATGGCAGAACAATGGTTCCTTTACGATTTATCTCCGAGTCTTTTGGTGCTACTATTGAGTATATTCCTGAAACCAAACAAATCATGATTAAATTTTAGGAGTATGTGTGGGGAATAAAGCAGTTTTTTTAAACAAACCAGCATCTCCAAAAATACACGCAAACTATATTGGTGTCATCCTAGGTACGTTTGTGGATGCTTTTGGGTATGCATTGTTTTTGATCCCAAATAAGCTGACACTAGGTGGTGTTACGGGTATCGCGATCATAATTTACCACCTTCTTCATGGTGTTTTATCCGTTGGATTCATTTACATACTTTTAAATGTCCCCATTTTTATATGGGCTATTTTTCGACTTCACAGACGCGTGATAATAACCACCGTCATATCTGTAATAGCAAATTCATTTGCGATTGATTTTTTTAGTGTTTTTGTCGTACCTCATCTGGGAATTCATCCAGATTTAATGATTTCTGTTTTATACGGGGCGGTTTTGTCTGGTTTTGGGATTGGCATGCTGTATCGTTCATACGGTTCACTAGGGGGTACTGACATGCTAGCCCAAATAGTAAAAACCTATACTCATGCTTCTTTTGGTCAAATTGTCATCATTCTTGATGCTATTGTGATTCTTTCCTCTGCTATCATATTCCAAGATGCAGAGTTGGCACTGTTACCACTACTAGGGATATTTGTTGTGGGAAAAATGATTGATGTTGTGCAAGAAGGGTTGTCAACCTCTAAAGCATCTATGATTATCACGTCCAAAGAGGAGGAAGTAACAAGGTTTATCATTCAAGAAATGGATCGAGGAGTTACTATTCTTGAGGGAAAAGGCGGATATACTTCCAATGGCAAAAGAATTCTACTATGTGCTTTTTCAAAAAGACAGTATTCAACATTCAAACGAAGAATCCTGATGATAGACTCCAGTGCCTTTGTCATGATCGGTTCCTTAGACGAAGTTATTGGAGAAGGATTTGAAAGAAAAAGGGATGAATGATGACTAGCATACCCATTTTACAAATTAAATCTGTTACCAAAAAATATCCTCATGGGATCCAGGCATTAAAAAATGTCAGTTTTTCCGTTGCCGAACAAGAGTTTGTTTATATTATGGGTAGATCCGGAGCAGGAAAGACAACTCTTTTTCGTATCATTACAAAACAAGAAGAACCTGACGAAGGTGAAGTTTGGATTGAACACGAACTTGTTTCTTCAATCCTACAAAGAAAGAAACATCTCGTCCGTCGAAAAATTGGAGTTGTTTTTCAAGATTTTAACCTGATTGATTACAAAACGGTGTTTGAAAATATTTCTTTTGCTTTGGAAATACGAGGGCTTTCCAGGAGATACATTCAGAAACAAACAGAAATGGCACTTGAAATAGTAGGTCTTTCGCAGCGAGTTAAGAATTATCCCCCTACGTTGTCCGGCGGAGAACAACAACGCGTTGCTATAGCCAGGGCGATTGTAACAAAGCCTAAGATTCTCTTGGCAGATGAACCTACCGGAAACTTAGATTATAAAACTTCAGAGAGTATTATGGAATTGTTTTCAAAGATTAACCAACTTGGGACCAGTATTGTAATGGCCACCCATGATCTTGATATTGTAAGTGGAACAGGTAGGCGGATTGTAATTTTGGATCATGGAGAAAAAATGGGTGAGAATCGTGGTTAATTCTTTACGAGAAGCAAAACAGGTATGGTCTCGAAATCCAGCTAGCTATGTTATATGCACTATTAGTTGTTTCATATCCCTATTTTGCATAGGGATTGTCTCTGTTTTTGGAATTTTTGTGTATCAAGGTGCACAAGCAGTTGGAACAAGGTTTTTGAATGTCACAGCTTTTTTTGAGAGAACAGCAAATCATGAGGACATCAATCAAACAGTTCTTTCATTGGAGAGCCTAGAAGGCGTACAAGGTGTGCAATATGTTTCTCCCGAAGAGGCATTACAGTTGCTTCAAAAAGAGTATCCTGATATGGAAACTTCTATCAATCCTCTTCCTTCTTCTCTACGGATTGAACCCAAAAGTGCAAAAGATGTTCCTGATATCATTAGCCACTTACGCGGAATTCCTTCCATTGAATATATTGAAGATACATCAGAGGCAGCCACCAATTATAGCAATATTATCCGCATCTTGTTGATACTTGGGACTGCTCTATTGCTGATTTTCTTACTAGCTTTTATTTTTTCTGTCAGTTCTTCCATTGGAATTTCTGTTTTTTCGTTTCGTAAAGAAATATTTATCATGCAATTGTTAGGCGCAACACCGGGTACAATTCGAGCACCTTTTTTGTTCATTGCCTCTGTTAGTGCTATCATTGGAGGTATTTGCAATGCCATTGTTCTTTTCCCTGTTGTAGAATATGTGTATCAATTCTACCAATCATTCCTCTTTTTTTCTCCTATTGCTATAAATACACAACTGTTAAGTTTACAACTAGGAGCAACTCTTTTGTTTGTTGGTTTTTTTATCTCCATCACTTCTACAGTTTTCTCAGTAAGCAGGTATATACAATGAAAAAAATTGGGATTGTTTTACTCGCACTGTTCTTACTGCAATGCTTTTCTATGGCTACTCCTATGGTCGTTCGATCTGAACCTACATTACAAGAACAGATTGATCAACTGGAAGAAAAAAAGAGACGCGAAGAAGCGGCTCAAGAAGATTATAAAAGAACTATTGAAGAAGAACGAAAGAAAGCTTCTACCCTTCGGCATATACAAGACGATCTAACAGAAGAGCTCGGTAGCTATGAAGAAAACATTGCCACTCTGCAAGATGAGATTACACAGCTACTAAACGAAGAAGAAAATCTTCGTAAGATCTATAATATAACTCAACAAGAGATCTCTTTGCTTGAAGAATCCATTCACTTGAAAGAACAGCGTATAGGAAAATTACTTAATGTTTTGTATAAAGACTATTGTTCGCGATATAACAAGTACTTGTTTTCCTCGTCTAATATTAATGAAATCTTGGACAAAGGAATTTATTTAAAATATTTGTACGAGACAGATCGAGAATTCTTTTCTCAATTGAAAGAAAACAAACTGCTGTTAGCTGAAAAGAAAGATTCGATGATCGAAGATCAAATACGCAAGTTTGAGCTAAAAAATGAACTAAAAACAAAGTATGAAGAATTGGAAGTTGCTCGTCAAAAAAAAGATGAAGAAATTCGTAACATACAATTTTTGGCTTCTCAAAGTCAAGATATGGTTAATAAATCCTTACAAGCTTTGGCTCAATCGGAGGCTACTGTTCAACAAATAATCGCAACAACCGTAGAATTAAATCGACTAAAAAGTCTTAAAAATGAATCCATGGGCGCCCTTATTTGGCCGATTCAAGGGGTGGTTAGTTCTGAATTCGGCATGCGAATGCACCCCATTTTTGGTGTATATAGAATGCATACAGGAATTGATATTGATCAACGATATGGATATCCCATTAAGGCAGTAGCTAAGGGTACGGTTGTATTTTCTGGTTGGTTAACTGGGTATGGGAATTGCGTTCTTATTCAACATGACTATGATCACAGTACCCTATATGCCCATATGAATAGCCGGTATGTATCGAAAGATCAAGAAGTAGCTCAAGGAGAAGTCATCGGAGAAGTAGGTTCAACAGGATGGTCAACAGGACCCCATCTCCATTTTGAGGTGCGAAAAAACGGGGATTATGTGAATCCCCGAGACTATTTGCCTTAAATATGCGGTTGTATTTCCTGTTCTTTTTTCTATCATCAAATAAGAAATTCAATTAAATAGGTGATTTATGAAGTTTACATGTAAAACTTGGCTCGCAATAGTGATCTCACTCTTTGTTGGAATAGGGGGATTTGTAGGTGGATATGCTTTTGCATCTAATCAACTAGGCCTTCTTTCTTATCCAGCTTCGCAATTTGCACTCCATACAATTCAAGAGTTTTTTGTAGATCCTATTCAAGATGAGTATTTGGCAAAAGGCATTGTGCTAGGAACGGGAGATCCCTATTCAACATATTTTACAGAGCAAGAATATGAGACGTTTTCAACTCAAATTGCAGATCATTATGTTGGAATTGGTGTCATTATAACGGATCAGTTAGAAATTAACCGTGTGTTTCCCAATTCTCCTGCAAGTGAAGCAGGAGTTCAGGCGGGTGATTTTATTCTTCAGGTTAATGGAGAACATATGGCAGGAAAAGATTCTACCTATGCTGCCAATTTGATTCGAGGTCCGCAGGGTACCAACGTAGAAATTGTTTTCCAGCAGCCAGGTCATCCAAGCCGAACGTATGTTTTGACAAGGAAACAAGTCAAAATTCAAACAATTCATGGGAAAATGATTGATTCTAGTACGGCCTATATCCATATACTGTCTTTTAATTTTGGGACTGCTACTGAATTTATAAAAATTTATGAAGAATTAATGGCACAAAACCCTACCTCTTTTATACTCGATCTTCGTGATAATGGTGGGGGCGTTTTGGAAGAAACACAACAGATAGCAGAATATTTTCTTCCGAAGGATTCGAACCTTTTTTGGACGGTTGGAAAGAAACAAGAACCAAAACCTCGGAAAATGAAAACAACAAATTGCATAGAGATACCATTTGTTATTCTTCTTAATCGATATTCTGCCTCTGCATCAGAAGTTTTATCTGGGGCAGTTCAAGATTATAAAACAGGCACATTAATTGGAGAGACTTCTTTTGGAAAGGCCTCTATACAAAGAGTTTTTTCCGTTATTCCTACGGGAGGCGCTATCAAATTAACAGTTGAAAAATACCTCACTCCTCTGAAGAGAGATATTATGGGGTACGGTATTGAACCTGATATTGTTGTAGAGTCAGATCAATTGCCGAGTAGTGAAGTGAGTGACCCCGTTATTTCTAGGGCACTAGAGTTTCTGAAGAAAGGAATGTAATATACATTGACATCGAAAAATTTATTTAATCTGTCGTATCAGAAGAGTATTGAAGAAGTACTTGAAGCAGCAGATTCTTCTATTGAGAATGGATTAACAAATGAAAAAGTAGTAGAAAGAACTAGTTTGTACGGTCCCAATAAAATCGTATCGGGCAAAAAAACTTCTGCATGGAGAATGCTACTCAATCAATTCCAAAGCTTGCTTATCTATATCTTACTTTTTGCTTCTGGGCTATCTTTCTATATGAAAGATACGACGGAAGCAATTGCCATATTAATTGTGGTTATCCTGAATGCTGTGCTGGGATTTGTACAAGAATATAGGGCAGACGCTTCCATAAAAGCAATCCAGTCATTGGTGAATCCTGAATGTACTGTATTGCGAAATGGAAATAGGCAGGCAATACCTAATGAAGAACTTGTTCCTGGAGATATTGTTCTGTTGGAAAGTGGAAACAAAATTCCTGCAGATATACGAATTGTTTCTTCTACAGATGGATTTAAAGTCGATGAATCAATGCTAACTGGTGAGTCTCTTTCCATTCTTAAAAATAGCCATGTAATGCAGGAGGAAGTTTCGAATCCTGGGGATGTTCGAAATCAGTGCTACATGGGTACAATTGTTACAGAAGGAAAAGCAAGGGGTATGGTTATTGCAACCGGAGGTAGTACAGAACTAGGCAAAATTGCTTCATTAACAGGGGAAGTAAAAGAAGAAAAAACCCCCCTTGAAAAAAGAATGGATGTCTTTTCAAAAAATTTAACCTATATACTGGGTTTTATCTGTGCGGTAGTTTTTGTTCTTAACATGATACAGGGTGACAGTTTCCATGACACTTTGCTTTTTGCTATTGCATTGGCCGTTGCAGCTATTCCTGAAAGTTTGCCAGCAGTAACGACGATTGTATTATCCAATGGCGTTTCTCGCATGAGCAAACACAATGCAATTGTAAAACGTCTTTCTTCCGTCGAAACCTTGGGTTCAACAACTGTCATATGTACTGATAAAACAGGAACACTTACCGAAAACAATATGAAAGCAACAAAAATTTTTGTTAACCAACGTGAATATGAGATTCCTGAGACCATTTCAGAAGACTCATCTATACGGATGTTGCAAGAGATCTTTTATTTTGATAACGATGCAGTTATACAAGAACAAGTCTCATCTGGTGATCCAACCGAAGTTGCCTTACTAGAAATTGGCCAACCCTTGCAATCTCGTTACCATGCTATTCGTTTTCAACGATCACATGAAATTCCTTTTGATTCTACCCGAAAGATGATGAGTGTATCGATACAAAAAGATGATGGTGAGTATTTTTATACAAAAGGTGCATGGGAAGAAGTTGCACAGAAATGCGATACTATTCTTATCAATGATGAAATTGTCCCCTTTACTCCAGAGCTACAGAAAAAAGTGAATGATACAGTACTCCAGTGGAGTCAAGGTGGTTATCGTGTATTAGCGGGGGCTTTTAAAAAGAAACCACAATCAAAGCTAGAAGAAGATTTAGTTTTTGTAGGCATTGCGGCTCTTCGAGATCCGATCCGTGAAGAAGTTTTTTCGGCAATAGAAAGATGTCAAGCTGCAGGAATTCGAGTGATTATGGTAACAGGAGACCATGCAGAAACAGCGAAAGCCTATGCAAAAGAGCTGGAAATATCCCAGAGGTCTGATGAAAAAGCACTCACACATGAGGATATTTATCAGTTAACGGATCAGGAATTGCTTCATGAATTGAAAACCTGCTCTGTTTTTGCCAGAATTAATCCTGAAGATAAATATCGTATTGTCTCTCTTCTTAAATCTCAGAATGAAGTTGTTGCCATGACAGGAGATGGTGTGAATGATGCACCTGCCCTGCGAAAGGCTGACATTGGTGTAGCAATGGGGCTACGCGGTACAGATTTAGCACGCGAGGTTTCGGAGCTAGTTCTCCTTGATGATAATTTTGCCACTATTGTGCAGGCTATTGAAGAAGGAAGAGTAATTTATGACAACATAAAGAACACCATTTTCTTCTTGTTATCTTGTAACATTGGCGAAATCTTATTGGTTTTTACAGCGATTCTATTTGGAATGCCAGCCCCTCTAGGCGCTTTACAACTTTTGTGGTTAAACCTTATTACGGACAGTTTTCCTGCTATTGCTTTAGGATTTGAAAAAGCCGGAAAAGGAATCATGAATCCAAGAAAACAACAAGACAACCAGTTTTTGAATCGTCCTTTCATGATGCGAGTGACCATTCAAGGTGTTTTAATAGCAGCAGGAGCTTTTTGGATATATTACGAGTACTATTACGGTACTTTTGATAATCCAGCAGCATTTGCTTCTACAGCATGTTTTGCTGGATTGATCATGATTGAATTATTTAGAGCTCTTTCAGCAAGATCGCAAAATCGTTTTCTTTTTGAAATGGGTTTCTTTACAAACATGTATGTCATTTATGCCCAAATTATTTCTTTTAGCTTCATGCTGTTGGCTCTTTATGGACCCATTGCGGTCACCTTTTTTGAGTCTACACCAATCAAGCTTCAGCAGTGGATCAATATTATTATTATCGCGACCCTAGTTTTGGTGTTTGCAGAAATCCAAAAGTTCATTCTTAGGAAGCAAGAATGAAACACGGCACATTTCTCATTGTTTCGGGTCCTTCAGGTGTGGGGAAAAAAACTGTTATCAATGAATTCCTCTCCAGGACGAGCAATTGCATGCTTTCTATTAGTGCAACGACCCGAAAACCAAGACCCAACGAAAAGAACGGAGTAGATTATTGGTTTTTTTCTACCGACGAATTCAATCACATGATTCAAGAGGATTCGTTTATTGAATGGGCACGTGTAGGTGAGAATTATTATGGAACGCCATGGAGCAATGTTGAAATAGCAAAAAAGAAGAACCAATGGCTGTTATTGGAAATTGATGTGCAGGGTGGTTTGCTCATTATGAAACGATTTCCCCTAGATGTAATTTCAATATTTCTTGTACCACCCACATTTGAACATCTGTATCGGAGACTTCAGAATAGAGGAACGGAGTCGGAAGAGGAGATTCAAAAAAGATTAGAAATAGCCAAAGTTGAACTTTTGTACAAAAATCAGTATGATTTTACAGTTACAAATGATACACCTGAAAATGCTGCTAAAAAGATGATCCAAATTTTATCGGAGGAACCTTGTGCAAGAAAAAAAAGAGACCACTATTGAAGATTTATTGAATAACATTGATCCAGATAAATACAGTATTGCTTTGCGAATAATTTTGCAAAGCATTAAGATTTCTGAACATCGGAAACATGCTTTTCCTATCGGCAATTTTTATACAAGTGTTATAAGTGATGCTAAACGTACCCTGAATATTGGTGAAAAAATTGACGACAAGAAACCCGACCCTTTTAAACCTATTGAGTAACAATGAAATGTACTGATATTCTTCGCCATTTACCTCATCGGTATCCTTTCTTACTTGTTGACCGAATCTTGACAATATCGGATGATGCTATTCAGGGACAAAAAAATGTAACCATGAACGAACCACAGTTTCAGGGGCATTTTCCTGACAATCCTGTGTTTCCGGGAGTACTCATTATTGAAGCATTGGCTCAGTTGTCTGGGATTTATATATTTCAAAAACAACCAGCAAACGAAAACCAAGTTGGTCTTTTTGCTGGTGTCGAGAATTTTTCCTTTAAGGGTATTGTTAGACCAGGTGATGTGATGATTTTGAATTCACAGATTCGAAAGAAAAAGTTTACTGTTTTTTTGTTTGATGTTTCAGCTACTGTCGATGATTCGATTGTTGCAACAGGAACCATTAAGGTCATTCTTAGTGAAAAAGGAAGATCATTGTGAAAAAAGTATCTATTTGTGGAGTAGGACATTATGCGCCAGAAAGAATCATAACCAATGATTATTTAGCAACCATTGTGGATACCAATGATGAATGGATTCGAACGAGAACTGGCATTCAATCACGTCATTTTATAGCTCCTGATGAAACCACCTCCGATATGGCAGCAAAGGCAGCGGATATGGCAATGAAAGATGCAAACATGAATCCAGAGGATATTGATCTGGTGGTACTAGGAACTTCTTCTCCTGATATGTTGTACCCATCTACTGCTTGCGTAGTATGCGATAAGCTTCATTTGCAAAGTCCTTCTGCTTTTGATTTACAAGCTGGGTGTTCAGGGTTTGTCTATGGACTTACAACCGCTTCACAATTTTTACGCACTGGTCTTAAAAAAAATGCTCTCGTTATAGGTGCTGATGCAATATCCCGTTTTATTGATTTTTCAGATCGAACCACCTGTGTGCTTTTTGGCGATGCAGCAGGGGCCATGGTGTTAACCTCTTCAGAGGAAGGACCTGATCAAATATTATGTTCAATAGATGGAACGGATGGTTCTGGCGGAAAGTATTTGTGTATGCCTGCAGGAGGAGCTCAAAAACCTGCCTCTATCTATACTCTTCAAAACCATGAACACTCAGTTCACATGAACGGGAAAGAAATCTTTAAATTTGCTGTCCGAATCAGTATATATATGATTGAAAACATGTTAAAGCAAACCGGTTTAACCGTGGATGATATTCATCATTTTGTTTTTCATCAAGCGAATGTACGTATCATTGATGCTGCAGTAAATCGTATGGGATTCTCAAAAGAAAAAGTTATCTACACGTTGCATGACTACGGAAATACATCTTCTGCTTCGATTCCATTGACACTATCACTTGCAAAGCAAAATGGTACAATTAAGAAAAATGATATTGTTTTAATGGTAGTTTTTGGAGCTGGCTTGACATATGCTGGTTCCATTGTTAGGTGGTAACGATGGCAATTCCAAAAAGTGTTTTGATTACTGGAGCTAGTAGAGGTATTGGTCAACAGATTGCATATCAATTTGCCAAACAAGGCTCCTTTGTTGCAATCAATTATCCATTTGAATCTGAAAAAGAAAATGCATTGCATACCTTGCGTGAGGTTCAGAATCTTGGATCTCAGGGCCAAATTTATGAAGCAGATGTATCCAATTTAACCGCCGTAGAAGATATGGTAAAAAAAATGAAAAACGACATAGGTGCCATTGATGTTTTGGTCGCCAATGCCGGTATTACCAAAGATAAATTAATTATGAGAATGACACCCGAAGATTGGGAGCAAGTTCTTCATATTAATCTTTCGGGTGCATTTAACTGCACAAAAGCAGTGACAAAAGAAATGATGAGAGAAAAAAAAGGGCGCATTGTCTATATATCTTCTGTAATAGGAATGATAGGCAATGCAGGACAAGCCAATTATGCTGCATCCAAAGGAGGCATGATAGCTCTTTGCAAAAGTGTTGCAAAGGAATTTGGCTCCCGCAATATAACGGCTAATTGTGTAGCACCAGGTTATATTATGACCGATATGACGCAAAACTTGCCAAAAGAAGCTACAGATCAGTTTATGTCAAGAGTATCTATCCAACGATATGGAACGATGGAAGATGTCGCTCATGCTGTTTTGTTTCTGTCATCAGACCAAGCTGCCTATATTACCGGACAAGTCTTGGTTGTAGATGGCGGACTCACATTATAATACAGGAGGATCGTATGACTAGAGAAGAAGTTTTACAAAAAGTTGTTCCCGTTATTTCTGATAAATTGGGCATTGAAGAAGAACAAGTAGTGGGGGATGCCCATTTTATTAACGATTTAGGAGCAGATTCACTGGGTCTTGTAGACATTACCATGGCCCTAGAAGAAGAATTTGGTCTTGAGATTCCAGATGAAGATGCAGGAAAGCTCGAAACTGTCAATTCTATGATTGATTATATATTGAAAGCGGTATAGATGAATTTACGACGCGTAGCTATTACGGGTTTAGGAATGGTATCTCCTGCAGGCCTTTCTGTCAATGAAAGTTTTCAGAATTTGTTGGAGGGAAAATCCTTTGTTGATACAATAACCCATTTTGATCCAACAGATTTTAAGGTGAAAATTGCTGCTGAGATTAAAGATTTCGACCCTACTAAGTACATGTCAAAACCAGAGACCAATCGAATGGATCGTTTTGCTCAACTAGCTCTTGCTGCTGGTAGTGAGGCGTTCGTTGATGCAAATCTTACGTTGAATGAGGAGCAGCAAGAACGTTTCGCCGTGATTGTTGGGACTGGTATCGGTGGCAATCAAACTTTTATCGATACATGCGAAGTTCTTGACAAACAAGGCCCGTCCAGGATTAGTCCTTATTTTATTCCCAAACTGATTGGTAACATGGGAGCAGCGTTGCTTGCCATTCGTTACTCTGCAAAAGGGTACACGTCTGATGTTGTAACAGCTTGCGCATCCGGGACCAATGCAATTGGGGATGCTTTTAGAAGAATTCAGTTTGGCCTAGAAGATTTTGCGCTTGCTGGCGGGGCGGAAGCTCCAGTAACCCCCATTTCTATTGGAGGGTTCTCTGTTATGCGTGCATTGAGCAAACGTAATGATGAACCCAGCAAAGCTTCACGACCTTTTGATGTTGACCGTGATGGATTTGTTGTGGGAGAAGGTGCGGGTATTTTGTTTTTAGAGGAATGGGAACATGCACTGCAAAGAAACGCACATATTTATGCCGAAGTTGTTGGCTATGGAGCTACCTGCGATGCTTATCATATTACAAAGCCCTCTCCTGATGCTCACCAGCAAACAAGATGTATGCACCTAGCAATCCAAGAAGCTGGTATCTCCCCTCAAAAAGTTACGTACATTAATGCTCATGGTACATCAACGCAAGCAAATGATGTTACGGAGACGACAGCCATAAAGAATCTTTTGAAAGAGCATGCTTATAAAGTGCATATCCATTCAACAAAGTCGATGATTGGACATACACTCGGTGCTGCTGGTGGAGTTGAAACTATTGTTGCTGTGAAAACCATTAATACTGGAAAAATCCATCCAACCATCAATTTAGACAATCCTGATCCTTTGTGCGACCTTAACTATACACCCAACACAATGATGGAAGATTCTATTGAGTACGGACTCACAAATTCTTTTGGTTTTGGCGGACACAATTTCTCTCTTTTACTTAAAAGAGGTCCTGCATGATACCACTTGACTTTCGTTCTTTTTCAAAGAAAAATCTCCCTCGTAAACCAACCCGACTTGACCAAACTTTGTCGGAAAAAAATTGGATTAAATGTCCAAAATGTGGGATATTAATCTACGAAAAGCAATTGAAAGAGCAGTGGAATGTTTGCCCTAAATGCGAATACCTTTTTCGATTAGATTCTGAGGACCGGATTCAATTGATCCTTGATGAGGGAAGTTTTGAAGAACTCTTCAAGGATATTAAACCTGTGGACGTTTTACAATTTTCCGACCGATTATCATATACAAGTCGGCTACAAGAGACGCAAGAAAAAACAGGCTTAACAGAAGCTATACGAGTTGGCATAGGATGTATCGACCATCAGCCAATTGCTTTTGGTGTGATGGATTTTCGATTTATTGGCGGTAGCATGGGCATGGTAGTGGGAGAAAAAATTGTCCGTATTACTGAATATGCAACCGCCAATGCTCTTCCATTGCTCCTTGTTTCGAGCTCCGGTGGAGCGAGAATGCAAGAAGGGATGTATTCTCTTATGCAAATGGCTAGAACATCTGCTGCCCTTGGAAGATACCAAAAAGAGGGTGGCTTTTATGTGTCTCTTTTGACTCATCCAACTACAGGCGGTGTGAGCGCTAGTTTTGCTTTTTTAGGCGATGTTATTGTGGCTGAACCTGGTGCATTAATAGGATTCGCAGGACCACGAGTTATTGAACAAACAACAAAACAAAAACTACCCAGTGGTTTTCAAACCTCCGAGTTTTTACTAGAACATGGTCAAATTGATAAAATCGTCAAACGAAAGAATCTAAAACAGTTGTTTTCTACTTTTCTTCTTTTCTACTATCGAGGGCAGAAGAGATGAAGAAATCTTCTTCTTTTCAATGTTCTTTTGAAGCCCCCATTGTCGAGATTGAAAACAAGATTCGATCTATACAAGAAGATACAGAATTATCCAATAAAGAAGAGCTATTGGAATCTTTGCATCTAGAAAAGAAGAAAACCATCGAAAAAATTTATCATTCTTTATCTAGGTGGGATATCGTACAAATTGCTAGACATCCCGATAGACCCAAAACTCCCGATATTATTGCTCATTTTATGCCTGATTATGTTGAGCTCCATGGTGATAGATTGTTTCGAGATGACCCATCCATTATGGGTGCAATTGGAACTTATCACGGGAACAACCTTATGATAATAGGACACAATCGAGGATCTTCCACCAAAGAAAAAATCCGCAATCGATTTGGAATGGCAAGCCCGGAAGGCTACCATAAAGCGTTGCGTTTAATGCGATTAGCAGAAAAATTGAGAACTCCTATTGTAACTTTCATTGATACGCAAGGTGCGTACCCTGGCATTCAAGCAGAAGAAATGGGTCAATCTGCAGCCATCGCTTTAAATTTACGGGAGATGTTTTCCATCCAAACTCCTATTGTTTGTTTAGTAATTGGAGAAGGTGGATCTGGAGGCGCTCTAGGAATTGGAATTGGAGATTCAATTTGCATGATGCAATACAGTATTTATTCTGTGATATCCCCGGAAGGATGTGCTTCCATCCTATGGAGAGATGCCTCTAAAGCAAGCGGAGCAGCAGAAAAATTGCAATTGACTGCAACGGATTTACACCAGAGAAACCTTATTGATCATGTAATCCCCGAACCATTCGGAGGAGCACACCGAAATCCAACAGAAGCAATACGTAATATGGATGAAATTGTTCAACAAGAGCTTTCTAAGCTCCATGAACGAAATCCCCAAGAATTGATTGATACTCGTTACAACAAATTTCGAAATATTGCTTCTTTACCCGCTTAACTCAATGTCTGTACGACAAATTGTCTTCACAGCACTTTTTGTGGCACTATTAACAATAGGATCCATGATTTATCTTCCACTCGGTCCAATTCCCCATACGTTACAGGTTTTTTTTGTAATCCTCGCAGGGATTCTTTTGGGGAAGAAGTGGGGGACAATTTCTGTAGCTGTATGGCTTCTACTTGGACTACTAGGAATCCCTGTTTTTTCACAAGGAAAGGCTGGAATCATGGTTCTGTTCGGACCCACAGGAGGATTCTTAATAGGCTTTCTAATCGCCGCTTATAGCGTTGGTTTTTACGTAGAGAAAAAAAAGAACCATCTGATTGCTACCCTTGTTGCTTCCTTTATTGGCATCCTTTGGATATACTTTGCAGGGGCAGTTGGATTTTATTTTCATTCTGTCTGGGTTGTACAAAATCCTCTTTCGTGGTATGAAATCTTTACGATTACAGTATTACCTTTTGCATTCATTGATATTTGCAAAGGGATTTTGGCTGCAGTTGTCGGCGTAAAAATACGCATGATCTTAGCTCAAACGGGGATGTATCCTTTATGAATCCTCTCCTTATAGACTGTTTTTTATTATTTGCTATCGCAACTCTTTTAACACTACTACTTGTGCCTTATTTTAGAAAAATTGGATTGCGCTGGAACATTGTTGACCACCCTTCAAGTGAACAACAAGATACACAAAGCAGTTGTCGTAAAAAGCTCCATACAAGAATAACGCCCCTAACGGGCGGTCTAGCTTTATTCGTGTCTTTTTGGACAGCAGTTTTAGTGACAATTGACATCAACCGGCAACTACTAGGTATTCTTATCGGGTCTATGTTTATTGTCGTTATCATGGCACTGGATGACAGATACGACTTAAAACCAGGAGTTAAATTAATTGCACAATGCGTAGCTGCTACTATTCCCATTTTTTTTGGTGTCCAAATACGGTACATATCCAATCCATCCACAGGAAATTATTTTGACATTGGCTTTTGGGGAGTAATCTTCAGTATTTTCTGGAGTGTTGCTTTCATGAACGCTATGAATTTAATTGACGGCTTAGATGGTCTTGCAACAGGCATTGCTGGTATTGCCTTTTTAGCTATGTTTGTTGTAGGAGTTTTAAGTGGATTTGTAATTCCATCCTTTTTAGCTGTCGCTTTAGCTGGATGCTGTTTTGCTTTTTTGCGATACAATTTTTATCCTGCTAGCATTTTTTTAGGAGATTCTGGCGCTCATTTTTTGGGATATATGATCGGGAGCATTTCCATCTGGGCTGGACTTAAAACTACATCAGGCGTCGTTTTGCTGATTGCTCTTGTAGGGTTTGGGATCCCCATTTTTGATGTAATTTTTTCCATCATTACTAGATCTCGAAAGGGAAAAAAGATTTACGAAGCGGATTTGGAAAACATTCATTATCAACTGCATCAGAAAAAAGGATGGGGACAACGCCGGATAGCTTTGGTGTTTTATGCGATCACAGCTTTGTTGTGTCTGATTCCGATTTTGTTGTTATACTTATAGAGAATTCAAAAACCATGAGGGATTTATGAAGAAACCAACACTGCTGATAATATTTGGTACAAGACCAGAAGCGATTAAAATGGCTCCCCTAGTACAGACTTTCCGAAATGATCCTTCTGTACAAACAAAAGTCATTATTACCGCGCAGCATCGAGAAATGCTAGATCAAGTATTACAGCTGTTTTCTATTCAAGAAGACTATGACTTTAATCTAATGAAGGATCGACAATCGCTTGAATCTATTACAACAGGAGTTATTGACAAACTATCGCACGTTATTCTTCAAGAAAAACCCAATATGATTTTTGTTCATGGAGACACAACAACAACTTTTGCTGCTTCCGTATCTGCCTTTTATCACCACATCCCTATAGCACATATTGAGGCAGGGTTGCGTTCATACGATATGCAAAATCCTTTTCCAGAAGAAATGAATAGGACATTGTGTGATCAATTATCGAGTTTGCATTTTTGCCCTACAGCCCAAGCGAAAGAAAATCTTCTACAAAGTTCTCTCCAAAGTTCTTTGGTGTATGTTACTGGCAATACCGTTGTAGACAGTTTGCTGTGGATGGTTTCTCATATCCAGAATACCAATCCTTCTTTACTCAAGCAGAATTCTTTGAACGAAAAACGAATCCTTGTTACGTTGCATAGGCGAGAATCATGGGGACAACCTATTGAAAACGTATGCAATGCGCTTAAAGATATTGTGCACAAGAATCCTACCGTTCGAGTTGTGTTCCCTGTCCATAAAAATCCAGTTGTGAGAGATTCTGTTTATTCTTGCTTAGGGGGCATAGAGAATATAAATCTGGTAGAACCAATGGATTATATTCACTTTGTTGCAGAAATGAAAAAAGCGTATCTGATTTTGTCAGATTCAGGTGGAGTGCAAGAAGAAGCCCCTACATTTGGCAAACCTGTATTGTTAACGCGAAGCGTAACGGAACGTCCTGAAGGTATTCATTGTGGAGTGGTCAAACTAGTTGGTACTGAGTATCAAACTGTATACCAGGAGTTGCATGCTTTGCTGAATGAAACCTCTTATTATGAAGCAATGGTAACCTCATCAAATCCTTTCGGAGATGGACATGCATCGAAAAGAATCCAGAATCAAGTACGGCACTATTTCGGTATGGAGCTAGCCTATCCGAATATCGGAGAATTTACTAAATGAGCCAACTTGTAATTCAAGGAAGAAAACCTTTGCAAGGTAGAGTGCAAATCTCAGGATCCAAAAATTCTGCTCTTCCTATAATTACAGCAACACTTTTAATCAAAGGACCTGTAGAAATATCAAATATTCCTGACATGGGAGATGTCAGAATTCTCATTCAAGCAATGCAAGATATGGGCGTAAAGGTGGATCGTCAGTCTGAAGACTGCTATATTTTCGATGCTTCGGGAGATATTCATTCAGATCTAACCACGGTTAAGGGTGTTAGCTCTATTCGCGGATCCCAAACATTACTAGGAGCATTGTTAGGTAGAAACCGTGAAGTAATGTTACCCATCTTAGGTGGCTGTAGAATTGGTTCTAGACCTATGGATATACACTTTCAAAATATCGAAAAAATGGGAGCTGTCATCCAAAACATCGGAAACCGGAAGTTTTTCAAAACCTCTCAATTAAAAGGCGCCCACATTTATATGGATTATTCGTCTGTGGGAGCGACAGAAAATTTGATATTGGCAGCGACTAGTGCCGATGGCATAACAATTATTGAAAACGCTGCTCAAGAACCCGAAATTGTAGATTTGGTTTATTTTCTAAACAAAGCAGGGGCAAGAATAACAGGTTTGGGTTCCAAAACAGTACAAATCATTGGAAATTCTACCTTACGCCCTATTGATTACCACATAATGCCCGACCGAATTGAAACCGGAACGTATGTGATTGCTGGAGCGATCACAAATGGAGATATTCAGATAGAAAAGTGCAGTGTGCAAGATATGAGTGCATTGCTTTTTAAACTACGTGATGTGGGCGTGCAAATTGATATAAAAGGGCAATCTACATTATCTGTTTCCATGAAGGGGAGACCCAAAGCCTTCTCTATACGAACCATGCCTTTTCCTGGTTTTCCAACAGATATGCAATCTCTTGTTCTTGCATTTGCTTGTTATGCACAAGGGACTAGCGTCATCAAAGAAACCATTTATGAAAATCGCTTTAATGTAGTGCCAGAGCTTCGAAAAATGGGAGCTATCATTATGACAGATAACAAGTTAGCTACTGTAACCGGTGTAGACCAATTGTATGGTTCGGATGTAGAATGTCCTGATTTACGTGGAGGAGCAGCCTTGATACTTGCTTCCCTTGCAGCGGAAGGAACATCGTACGTACACAAGGTGAACCATGTCGATCGAGGATATCAGTACATAGAAAAAAAATTGCAATCAATAGGCGCTTCAATTGTTAGAGTGGAGGAAGAGCATGACGATTATTGATGAAAAAGGAAGACTATTTGGATGGATCAATATTGTTGATTTGTTTGTCATTGTCCTTATTGCAGTCCTTGTTTTTATGAGTGTCCGGTTCTTTACCCAAAAGAGAATCTCTGTGGAAGAAAAGGATTTTTATATTGTAAAAGTTCGAGCCACAAACCTAGGTCCTGAAATTGCTGAAACCATTCAAAAAGGGTTGCCTATTCAAAGACCAGATGGAACTAATTTTGGTACGGTGATATCGGATCCAGAAGTTGGACCCACACAGGTGTATGTAACCACTCCTCAAGGCATGCTAGTTCCTAGAGCACAACCGAAAATGATGGATGCCACGTTTTCTTTTTTATGTTCTGTGCCACAAGGAAGTCCCGAGATTAAATATGGAAGCCAGTCTTTGAAAGCAGGAGCAACTGGGTTTATCGAATCAAATTTGACAAAATATACAATCCACATATTGTCAATTCGCCCCATTACTTTCGATGAAGCTCAAGAACTCTTGCAACCAACGCAAGAGAGCATCATTCCCGATCATACGCAAACGCAAGAAACTACTACCTCAGAGCAGAGCAAAGATACAAATCCGTAATGAATATAAAATCGTTGTTTAAAAATGCCGGGATTGTTACCTTTGGAGCATTGTGTAGTAGGATTTTGGGTCTTGCTCGGGAAACAGCGATTACAAATCGCTTTGGCCTTTCTGCACAAACCGATGCCTATGCTGTTGGTTCGTATGTGCCCATTACTCTTTCCAATATGTTGGTATCAGGAATTGTTTCAGCAGTGTTTATACCGTTATTTTCGCAGCTAGTTGCTAAAAAGAAAATTGCTGACTTGCGAATGATTATCACGGTTACCATCAACCAATTTGTGTTGGTGATGGTTGTTTTTTTGGTGTTACTATATGGCATTGCCCCTTTTATGGTAAAATTGCAAGCTCCCCGATTCGACCCAGAAAGACTGTACTATGGGATTAGTATTTTTCGTATTGCACTTCCTTCCATCCTTTTTCTAGGCTTAGCCGCCTTATCGTCAGGGATTTTAAACTCCATAAAAATTTTTGGAATTCCTACATTGGGAGGTATCATCTTTAACGCTACTATTGTTGTTATCACATTGGTTTTCTCTCACCAGTGGGGCATTAATGCAGTGGCGATTGCCTTAGTTGTTGGAGCTGCAGGTCAATTTCTTATTCAGTATATCTGGGTTGAAAAACACCATTTGGGGTATCGATTCAGGCCTATATTATATCATCCTGCAATGAAAGAATTGTATATTTTGATTCTGCCAGTCTTGATAGGCTCTGGCATTAACTATCTTGCTCCCTTGGTGAACAATATGATAGGTTCTCAACTTGCCAAAGGATATCTAGCATCTCTTCATACGGCTTTTAAAGTTTCTCAATTTCCCATCGGAATTTTCGCCCTTGCTGTTTCTAGCGTCGTATTCCCAAATTTGGCAGAACATGTAGAGAAAAAAGAACATCGCAATGTACAAGAGAACGTGCAGTGGGCTATCAAATTCGTGTTGCTAATCATGTTACCAGCTACACTAGGCTTGGTAGCAATCAGTACACCTGTTGTACGATTGTTGTTTGAATCAGGAGAATTCACCGCAAGGGATACTCTTATTACATCTCCTGCCCTACAATTGTATTGTATTGCACTGATTCCTTGGTCTTTAACAGCAATTCTTGTTAAAATTTTATATTCATGCAAAGATACAATCACGCCTGTTTGGGTTGCCATTGCTACTATTGTAGTCTTGGTTGCTGTTGATCTTGCATTGGTTGGACCTATGGGACATTTAGGATTGGCTTTGGGATCAGCATTATCGGGATTTTTTAATACAGTAGTTTTATGGATTATTATTGCGAAGCGTTATCCGATATATCTTGTTGTATCACCGCTACGAAAGACGGGTATTGTATGCACGATTGGCTCCCTTTTAATGATGGGCAGTTTATATATTGTGAACCTTTATCTGAAGCATTTCCTTGTGTTGAGTTCAAAATGGGAACAAGTACTTCAAGTCTTGTTTCTTGTAACAGTTGGATGTGTCGTTTATGGTATTTTTACATACGTGTTTAACAGGCGTGATGTTAAAGAAGTGATGGGGCGATAATGAAAAGCACGAATAAGAAACCAAAAAAGAAATTGCATGTAGTATTATGGATTTTGTTATTCCTAGTTCTGGTAATTGTATCCACGGCGGGATACTTTATATTCCGCATATTGAATGATATAGGGACTGAAACTGAGGAAGGAAAAAAAATCCGGAGTGAATACTCCATTGATTGGTCTGGTAGAATGAATGTTTTAGTTATTGGCTGCGATGAAAGAGAACACTTAAACCTTGGTGCAAGAGCAGATAGCTTGATTGTAGCGAATTTGGATTTAAAAAATAAAGAAGTTCGTATTATGTCCATACCACGCGATTTATGGCTTGAGATTCCAGGACACAATTGTTACGATAAGGCGAATTCTACGTTGAATCCAAACTATTTTTCCGATGGTGGTATTGCATTAACTTTAAAAACAGTGGAAAACTTGTTGAAAATTCCTGTAAAACTTTATGTTAAAGTCGATTTCGAAGCTTTCAAAGAAGTTGTTGATGCTTTAGGAGGGATTGTGTATACTGTGGAAAAAGACATGTACTATATCGATCCTTCTGATCCTGAAACTGTGATTAACTTAAAGAAGGGAGAGCAGAAACTCGATGGAGATAAAGCTCTTCAGTATTGTCGATTTAGATGGGATCCACAGGGTGATTTTGCCCTAGATTATCAAGGAAAACAGCATGGTCGAACCTCAAGACAACTGAACTTTTTAAAGGAATTGGCAAAAAAAGTAATCCAAACAGGCAACTTGATTACATTGAACAGCATCATTAATATTGTAGTCAAGAATACTGAAACAAACATTGATTCCGCAGAGCTTTTACGGATTGCCTTACTGTTTCACAAAATGAATCCAGAAGAAAACCTCTATGTGGAAGCATTCCCAGGTTCTTTGGACTGGGTTTCTAATACATCCGTAATTCTACCTAAAGAAGAAGAACTCCAAAACCTTATTGAAACAGGTTGGAAGGACCAACCTGCTAAGGACAATCAAGAAAACAAGGAAGCTACGTTGGATGAATAGACACAACATTCTTCGCGAAAGTTTTGTGTATCAATTTGTACAAACATGGGGACAGTATTGGGCTGAATCCATAACGAGACAGTATACAGATGCTTTTATTCATACCTCCAAAGTGATTTTGCGCCATAGTATCGTTGTGCAATGGTTCTACTCAGACCAGTGTTTCGCAACAACACTGTTTCGAAAAAGTACATTCCTCTTGTTTACACAACGCGGATTTTTCGAATGTTTATCGAGATTGACGCAAGGGATTCAAAATCTTTTTGTAGATTCCATAATTGCACATTCCTTGGGCGTTCTTCACCGAGATCTAGAAGAAAATGGTGTTAGTTGCGTCTGTTCTTTTCTGTTCTCTTTTACAGTTTTATGGACACTTCTTACGTTGTTTTTTGGGGAAGGATTTTCAAGAACTACTCTTTTAGTATTGTTTTCATCTGTGATTTTTTTCTTTACCTTTTCCTACATTCGTGTAAAACCTAGTGTTCTTTTGCATGAGAGTAAAATATGGCAATGGATCAAAGAGATCACACAATGATACCATCTTCTCGCACATTCGAGCCGAATAGAGAACCAAAACCAACCTCTTCTTTCCAAGAGTTGCCTTATATCCTTGGAGGAATGATTGCCGGGACAATAGGTTTTTTGGCTGGTGGATGGCAAGTTCTTCTTATTGTCCTTTTTGGCCTGTTTCTATTTTTCCTGTATTTTCGTCCTACGATCGGATTGTTCCTTCTACCATTTTTTGTCTTGGTTGACTACTATGTCAAGAGCATAGGAGTAGGAGGCATCTTCGGGTTATGGGATGAAGTACTCTTTCTTGTTATTTTTTTCTTTGTTCTGTTAGAAAGAATTCGAAACAACCAAAAGTTTCTTCGTTTTACTATTGTGCTTTACCCCATTCTATTTTTTGCCTTCATTGGTCTGTTATCCGCCTATTTTAGTGATGCTGTTACCCTTTCTCAAGCCATTGAAGCTGTGCGTTCTGTTCTTCAAAGTTTTCTCTTTTTCTTCCTGGTCATGAATGCTTCATTGAAAAAAACACAAATTCGAGCTTTGTTGTTTGCTGTTGTACTAGGAGGCGTCATTTGTGCGATCTATGGAATGGTGCAATATTTTGTCGGAGTTGCTTCTCCTCCCACATGGGTCGATAAAGATCTGGAATTTGGATTGTCTAGGGCGTTTTCTTTTCTGGGAAGTCCCAATGCATTTTCTGCCTATTGCATAATGATTGCACCTATTGCTTTAGGGTTTGCGTTTCAATCCTCAACTAAAATGTCTCACAAGGTTCTTTTTTGGGGCCTATTTTTGCTTCTTATTGGCGGTTTGATTAGTACGCTAACACGAGCCTCATGGCTTGCCTTTATACCTGCTCTATGCGTTTTTTTCATATTGATGAAAAAGGGCAGCTATGTCATCCTTGTTTTCATTGCTATGATTTGTATTCTTCTTTTTGTCCCGCCTATTCAGCAACGATTTTCCACTCTTTTTTCGGAACAGTATCAACAGAAAAGTGCTGAAGGAGGACGGACGTATCGATGGTCTTTAGCGCTTGATTTGGTGCAACAAAAACCATTCCTAGGGCAAGGACCAGGCAGTTATGGAGGGGCGGTGGCATATCGTTTCCAAGAGTACGGTGGTTTGTACTCCGATAATTATTATCTTCAAATTCTCTCCAATTACGGTGTTCTTGGTTTTATCGGATTTTTATTCATATTGATTTTTTTAATGCGACTATTGCTTCAAAGCTTTCGACATGCATCCACTAAAGACAAAAGTATCATTGCAGGGATTGTCTGCGGTGCAATAGCGCTTTTCTTAAACATGTATACAGAAAATTTATGGGAGATTATCCCCTTGTCCGTTGTGTTCTGTTTTTTTGTAGCTCTTGGCATTCGATTAGGGGAAGTGGATGATTCACGATAAGACCATTGTCTTTCTTTCGACCATGCGCTATCACGAGTTACCAACTCGCAAGCAACGAATTGCCAAATTTCTTAGTGAATCGAATCGAGTTCTCTATATTGAACCCCCTAGTACCTATCTTTCTACTTTTGTTCATGGGGAAAATCAACCTCGTCCCACTGTTACTTCTGTCTCTTCTACCCTCATGCTTGCATCACTCCCCACCATTTTCCCTTTGGGTTTGCGATACCAATGGATTCACAAAATGAATGAAAAGA
The DNA here is from genome assembly GCA_964427915.1 of uncultured Caldisericota bacterium. Classification (GTDB taxonomy): domain Bacteria; phylum Caldisericota; class Caldisericia; order UBA6126; family UBA6126; genus JAGLCW01. Next base: position 40,704 of record CAYRWA010000080.1, read on the forward strand.
AGATTTCTCAATTCATCCATCAAATCCTGCTAAAGAATGATGTAAACCCCGATATTCTGTGGTTTTACTTAGTCGATTATCCAGCACTTTCCTTGCAGTATTCCAATGCTTTAACTGTGTATGATTGTGTGGATGATCATTCTGCGTATCCAGGGCTACGCTCTCCGGTCTTTATGAATAGGCTTGAAAAACAATTGGTTGCTTCTTCCGATGTTGTTTTTGCTACCACTGAAGCCCTGCAACGAAAGCTTCACTCTTTTGGCAAAGATGCAATGCTAGTTCCCAATGGAGTGGATTATCCACTTTACCAATCGTGGAATCAGCAAATCCCCGAGGCTCTTCAAAAGCTTCCACGTCCCATTATAGGATATGTTGGAGCCTTAAAAGAGTGGTTTGATGTTGCCTTTGTCCTTCGCCTTGCCGAGGTTTTTCCATCCTGTTCTTTTGTGCTAGCAGGACCCTGCTCTCCCGCTTTTGCTTCTTCCTTTTCCAACCATCCTCGCATCCTATTGCCAGGAGCAATTCAAACAGAAGATGTACCTTCTTGGATTGGGTCCTTTGATGTTTGCCTGATTCCCTTTTTGCAAAACAACCTTACACTTCATATAAGTCCCCTCAAATTTTTTGAGTATTGTGCCATGGGAAAACCTTGTATAACCATACCTATTCATCAGTTAGAAAAATATAACGATGTGGTGTATACATACCGATCCCATGAAGAAGGGATTGAAAAACTAAAGCAAGCCTTACAAGAAAAAGATCCCATGCTACAAGAAAAGAGAATTTCTATTGCAAAAGAAGCTTCATGGGAGAAAAAATTCTCCTTTATGTTTGATAAGATTGAACAAGCTTACCGGTGAGAAAATCGTTTCCATAGATTCCACAGCAAAACTACCATAAAAAAGATAGCAATTGCAATGTGAAGCGGAGACTGGATGATGTGGGAATGTTTGGTAAGTAAAAAGGCTCCAATATCAATCTTCATGCTAGTAAAAATCCAATCCAAAACAAAACCCAACACAACCGACATCACAATTAAAACTCCCAAATAGAGAGCAATGACTCTTTTTCCTAGTGACTTTTGAAGTGTTGAAATTGTAGCCACATTGGTAGCAGGTCCTACAAACAGAAATATGAAAGCTGCACCAGGACTGATACCCGAGATAATAAGAGAGACTGCAATGGGAATGGAAGACGTGGAACAGATGTACATGGGAAGACCAATCACAATCATTAACAGGCTAGAAATGATTCCTTCTCCCGCCATGGTACCCGCAAAAAAATCCGCTGGTATGAGGGTGGTTATCAAAGCTGCAATCGATACCCCAATTAAAAAGGAAAGGGCGATGTCACGAACCATTTCGTGAAAAGCATATGAAAAAACATTCTGCATGAATTGGGCCAGAGTTTTGTCCCGGGTTTTTGTTTCCTGCTCTATATCCTTTTCATTGTGGTGACAGACTTCAGAAACTTCTGCAGGGGGGTGACAATGACTACATTTTACCGGAGCAGTAGTGGCAGGAACCTGTAAATTCCATGCATTTGATGCAGCTTCCATCAAACCTCCTCCGACAATTCCAGACACAAAAGCAGCCATGGGACGAAAAATGGCAAATACTGGTCCCATCATACCATAGGTAGCAATGATGCTATCAACTCCTGTTTGAGGCGTGGAGATCAAGAATGAAACAATGGCTCCCAGAGAAGCCCCGCTTTTTTTTAAAAATACAGCAAATGGGATGACCCCACAAGAACAAATGGGCAAAGGTACTCCAAACAGTGAAGCTTTGAGAATAGAGCCAAAGCCCTTTTTTCCCAAGTGTTTCGGAATCCACTCTTCGGAAAGAATTTGATGAATAATCCCAACCAAAAGAAGCCCAAGGACCATATAAAAACTCATATCTACAAACATCTGATAGAAATTTCGAAAAAACAAAACGATACTATTCGTCATATATATTCCTTGTATTTTTAGTTCTTAGTCGCAATTTACGCATGGTTTTATTATAAGTATCTACATACCAAAGGTAAAACTAAAAAACCGAACTCCTGTCAAACAGCATTTGAATTCAATCTTATAATTATTGAATTTTACTTCTATACTCTAGTTAAAACAAAAAGTACTCTACTATTCAAAGCATAACCGATTGAAAAAGAATAAGTTTCTCTATTTCTGCGTTCTTTTAAAGAAGCATCGAATATCTTTGTTGATAGATTTAAAAACTGAATAGTTACAAAAAAAAACAGACAGAAAGGATACCAGATTGGTTCCAAAAAGTTGAATTGATAGGGTATATACCAAACATTTGATGATGCAAAGAAAGACATTGTTTGAAGAATGATTTGACGGATTGCCTTACGTTCATATAATTACTATGATTTCAAACGACTATAATATGATGAGGTTACTATATGTCTAAAAAATGTGATGTTTGTGGAAAAGGACCTTTGGTTGGGAATAGTGTTTCTCACTCCAATCGTCGAACGAAAAGACGCTCATTGCCAAATTTACAATGCATTAAGGTCAAGCTTCCTAATGGCGGAGTAAAGTCAATGAAAGTTTGTACAAAATGCTTAAAAGCAAACAAGGTGCAAAAAGCTTAAAGGTTCATTATGGACCCCAGGACGAATACTCGGTCCGATTTGATGAAATTCTTAAAGGATATTCACAAGGAACATCCTTTACAAATTGTAAGTGGAAAAGAGCTTATGGAAGTTTTGTCTTTAGATGAAGAAACGCTACGATTTCACTTGCGATTTTTATATGATTTAGGCTACATTGAACTTCTTAGCAGCAATCAAGATAGTAGAGCTTTAATTCGGATGACCGACAAGGGATTCTCGAAGTTTGAAGATTAATTCCGCTTCTTTAAGGACTCCTGTGGGGGATCTTCTAATACAAGCCACGACAGAAGAAATTGTGTCTATTGTTTTTGTTGATCAAGAGAAAGAGGACCTTTTCTCGCCACTGATTTTAAAAGATGCTATCCAAGAAGACGATTTTGAACAACTTCGCAAAATACCTCTATTAATGGAAGCATCCAAACAGATAAAAGAATATTTTCAAGGAACTCGATGTTATTTTAAACTACCTTTGCGAACCTTTGGGACACCAATCGAACAAAAAGTAACCAGATTCGTTTCCATTGTACCCTATGGACATGTTGTATCCTATCTTGATTTGGCTCGTATGGTACATATTGAAAACGGAGCACGATTTGTTGGTAACTGTATGAGAAAAAACCCCTTATCCATTGTTATTCCCTGTCATAGAGTGATAACTAGTACGGGGAAAATGGGCGGCTTTTCTGCAGGTTCCGATAGAAAAAAGTTTCTTCTACAATGGGAGAAAACAAATTGGGAGATGAATCATGAAAGTAGTTCTTCTGGCAGGTGGTTATGGTACACGTTTAAGCGAAGAAACGGAGAACAAACCGAAACCACTGATTGATATCGGGGGGATGCCAATTATCTGGCATATCATGAAAAATTATGCAGGATTTGGTCATATTGATTTTGTGGTATGTCTTGGATACAAAGGGAACAAGATCAAAGAATTCTTTCATCAATACTTTTTGCATCATTCCAATGTTACTTTCCACCTTGGAAACGGCTCAATGGATGTTCATGAAACGTGTGCTGAATCCTGGAACATTACCCTTGTAGATACCGGCCTAGATACGTATACGGGGGGCCGTATCAAAAGAATCCAACATTATATTGGCAACGAAACGTTTATGCTAACCTATTGCGATGGTTTAGCAGACGTAAACATACAACAATTGGTTGCGTTTCACAAACAACACGGGAAAAAAGCTACTATGACTTCGGTCCAACAGCCAAGCCGCTTCGGCTTGTTACAAAGCGAACCTTCCGGACTTGTTCAAACATTTCAAGAAAAACCGATGGAAGAAAGTGCCTGGATTAATGGGGGATATTTTGTACTGGAACCTTCTGTTTTTGAAACTATTCCGGGAGATCAAACGATCTGGGAACGAGATCCTCTAGAAAAATTAGTGCAAGAAAAACAATTGATGGTTTTCCCTCATAAGGGATATTGGCAGTGCATGGATACGTTGCGTGACAAACAACTGTTAGAACAAGAATGGGAAACCGGTCATGCTGCTTGGAAGAACTGGTAAGCAGTGGCAGGAATTTGATGAATGAAACATAAAAATATTCTTATAACCGGAGCCTCAGGGTTTATTGGCTCACACCTAACTCGATCTTTTCAAGAGTGTGCGCAGGTATATGTTGCTCAACGCAAAGGGTCTCATGAAGAAAACTGGAGGAATACAACAGAGCAGAATGTAAAGTTCCTTGATTTGGATTCTTTGCGAAACGGAACCCTGGAAACAACCACGACCGGGGAAGAGATCCCTATATTTGATTGTGTGTACCACTTAGCAGCTCCAAGCACATTGTCTGCTGCGGAAGACGAGAATAATCTTGTCGACGGTGGCATTGCATTCACCTTGAACATGATATCTTTTTGTGCCAGATGCAAAGCAAAAAAGCTTGTGATTGCAGGAAGCTCTCACGAATATGGTGATCATGGTTGCAAACCACTCACTGAAACCATGGCTTTGCAACCCGTTCATATGTATGGTGCTATGAAGGCGGCTACTACAACCCTCAGTGGGGTGTATGCCCAGCAATTAGACGTTCCACTTCATATTGCTCGTTTTTTTACGGTGTATGGGCCAGCAGATAAACCTAAGAATGTCATACCATCAATGATTGAGGCTTCCTATACAGAAGTTCCCTTAGATTTAACCCCAGGGGAACAAATCCGAGATTACATTTATATTGACGACGTCATCGAAGGACTTCACTGTTTACAAAATTCGACCCATCCCACTGGCTCCATATTCAATTTCGGAACGGGTGTAGGAACAAGCCTTCTAGATGTCGCTGCTATGCTCATACAAAAAGAAAACGTGGATCCGTCTTTGTTTCGATTTGACGTAAAACCATATTATGACAAAGAAGTTATGTATATGGTTGGGAATTCTTCCAAGGCACACAAACACCTTAAATGGTCAGCCAAGGTATCCTTGGAAGAAGGATTGCACCTAACATATCAGTGGTACCACCGGTATTATAGAGAGGTGTTCCATGCGAGATAAAATCAATTTGTCTTCTTTTTATCAAGGGAAACGAGTTTTTGTTACGGGACATACCGGATTCAAGGGAAGCTGGCTATGTCAATGGCTTGCGACAATGGGAGCTGATGTTATGGGATATTCACTAGATATTCCCACCAAGCCCTCTCTTTTCGAAGTCTTGCAGTTGTCAACGCAGCTACGAGATATTCGTGGCGATATCCGTGACTATAGCGCCATAAAAAAACAAATCCAATCTTTTCAGCCACATGTTCTTTTTCATCTTGCCGCGCAGCCCATTGTAAGAGACTCTTACAAAAAACCTCTTGAAACATTTGAAACCAACGTTATGGGGAGCATTCATATCATGGAATGTATATGGGAAATAGTGAAAACCCAACCTACATTTCCTTTAAAATCTGTAGTGATGGTTACAAGTGACAAATGCTATGAAAATCAAAATCAAGTGATGGGATATCGAGAAAGCGATCCTATGGGTGGTCATGATCCATACAGCGCAAGCAAAGGGTGTATGGAGATTGCCATATCGTCGTACCAAAAGTCCTTTTTTCAAAAGCTGCCTGTGGGAATTGCCACCGTAAGGGCAGGCAATGTTATTGGAGGGGGCGATTGGGGCAAAGATCGTTTGCTACCAGATATTGCAAGGGCATTCTCGGTTTCGCAAACAGTGATTCTACGCAATCCATTGTCTGTTCGTCCTTGGCAACATGTATTGGAGCCTTTATCCGGATATTTACTGGTAGGGAAACGTTTGACAGAGGACCCAACATCCTTTAGCGAGGGTTGGAATCTAGGACCTTTAGAAACGGATATTGCAACCGTGGAAGAAGTTGTAAAAAAGAGCATTCAAGTATGGCCAACCAATACCTACCATATACAACAGGATAATTCTCTCCATGAGACCAATATTCTCCAGCTTGATGTCCACAAAGCTATTGCAAAGCTTCAATGGAAACCAACTTGGACACTGAATGAAGCAATTGAAAAAACAATTAAATGGTACAAAACCTTTTATGAGAAAGGATCAGAAGCTTCAAAAGTGGAGACAAGCCAACAGATTTTGGATTACATGAATGTCTAAAACAGTACTATACTCTTTTGCACCGTTTGGGAATCTTCAGAGTAATCCTGGGGCAGAAATTGCTTCAAAGATTCATGCTAGCCAAAGCCAATGTAGTCTATGTATTTTGCCAGTCACCTTTCGTTGTCAAAAAGAACTATTGGCTTCTTTTTTGGAAACGAAACCAGACCGCATTATTGGATTTGGGGTTGCAGCAGGAATACCCAATGTTCATGTTGAGTGCTATGCGTTAAATGAAGTACATGCCCGGATACCAGATAATGAAGGAAACCAACCTTCTTTGGTTCCTATTCTTCCACATGAACCGTCTGCATATCGCACCAGCATGGATGTGGAGAAAATCGTAACGGATTTGCAAGCGAATGCTATTCCTGCAGCTTTATCCTTTCATGCAGGACTATATGTTTGCAATTATTCGTACTACTGGACACTGCACCTTTGTCGACTTCATCAGTTGGAAGGGTTGTTCATTCACGTGCCATTATCACCCAAGGAAGCAATCCGGCAAAAATCTGCACAATCTTCATTTCCCCCTTCCATGATTGCAGAGGCCCTATCTCATACGTTATTTCCCTAGGGAAGTTCTTCCAGTATTTTCTGCAACCGACGTGCCTTTTCTTCTGTCCCCTCTTGCTTGGCAATTTTTTTATTCATGTGACCATGCTCACTTATAAGTGAAGGGTTTGTGGCATATCGAACGATCGCATCATGCAATTCGCGTTTTGTATCCACAAAAAAACCATTGTGGTCTGGAATAATGAATTCTCTTGCGGATGTTACATTGATACCAGAGATGATACCCATGCCTGATGCCATGGCTTCGGGAATAGTTAATCCCCACCCAGCATACGAAGGGTAGCTGATGAGAACATCGGCATGAAGATATACATCTTGCACCCCCTCCCAGCTGTCCACATCGATCCATTTGGTAATGGAAGAAAGAACCGATGATGATCGAATTCGTTTTTCCAAGGAGGGTCTGTCTGGGCCATTGCCAGAAAGGACGAGTCGAATAGTAGGAACGCTTGAGTAAGCCTTTTCGATAGCATCCACTATATCATGTACGCGAAAACGTTCATTCATACTTCCACTGTGTAAAAAAGTAACCGTTTCTGCTGGAGTGCGAACAGGATGACCCAATTCTCGTTGAATATCTGCAGCATATCCAAAAAGAAACACTTTTTTGGACTTAAAACGGTAGTAGTCAAGAGTTTTATAGCCAGAACATAGAATGCCATCAATTTTTCTGTACAAAATTCTTCGAATCACTTCTTTGAAACCATTTTGCGCAACTGGCATTTCAAATGGCCCCATCAAAATCTTTTTTTTGTGTTTCACAGCCCATTTGTAGGCAGGGTACCAAGAAAGATTGTTCCATCTACCATGTAGTACTAGATAATCGGGCACAAATCGGTTCATATGATGGTTGATAGAAGGACAATAAAAAAACTGACCCTTTTTAAGATATGTTTGCAAGATTTTACAGTAATCCGGGAGTTTTTGCTCCCAGTAAGAGGGTCTTGTTGAATCTGCTATCGATTGCATAAACCAAAATTCTACATCCAAATGTTGGTGTAGTGATTTTGCAAACGCTACTTGATAAGGCGCTGGAATATGTGTAATAACAACCGCTTTCTTTTTCATAGTACCTCTTTTGGAAGTCTCTTACTTCGATCTTTTTACAGTGCCTATATTATAAAAAGAATGGGGGATAAAAAGCAATCATTTCTTCTTTCGCTTAGTAAATGTATTTCGTAGTTGCAACCCCTTGTTGATCAAGTAAAATGTTTCTATGAAATACAAACGAGTTAAAGGTACGCGTGACATATTACCACAAGAATGGATCCTCCGAGAGGTTATCATTGATGTGCTCCGAACAACAGCCTATTCTTTTGGATATGGCGAGATAACAACTCCCATTCTCGAAGAAGCAGGGTTGTTTATTCATTCTGTTGGGGATGCATCTGATATTGTAACAAAAGAAATGTATACTCTGGTTGATAAGGCAGGACGAGATTTAGTATTAATTCCAGAAGGCACTGCTGGTATCTGTAGGGCTTACATTGAATCCAAAATGATAGTGTGGCCAAAACCAGTGAAGCTTTTTTACTTCCAACGCCTGTTTCGATATGAGAAGCCCCAAAAAGGACGATATCGAGAGTTTTCACAGTTTGGCGTCGAGTGTTTTGGAAGCCAATCTCCTATGGCCGATGCAGAGATGATATCGTTGGCTCATACGATGCTAAAGAAGCTTCGTTTTTCTTCTCTTACATTGCATATTAACACACTAGGATGTGATGAGTGTAGAAAAGAGTATAGAGCAGCTCTTATTCGTTATTTTCAATCCTTTGAAAACACGCTATGTGAGGATTGTCAAAAACGATTAGAGACCAATCCCCTGCGAATTCTGGATTGCAAGAATCCTTCTTGCAAGAAATCTGTAGCGGATGCTCCGACGATTCAGCCCTATTTGTGCGATACTTGCAGGAGTCATTTCCAAAGCCTACTGGAGTGTTTGGATGCACTGGATATCCCTTATCTCGTTGATTATGAATTGGTGAGAGGATTGGACTATTATACCCAAACTGTCTTTGAATTTGTTTCCCAAGATTTAGGTGCACAAGGAACCGTTTTGGGTGGAGGGCGATACGATGGACTCGTCGAAAAGGAATTAGAGGGTCCTCCGACGCCTGCTATTGGGTTTGCAATGGGCTTGGAAAGAATCACAATGTTGCTAGAAACAAAACGAACAGAGTTGCCTATTCGAACTACTGATCCAATGTTGTATATTGCTCATTTTGGTGGAAAAACAGCTGCCCTTAGTCTTCAAATTGCCCAAGATCTTCGTCAGCAAGGATTACATGTGCTAGTAGATCTTGAAGGAAAAGGCATGAAGAAGGTATTTGAAATAGCGGAAAAGAGAAACGCACACTACCTTTTGGTTCTTGGAGAAGACGAAGAAAAGACCGGGATCGTAAGTATCCGTAATCTTGCAACCCGAGAAAGCAAAAAAGTAGAGATTTCTGCCATCCCATCTTTTTTCTTACAAGGGGACATGAATGAATTATAGAGATGAATATTGCGGTTTGGTTACCGACAAATGGTGCGATCAGACAATCACTTTATCTGGCTGGGTCGATCGAACAAGAGAAGTAGGTGGGGTTACTTTTGTCCTTTTGCGCGATCACACTGGTGTGGTACAGCTGGTGTTTTCTTCCCACCTATTGCAGAAAGCACATGAGCTCAATCATGAAGATGTCATTCAGATTCAAGGGGCTGTTTCTAGGCGCAACCCAAACGAAATCAACTCTGCGATGAAAACGGGCACAGTAGAGATTCATGTCCATTCGATCGCTATTTTAAATCGATGCAAACTTGCCCCCTTTGAAGTTCGCAAGTCGATGGAAGTAGACGAAAACCTTCGCATGAAACACCGGTATATTGATCTTCGACATCCGAAAATGAATTCCAATATGCGACTGCGTCATGTTTTGTTACAAACTACAAGGAACTATTTTTCGGACCATCAATTTATAGAAGTAGAAACCCCTTATCTGGGGAAAAGTACACCCGAAGGCGCTCGCGATTTTTTAGTGCCCTCGCGCATGAATCCTGGGAAGTTTTATGCACTTACGCAATCCCCTCAGTTGTATAAAGAAATGTTAATGGTGGGGGGTATTGATCGCTATTTTCAGATATGTCGGTGTTTTCGAGATGAAGATTTTCGATTGGATCGCCAACCAGAATTTACCCAAATAGATATGGAAATGGCATTTTCCAATGAAGAACATCTGATTCCAATTCTAGAAGGATTAATGAAACAGATTGTGAAAAACTGTTTGCAACGCGATATTCATACCCCATTTGTAAAGATGACCTATGCACAAGCACTGCAAACCTATGGAACGGATAAACCAGACCTCCGCTACGGGGTACCTATAGCCATTTTTCATGAGGAATTTAACAATCCCGACTATAAAAACTTCTACACTGCTTACAAGGAAGAAAAAACAATTGCAGCCATTCCCATCGAGAGTAAATATATGGAACTTTCCAGAAAAGAATCGGACCAATTTTTAAAGGAAATTGAAAATCCACAGGTTGCTTTTTACTATGTAAAACATAAACCCGATGGAGTTGGACTCAACTTTCTTACCGGTGAAGACAAACAAAAAATTGCTGAAAGGTTACAAACTGCAGATGGAGATGCTATTCTTTTTGCGTTAGGTACCAAAAAAGCAGTGTTTGAATCTCTTGGTAGAGCAAGAACTATTGTTGGGAAATCCATATTGAAGGCAGAACCAGAACGGAAAGAACAATTGTGTTTTGCCTGGATTCACAAATTTCCATTGTTTTTGTGGAACGATGAAGAAAACCGTCTTGATTCCGCACAACATCCTTTTACATTACCAAACATGGAACAGTTTGACCAGTACATTGATCAAGAACCTCTTCGTATTGAAAGTTGTTCATCTGACTTGGTTCTAAATGGTTTTGAACTGGGCTCTGGTGGATCCAGAATTGTGGATCCTGATTTGCAACGCCAGGTTTTTGAAATCATTGGTGTTCCCCCAGACCAGATCGAGGAACAGTTTGGCTATCTTCTACAAGCATTATCTTCTGGTGCCCCTCCTGAAGCAGGTTTTGCTCTTGGAGTTGATCGCATTGCTATGATTTTATCAGAGAGTGCTTCTCTGCGTGATGTAATAGCTTTTCCAAAAAATACAAAAGGGGCCAGTCCTTTAACAAAAGAGCCTTCTCCCATATCAGAGGAACAATGGAACGAGATAACTAGGCGATCGTAGTGAAACGTTTTTTTGCTACTTGTTTTCTCGTGAGCGTTTTAGTTTCCACCCTTGGTTATTCCTATCCATCTTCAAGAGCTCTTGAAAATAGTCGTTGGATTCAACCAGGCTCGGTTATAGATGACTCCTTGTCCTATAAGATATATGCTTTTGCAACTACAGACATTCTGCTGACATGTGAAGATCCCAATTTTCGCATTACCATCCTAGACAACGCAGAAAGGTTTGTTATAACGTCAGAGAAACCTTCCACCATACAGATTCAATCAGAGATTCATCAACCTGTTGTGCTTCGTTTTCATGCAAAAAGTGCTGTTCGTTTTCGGTATGGCGACCCCCATATAGCCTTTAAAGAATATGCCTCTATGTTTAAAGAATTTGCTATTCCTTGGCAAAGGCGGATATATATTGAAGACTACCTATCTCCTATTGAAGGAAATCAGATAAAATATCCTGCAGAGATGTTTTATATCCCAGACCTTGTAACATTTGGAGCCCCCTATACATGGGGTGGCAAGGAGTCGTTGCAGAGCATTGCTATGAAGCTGAATAAAAACAACTCTTTGTTTGAAGGTGTTCCTGCTCATTTTCAAGATATGATTAACAACCAAGAAAATATGCATCCTGTGAATCTTGACGAAGGAGAGTCGATGTGGGATCTATCGAGAGGGAACGAAAATCCTTCTTATTGGACAGGGGTGGATTGTTCTGGACTTTTACAGCAGTGCTGTTACTATGCAGGGTTGCTGTGGAATTGGAGATCAGCCCCCATTGTTGCCAGTGGTGATTATAGAGGTGCCACTTCTTTTCCCATGGTTCGACCTGGTGATGTAATGGTATTGAAGAGAGATGGAATGGTAGTTCATTTTGGTGTGATATCAAAAAAGGGAGTTTCCATCCCAACCACGTACATGATTCATAGTGCATGGTTTACCAACTATCATTACAATACCAATACACTACAAAAAGTTGTGGAAACCTCTCTTTCTGAGTTTCGATCTGTGTATCAATGGGATATTGTTCGACTTTCGGTACCAGATTGATGGACACAAGAATCTCATGAGTATACGATCGAAGACGCCTGTGGATTCAAAAAAGAAAAGCTATGTCAAAGAATTACTCCTACTCTTTTTTCTAGGATGTATTTTTTTGGCGTATTCCTCGATACCTTTTTCTACTACTATTTCTAGGTTGCCTTCACCAAAAACTCCAAAAGCAATTCCCCAACAACTTCAGCAACCTATATGCATTGAAATGATTGGAAATGTACCAGTACGAGATCAAATACAGACAATTGAGTATTCTCAACAGGCTCCAAGTTTTACACTTTTATGGGGAGAAGGATCTGACGGTATTGGTTTAAAAGGATATGATCCGAGTGCCTGCAATGGCATATCATCGGGAGCTTTGCCAACGCAACTTCAGGCCATGGAAGATGATACTCTGTGGATCGCAGATGGATATGGCCCCCGCCTAGTTCGCGTTTCTTCTCGGGGTGAGATCATAGATGAGATACCACTCCCAGAACTTAGGCGACCCGAGATATCTCAAATACCTGCACTGGTTGGCTTTACTTTCCACATTGCAGAGGATCAAATCCTATATGTGATGGATACAGCCCAAAAAAGAATTCTATACTATAGTATGGAGGGGGAATTTCGCGGTTCTTTTGATATCGGTTTTGTTTTTTACAATCCCGAACGTTTGCTACAGGTAGATCCGTTTTTTTCGGTACTGCCAGGACCCATCTTTCGAATTCAAATTCACATGAAGGCCAATGAAAATCGGTTGCTATCAGAAATTGAGGAGTTTGCTACAAAGGATGTTGCAACGACTTCTGTACAAGGATTTTATGATGTTCCGATTCAACCCTCTACCCACATTGGATTGTATGTGAACAAGGTAGCACGGATTATTTCTATTTTTGACCCCTCTCAGGAAGAAGCTTTCTTTTCTCATGGGAGTGAGGTGAAATTTTGTGCACCCCCGACCAATTTTTCCTCTGAAGAAATGTCATTTCAATTGCAACAAACTCGTTACAAAACAATGAGTCCTACATCCATCACTACAATATCCCTTTTTGAACCACAATGGGAGGGAGGTGGATGCCTTGGGTGTGATAAAAATGGAGCGATATATTATTGGGTTGATTCGCATACGATTGGTATCATAGAGCCCCTTCATCAACAAAACCCAGAGATGAAAGTACGGTATATGAAGATTCCAAAAGGTTTTATGCATCCAGTAGCTGTCTTGCCAGGTGGTGGGATAGTTGGTATGCGAACCGAAAAAGAATTGATAGAAGTGTATCGTTTTATTGCAGAAACCTAAAAATACATTATGATAGGATTTATTTAATCTAATTTTTTGGGGGAGTAAATGAAACGAATAAGAATCATTGTGAGTATCTTGTTATCTTTTTTGTTGGGTGTTTCACCCTTGCTGTATTCTGAAGCTGTAGCAGCTACAAAACCGTACTCTTTTTTACAGCTATCCAATTCCATACAGGCCTCTTCAGAAGCTTCTTCAAAGCGGTCTTTTACCATTTCTTTGCAAGATGAGCTGCAAGTTCTTCAGCAAAAAGAAGGTCTTGTGTTTCAATTGCCAAATTGCTCTTATACATGTGATCCGGGCAAACCTCTTCTTCCAATTTATACAGAAAAAATTGCCATTGAATACAACAATAGACCCAGCTATATACGAACGCAACATGTAGAAGCAAAAAAAGTGTCACTACCTCATGATACAGTCGTTTGTGCTCCTCCTGTGCAGACGTTTTTACATGCCGAAGATTTCCGGAAACAGATCGACCCAGAATCTGGTATTCATAATTCCAACACCATCCATGAAATGAATACAAATGAAATGATCAATACAAGCGTCTCTGTTTACGATTTTCAAAATGTCTACCCTAGTATAAATGTGCAACATGCTATCGAGAATTCTACCCAAGGGAGATTTCTTGTATTGCATGTCAATCCTATATACCTATACCAAGGGTCTGTTTATGTGGTCACAAAGATTCACTTTGAAATTGGTTTGCAATCAACAGACGAAGAAGAAAGGCCTGACGAAAAGACCAACTCTTCTTTGATCTTGACTCCTGATGAACTACTTCCTCAGGCACAAGAACTAATGAAAATGCACCAAGAAGATGGATTTGATACATCCATTGTTCGCGTATCTGAGGTTCAAGCATATCCAGTAGCAGAGAGTCCTTCCATAAGCCTTGGTTTTGCAGATGCCCCTGATGATATTCGCAAAAGCATAGAAGCTTACGATGAAACACTTGCTGGGCGTATTCGGTCAATGCTGCGAGAAAAATTGCAAGAGGATGCCGTTGATTATGTAACCATCCTCGGGGATGCTACCTATATTCCTCCTTCCTATTATGAATTTTCACCCGATATGCTTGATGCTATCGATCAATGGATTCCCACAGATATTTATTATGCATCGCCATTTTACGATGAAGAATTGACATTTGAGATCAGTATCGGCCGCCTTCCAGTCCAGAATAAAGAGGAGGCTCAACAGCAAATTGAAAAGATCAGGGGATACCGCCAGGGAGTTCAACAAAAAGATGTATGGAAGAATAACGTGGCATTGTTTAGCGGAGATCCATTCCGAGGAGATTTTTTCGGAGAATTGGCACAATGTCGCGTTATTAACGAAGATATTTTTAACGGATTCTCGATACATAAGAATTTTCAAACATCGCGATTGTTTAATAGGGAAGTGTTTTTGAATACACTGGAAAATGAACCCCAGACTTTTCTTTGGAATATGGGACATGGATCTGGTACTGCATTCATGCTTGAGAAAGATACTGTAAAAGGGTCGGACTTGGAGCATCTTCCAGCCAGAAAGCAATTGCCAGTATTTGTAAGCGAAGCTTGTGGTAACGGATCCTGGGATACTCGATTTACAACTCCAGCAGATGTACCTTATACGAGGAGCTTTTCCGAAGCAGTTCTAGCTTCTCCCGGAGCTGGCATTGCTTATATTGGAGGAGCTCGAGTTAATTATGCCTCTTACAATATCACCGAAGAGAAATGTATCCAAAAGGTTTCTATGCTAGGATTTATGGACAGAATTGTGGAAGACTTCTTCCTAACTACAAACAAATATCCAAACCTGTGTTTAGGTGACTGGACGCTTAAAGCACTGGAACAATACTATGTGCATGATTATTCGGCTTCTATGTGGCTTCATCCTGCTCATATCAAAACTCTTTTCGGATTCACATTACTCGGAGACCCAACCCTGTCTATTCCTTTGCCTGAAAAATCGGATGCATATACGGTTCCAGAAATTGATATTACCGAGGGATTGTACGATTCGTTGTACGATACGATTCTTTCCATTGATCAAGAGGCCTTGTGTACAATTCAAACCGATTCTCCCTCTATTCAATACGTGTATGCATCGCTGGATCAAACTCAAAATGATATTTTTGAAACAAGAGAGATTTCTCAAACACAAGAGCAAATGATTGAAATGCCATTAAACTTTTTGCAAAAAGGCTATGCAACCATTCGTTTTTCCACAAACGATTACAAAGAAAAAAGAGCTGTTTTTGATGGACGGTACGAATACGATCTGTCTCTGCAAAAATCCTACGACGTTACGTTACTGCGACCGAATGAACAAAGGGCTCATTACGTGGAAGTGGTGAATGAGGGAATTCATACAGTCCGCAATGTAAAAGTTGACATAGTGAGTTCTACAGGAGACTCTGTTGGGAAGACTTTTCCTTTTGTGAACCGAGACTCCATGGAGTCGCTTTATTTTCAATACTCCTTTCCATCCGTGGGTGAATATTCAATTGAAACAACCATCCGTGATATCCAAGGAGAAAAATACATAGCTGATAACGAGCGAACCACCTCTTGCAAGGTCCTTGATGATCCTATTTACCGCATTGGTATTCTTAGCTCCCAAATGTATTATCCCATATTTGCCCAAGAACTTCTTAATTTAGAAGAGTTGAACCAGAGATTTGCAGAAGAAAACCAGAATATTGAACTGCAGGTGGTTGAGTATATGAAAGATCCAAAAGGTCGCATTAGCTATAACCTTCTTGGATTTGATGCTCTTGTATTATTTGAATCTTTTTGGATTCCAGGTAATGCCAATCAAATGATTCAAGAGCTTGAGACATTTGTTCAAAACGGTGGAAAAATACTGGGTATTCATTCTGCAATCCCTGGAAACGAAAGAATGAATATGAAATTCACAACATTGCAAACCTTTTTTGGGATTCGACCTGATGTATTGGTTTCTCAAGGTTTCGCAGAGGAAACAACAACAGATTTTCGGTTGGAAAGCGACTCAAAAACATATCAAATTGAAAACCAGTACATGTTGGTTCCAAAAGACGATAAAGAGAGAGTACAAAACTGGACTAGTTCTCATCTACAAGAGAACTGCAAAGTGATAGGAACCAGTTCTCAAAAAGGATTATCCCTGATTCAAAAAGACGACCATATCTTTTTCTTTACAGGGCTTCTGTACAACCGGTATTTTACTGATACATCCGACACTTTTCAACTGTTTCACGACCTTCTTTTATCATTGTTTGCTCCTGGTCACAAAACAACTATTACACTTGTTGAGAAAAAGGATTCTACGCCTTTCATTGCAGCCTATACGCCTTCTACCTGGATGGTTGAAGTGCAGAATCATGGCAATATCCCAACGTCTGAAATATGGTTGCAGGTAGAACAAGAAGAGAAAGTGTTTCTGGGCGTTCTACCGGGGCACCAAAGAGTACGCTATGAGGTGATTTTGAAGAGCGAAGAGATTGGCCCTTGTTCGCATGAACTATCCATTTGGTCTGGTGATCAAAAAGAAGACCCTATTGACCACTATACGCTGCGGTATATTGCCCAAAAACCTCATCCATCGAAAGAGGATTTATCCGTATCAATCCATCAATATGAGACAGGAACAACCATGTATGCTTTCGGCGACCATTACACCATTTCTGGTACTGCATATCCTAGCTCCACACTTCGAATCGGAGATCAATCATATCCTGTTGACAGCAAGGGTAATTTCCAAGTACGTATCAGTCCTGAAGATGCCCCTGAGTATCTACGATGTTTTGTAGAATATGACGATGTCCAAGGAGATCCTTTGGATATACCCTTGCAGTGGTTGGAACAAAACGAAGTGTACTTCCATATTGGAAATGACATCGTTATATCGCAAGGCGAGTCGGTAAAAATTGATTCACCTCCTGTTATTGCTAAGGGGAGAACAGTAGTTCCAATTTCAACCATAGCAAATTGTTTTGGCGCTTCGATTGAGTGGGATGCAAACACCCAAACCATACAGTTGCGGTATATGAATCGATCTATATCGTTGCAAATCGGTAATAAAAATGCAATCAGAGTGGTGGAAGGGATAGAAGAAACCATTTCCATGGATACTCCTCCGATTATAATAAACGGGCGAACGATGGTTCCCCTCCGGTTTATTGCGGATTGCTTTTCTGCTGAAATAGAATGGGAGGGAAGTTCTCAAGTTATTATTTTACGAGCGTATCGATCCAATTCTTTGAAACCTGCATTTGAAAAAACTGAATCAGAACTACCATCTTCTTCTCAAAAAGAAGAAATTTTTACAGCCAAAGCAGAGATTCCTTCTTATGTACTGTCTTGCCAGGAATACGAAGACAACCTTTTCGTAGCTACAAAGTATGGAATTCATCAGTACATGGAGGGAGAAGAAATTTCTTTTCATACGTATCCAAAAGAGTTTAACAATCAATTCTTATCCTACGATCCTGACAAATTTTCCTTTGCTGTTCACAAAGATTATTTCTTTGTTCCTAACAAGGAAGGAATTTATCGGATTCATCGAGATACACAGGAATTATCCCTGTTTCTGCCAAAAGAGGAAAAGGATTTGCTTCTGGTAGCAAAAGAACACTACTATCGCATCGATGCAATGGTTCTTGTCGAAGATTTGTTATACATATTGTGTCCTCGAAATGGCATGATGATATACAATGTTCACACCCAAGAACACCTGTATACGATTGGTTTGAAATATGGTACATCTATAACCTACTTGCATCCTTATGTAGTAGCATCTACACGATACGACACCATAGCAGTTTACAATGTGTCTGAAGAATCTTTGCACATGTGTCAGGTAGAAAATTTGTATGAAAACTTCAAAATTGTCTTTAAAGATGAAAAAACTTTGGCGCTGTATGATTTATATGACGAAAATGAATGGATCTCGATTCCATTTCAACAAATCTTATCACAGGATTCTATTGACATGGAAGAGTGGGACGATATTTCTTCTTTCTCTCGATTTCGTGGAACCTTGGGTTATATTGCTAGCGGACCTTCGCATTATGGGATTGTGGTAAACTCTGTAGGAGGATTGCTAGATTTTACGTCAGAAATTGTGCAAGTCGATTTTCAAAAAGAGAAAGTCTCTTCTGTTTTAGAAGACGATATTTCTGATTGTAAGAGAATCCGGAATTGGATTCCCAATCCTAAGAATGTACGAATTGTCTCGCAAGCAAATCGATTGATCTGCACGCAAAATATACCTGGAAATGAGGATGTAGTATTTTATGCACAAGAGGGCAAGGTAGTACGTCATACTGTAAAAACAACGAAGAATCCCTACTTTTCTCGATCGCTGGGGTATGCCTGGGGAAATGATTCGTATTCTGTATTGAATTTGGATGTTGATTTCCAAGACGAGGAATTGCTCTTATTTTTGTTACTGGATGTAACTGATTTCAGCAAGGATAAGCCAGACCATAAAGGACCCTACAAGGTACGCCTTGAAAGTGGTGATTTTTCGATTGCTTCTTATGCATTTTCTGATGAATATTTAATCATCAATGATACATACAAAAACTCTCTGCTTTGGTTTAATTTTTCTTCTCGTTCTCTAGAAAACCGACAATACTGTATACCACAGGAGCAAAAAGACATTCCACTCTCCATTTCTAATCTTACTATGGTGGGCGACGTGCTGTACTTCCTAGATCCACTAGGGAAAGCAATATACTCATCAACATGTAAAGATGGTTTTGAGAAGGTATTGGATTTGTCTGTTTTTACTACTTCCTTGCAAATGAATAACTTAGTGGTTGATGGGGGTTTCTTTTACATACATGATGCACTAACCAATGCTATCATGAAGTGCAATGAGACAAAAATCGTGGAAACGATTCCAGTTGAGTCCATAGGAACTTCTTCCATTGTTTCTTTTGATATAGCAGGTACTGAAATCCTATATTACGATTCTTCCGAGGGTATTGTAGCTAAAGATTCTCTAGTTCTCGATGAACAAACTGTTTCCTCAGACGAAGACATTTTCTTTTCAACAGAAGACCTGACCATTGAGTTTTATGCAGGGTTGCAACGAACGGAATCTACGGGTATATATGTGAAAAAACCATTTGATAATCTTCAAGTAGTCATAGACGATCCAGAAATACAACTTGGTGAAATACAACAAAGACAATCTCAGGTTCTTACATTTACCATTACTGCTTTAGAAGAAAAAACGATCCAACTAAAAGTTGTTGTAGATGGATTTGAAAAAGTTCTTCCCATTCATCTGAAGCAAAAAGATCCGTTTGTTACTTTGTTTGACCAATCCATATTTGCTCATACCTGGAAGGGCGTTGTGTGGTCCAAAAATCCATGTTTCATTCAAGAGAAACAACAGTTTTGCTGGATTGATATTGCATTCATGGAACAGCTGTTTCCCTGTGAGATTTATACAAAGAAAGACTTGTACTACCTTTCATTTGATGACATTCTATTGGAAGCACAACCAAATGAAAACTGGTATGTGTATCAAAATGCCCAAGGACAAAGATATAGACGAGAAGGTACTTTGTTTCATAAAAATGTGGCAGGAGATGTATTCATTGAACCCACTCTCTATGCTACATATAAGAAAAATTTAATACATAGAAGAGCCAATTCTGTTACCATTTCTGGACGGTAATGTCTATAATTAAGATAGCTTTTGCGTAATCTGGAGGCTCTTATGAAACGTCTACAATCGGTTGTTGTTTTTGTTGTAGTTTCTTTGCTTTGTTTGTCGCATATACCTGCTTTGCATGCACAGGTTAATCGTCCTGTCTTGGACGATATTCTACCTGCTACATTGCAAGTCCATGTTCAAAACCCAGCAAAGCTTCGCATTAAAACGATTCAAAGAGCCTATTGCTCCGATACATTATTAATGGAACCATCTCAAGAGGGCAACCGAATTTCACTAGGATCACTGCCTTCTTTTTATCAACCCCAGAAGCCCATTGTCCCTATGGATACATTTCAATATCCTCTAGGTTCTAGCGAGACCATAGCCTATATAAAAACTGTTTCTATGAAGGTTCAGAAAATGCCCTTAATGGGGATTCCTTTGGAAATTGCCCAAGAACCTCTCCCCATTAACGAGTTAACTACTATATCGGAGGGAGAATCTGACTTTCTACCCACACATCTAGAAGCATCCACAATGAAATCTAAAGTTGTGGTTGCGCAAGAGATTCAAACAGTTTTCCCTAAAGAAAACGTCCGTTTCATTGTATCCGGAAACACATCCAATCGATATGCACAAATAACATGTTTCCCTGTTTTTCTATATCAGGGAGATTTATACCTTGTCGAAAAATACACTTTTGAAATAGGGTGTACTACTCGTTCGTATGTTGCTTCTAATAAAGCTTCAAAAAAAGCTATAATTCTTACTCCTGATGAATTCCAAAAAGAAGCAGAAGTACTACAAGAGATTCAAGAAGAACGAGGCTATTCATCTACCATTGTTCCTTTGTCCAGTATGCAGGACTATTCTCCTGCAGAAGCTCCGACCTATCCTTCTGTATCTGGTTTTTTAGATGTGGCGGAATCGGTGCGAAACCGAGTTTCATCCTACGACTATGAGTTGGCTTTTAAAATCCGATCCTATTTGAAAGAAACCATAGAAGCAGAGGGGGTGAATTATCTAACCATTCTCGGAGATGCTACTTGCGTCCCCCCTTCCTATTACATCTTATCACCCGACCGAAGGAACACTTACGATCAGTGGGTCCCCACAGATATTTACTACGCCTCTCCTCATGCAAAGGGTGTTGAAGTTCCCATGGAAATTGCTGTTGGAAGGCTATCTGTGCGAGATAAACAAGAAGCTGCTGCTGTTGTCCACAAACAAAAGCTTTACTCCCAGCTTGTAGCAGACGATTCTTCATGGCTTTCAAATGCTACCATTATGGCAGGAGCACCCTTTGGAGAACACTTTTTAGGAGAATTAGCAACATCCAGAAGTGTCAATTTAGATTATTTTTCTTCTCTCCAGGTTGAAAAATTGTATCGGACAGAAAACAAATTTAACAAAGATGAATTTATGCGCGTTTTACAGGAAGGGAAAAGGGGATTTTTATGGGCTTTTGGTCATGGTTCTGGAGAAGGACTGGCTTTGGAGCCAGGGTATGCCAATGCAAAAGACCTATTGTCTGTACCCCAGAAATCGTATCTGCCTATTGTTCTAAGCGAAGCTTGTGGCAATGGTGCATGGGATAATCGGTTGGCAAGCGCTTCCTTTAAAAACAATACTGATTATGCCTATCCAACAAGTTTTTCCGAAGCAGTTGTCTTGTCAGAAGGAACTGGTATCGCTTATGTCGGAGGTGCTCGAGTAAACTATGCTGGATGGTCTTTGCATTATCAAAATGGTATTGCGCAGTTGAAATCTATTCATTACATGGATGCAATATTGGAATACTTTATGAAAGGATTTTCAGAAGGCGAGGGGGCCTTGGGTGATTGGGCATTGAAAGCTATGACATATTATGCCGATGAACAACTAATGTGGGGAATGAATGGTGCCAATGTAAAAACGTATTTTGGATTTACTTTACAGGGAGATCCTACCATTGAGTATCCTTTTCAGTCTGTTCAGACTTCTTCTAAGACTCCCGAAATCCTTCCTGTAAAAACGCAACCTGAAGATTTTCGTAATTGGCCTCTTTTTTCTATTGATGATGGTCAGGAATTGACGATTCAATCTGTGGAAAGCGTTTTACGCGTTGTCAAAGCGGAGTATTCGAATATGAATGCACCTTTTGTTGAAGACATGCACATAGAATCTACCGGGCAGGGTATTCATCAAAAGACCTTTAACCAATTGGACAAAAAGACATATGCTCTTCGATTTATTACTCCAGATCAAAAAGAACAACGAATTGTTTTTCATGGTCGATACAATCATGATGTTGTCATTGAATCTTCTGCAGTGCAAACCCTTATGCGTCCTGGAGAAAGTCGTTGTCAATACGCAACTGTGAGAAATGACGGGATTTTTCCTGTAACAGATTGCGATGTTGTACTAATAGAAGATGACAAAGAGATTCATAGAGTACAATACCAAAATATTCCTGTGCTTTCTAAGAAAATCTTTTACTACAATGCTGGACCAAGCCTTATTGGGAAAAAAGAATACCGCATTGAGACACAAAATCTGAAAGACGAATCCAATAGATCGGATAATACCATTCAATGGAGTACCCAATGCACAAATGAACCCTTGCTTCGCATAGGAGTTCTGACGGCAGAATCTGGCATAACACCCGATTACATCAAAAGAGCTCTTGATGTAGATGCATTGAATTCTTATTTTGCCTCCCAGAATGAACCAATGGAAATTACGCAAGTACCACTGCAATTCTATGAAGATGGTTCCTTGTCTTTTGAAACACTTGGCTACGATGTGATTGTATTGTATACCAATAATTTTTCCCCCACTCAACCCCTTCAGTCTTGTCAGGCTGCTTTAGAGAGGTTTACAGACCACGGAGGAGTAGTTCTTGGCATGTTGTGTCTGGGACAATCCAACAATGGTGTTAACCTGCAACCTATACAATCCTTTTTTGGCATTGATCCAGAAGACTCTTTCCAGTTGTATCGTACATCTACCACCGATACCGAAATCGTTCTTCAATCTGAGTATGAAACATTTTCTTCCTCCTATCAGATTCAAAATCGGTATACCGTTTTGCCCAAAGGAAGAAACTGGCATCAAATTCGTGTATCTGATTCTACAGACGTAGTTGCTATTGATGAGAAAGGTCATGCTGCCTTATTGAAGAATCGCAACCGATGGTTTTATTCCGGATTTCTCTCGCAAATTGATTTTAAAGATCAACCTACCTCGCTTCAGTTTTTCTTTGATCTTCTCCGTACCGTTAGAAACAATTCTCCGAATGTTGCGTTGAAGGCTGTTTCTGTAAACCCATTGATTCCTATTGTCGGCGAAGAAGTACATATTGTGTCTACAATAGTAAATACTTCAATGACAACCATTGATTTTGGAACCATTCAAATGGGACAAGAATATACTGAATTTTATCAGCTTCTTCCTAGGGAAGTTCGAGATGTATCCTTAACAACCACGAATTTTGAAGCAGGAAAGCATGTAGAAGAAATACACATTTCTTGTGCACAAGATGGCAACGAAACAGACAATGCACAGAAAATTGTATATATGGTAGAAGAAAAACCACTAGAACTACAAAAACCAATATTGGCAATAGACGACGTTTATGAATTTTCCTCTTGCATGGAACTATATGGAACTGTTCAACCTCCTGGAGCTGTTGTGAAATGGAATGGAAGAACGATTTCATGCAACGAGGATGGAACTTTTGCTATTGTTGTGGATCAAACAGAAGGCAACCAAATTTTTCTGCAGCCTACCATAGATGATATGGAGGGTGATATCGTAGAAGTTCCGCTGCAGTGGCATCAAGCACGTTCTATTGAAATGCACCTTCACGACAATAGAGCGGTAGCAAATGGGAAAAGAATCACATTGCAACAACCTTATCAGCTACTGCATGAACGATCCTATTTGCCTCTTCGAGATGTAATAGAGGCCTTGGGAGGAACCATTTCTTGGGATTCCATAACAAACATGGTTTCTATTCATATGAAACAGGCAGAATTGCTATTTGTTCCTGGGGAACAAGAAATTATTGTTAACGGGCACAAGAAGATACTTACGCATATCCCTCTCATTCTTGATGGAACAACGATGGTGAATAACGAGTTGTTGGAGTATCTCCCCGAGTTGTCTTTTAGCGTATATTCTCCCTCCCAAGTTCTTCAGATTTCTTCTTCAATACCTATACATCAAGAGACTCCATCAGTTATTTTGCATCCAAATGAGGAAAAACAGGTAGATAAGGACTTGCTTACATTTCTTGGACGGACGCAACACCCCATGGCAATGGCAACTTGCTTTGATGTCTATGAAGATGAACTGTATGCTAGTACTCCCACAGGAATATACCGTATTGAAGACCAATCCTATTCTTGTCTATTTGAGTACCCATCTTCCTTTTACCAACAAGAACCGTCTTTTCTTTCTCATAGTCACCTGGTAAACCAAATGTTTTTCCGCATGCATAAAGATTTTATCCTACTTTCATTTGACAATACAATTTTTGTTTTTGATCGGCATACATCGCAGCTTCATACCACAATTCAATCCATTTCTTCCGATGCGTTTCTAGAACCTATCAAGCATTATTCAACCATTGTCGATATGGAAGTAGCAGGCGATATTTTGTATGTTTTGGACCTTTATCAAGGATTTCATTTATACGATATTGCCTCTGGAGAACTGTTATCTACAATTCACATTCCCAGCTACTTATATAGCTTTGAAATCATGGAGGATACACTCTATGCATGTGCCTATTGGGGCTATCTGGTAACCCTCCAGCTTGATGGATCAAACTTGCAAGAGCATGAACTACCATTGTCTTATTGCTATCGACTATTTATGCTTGATGCTACTACATGCTTGATTAGTTCACTCCGAAATCCCACGAAGCTATATGCGTATGATGTAACAAAAGATCTAACCAAACAAGAAGAAGAAAAAGATCTGCAACTCGAGTTTGATATGATTGAAAAAATGTCTTTATACGGCAATCAAATGATTGTTTTAGGGTATTCGTATCAGGCACAGAAAACCACTGCCTTGCAAAGCGGGTTGTTTTCTTTTGATCAGAACTTATCTCCGTCTTCTAAACGCCAGCTCATTCGCGAAGAAGCAGAGGAAACGGAAAAAGACTTTAGCTTTATTTCTCATGTTCGTTCTATTCATCCCATTCCAAACTCGCGTTATCTTGCCATTGAACAAGGGCTTCCGCAAAGCGAACAAAGAATACGACTTATTCATACTGAAACAGGTGAAGTAAAAACTCTTTCTACAGGTTCAACCAATCCTGGGACAGACCCAATTTATGCAACGTATTGGTTGCAAAACTCCTATTCTATTGTGTTTTTAAAACAAGAAACCCGAGAGGTTTGGTTTCGTCAGTTTAAAATCACAGAAGAAGGGAGGAAACAGACCATAGTTTCTGAAAAACTTCAGATTCAGTCCTCTATCTATCCTGATCAATTGGCTGTAAATGAAAATGGTTTTTGTATTTTGGATCAATATAAACAGGCGCTCTATTGGTTTGATTTTAACGGTGAACTGACAGATACATGTCGATTAGAGTCTGGGGATATCACCATGCAAATTCCATCTTCTTTTGATCAACTTGACCTAGACGATCAGGACCAAGCTCTTCTATTGGATTCTCAGAGAAAAGGAATATTTGTTTATGATGTAGCAGGTTTCCTTGCTTTTGAATCTCTCGCTTTTGTAGGAAGTTCTTCCCGATTGGATCGCGCTGTGTATTCTGAGAATGAACTCCAAGTATTGGATCGTCACAGTTCTTCCATTGTATCCATTTCGGATCAAATGGTTCGCGGGGTATATACTTTCCCACTAGAAGATGTATCCATTGGTTGTTTTTCACAAACTTCTGATTTTCTTATTGCATATAATGAAAAAACAGGTCAAATTTTGATGCTTCGAAAAGACGTTCCTTCTTCCCCGAAACCTCTTTGTGAAGAGGATATTGTAATTGTCCCAGATCACCTGTCCTTTGAGATACTGCCAAACCAAAGATTTTCCGAGGGGCATTTTTCTGTTTCTATCCCTGCAGCATATTCCGACATGAAGTTTCATCTTCCCCCTGGCATAAGTGGATATCAGAAGCGATTGCGTTGGGGAACTGATGCACTCCCAGAAAAACAGAATTCCTTCTGCATACAGTTTTCTATGGAAGGTCTTGCTATGTTTCAAGAACAAGTACCACTGGAGATTATCCTTGAGATCGATTCCGTAAAAAAACGAATTCCAATACAGATGCAAACCTTGTATCCAAAATGGGAATTTCTAAATGGTTCTCCTTTCTTTGTTATAGAAGATGCCTGTTTTATTGGGTCTTTATGCTCCTTGGTGAAAGATGATATGATATGGCTTTCTTTATACGATTTACAACTCCTGTTTCCTATGGAGTGTACTATGGAAGAAAAAACCATTACCATTCAAACCAGTGCAGGGGAGTTCATTACAGATGTAGATGGAAGCCAGGCTACGTTTGTCAGTAAAAATGGCGCTATAGATGACATCGAAGTGCCTTTTGTTCAGGCAGTTGGGGACAGACATTATATAGCGAGAGCAGATATCATTTTTCAATACCTAGGCGCCCACATTACCTACCAAGGGGCTACAAAGGAAACCGTGACAGTAGAGGGGTGGGAACTTGTGGATTCTTTGAAAGGTTGATGCGGCTGCTAAACCTCCGTAGTCCGAGGTGTTTTTTTCCAGAATTCCTTTTCATTGGAGGGTTCTTTGTGTCTGATTTTTTGATAAACAGAAAGAATACTACCGCAAATGAAAGGCAATCCGTATAGAAAACTACTAAACGGCAAAATAGTAATCATATATAGCATCAGAAGAAAGAACTGGAAAATGTTTCGAAAGAACCCTTCATTGCTTTGCATGTAACAACGATATCGAACATACAAGGCAAGGATGAATAGTATACTAGCTCCTAGGAACAGAAAATAGGAAGCATCGAAAGTAGAAAATGAAACGCCGATGTGTCGCATAGTATGAACTAGATAGAAAATTGACACAGCCCCATATAGATACCACTCAAAAGGCCCTAAAAAGAATAGTTTACAAAGCATCCACCATCGTTCTTTTGGAGAATGAACAAACGATTTGTTTGCCCGTAGAAGCACGTCAATAATTCCTTTTCCCCAGCGCAATCGTTGCACGAAGTAACCAAGCAAGTTGAAAGGGGTTTGCTCTGTGCAGACAATCGGAAGAAATTTTGGAATTTCATTCCAGTGATCCCATATTCGAAGTCCCATCTCAATATCTTCTGTAGCACAATTGGCACGAAAACCATGCAGAGATTGAACTATTGAATAGGGTATGTGCATATTTGTTCCTCCTAAAAAAGGAATCCAACGCAATAGAGATGGCAATGTAAAATCATGAGAGAAAGCTTGTGCAAGTGCTGCAATTTTCGAAAAAAGAGAAAGATAATGAAAATTGCGTACTTGAAGGGCAGGTCCTTGCCACACAGGCATTTTTTGGGGGAGAGGAGTATGGTCTTCAATGTAGGAAAAAATAGATTTTTCAACATGCGTTTCCGCATCAAAGAAGCTGCAGTATTGATTAGGATGAGGAAAGGAATGGACCGCTAGAGCATAGTTCAATGCCCTTCCTTTTGAGGAAGGTACTGGATGATCTACATAGGATTCTGGTATGTTTCCGTCATAGGTAGCAGGAACATCCAACAAAGTGATGGGGGGAATGAATTCACTTTTAAAGGTAGATTGAGTGGGATTTTTTGAGAATTTTATATCGGCAAAGTTGGATTGAATCCAGTTTTCAATTACACATCTCGTAGAGTGATTTTGCTGGGCGATTGTTTCTTTTTGGTCTGTAATGATGATGATTTCTTGCTTCTCTTTTGGGTAGTCGATCTGCAACATATTTTGGAGGGTCTTTACAATAACGTTTGTTTCTTGTTTGGCTGGAATCAGAATGCTGAAAAATAGAGGTTTTTGCTCACGCAAAGGAAGTGTTTTTCGTGGTTCTATTTTTGCCTGAGATCCTAGTACAATAAAAAAGAAAAAACGGATTGACAATAAAAATCCAGCCATCGAGATGAAATAATAAAGGATGGTTTGCCATGTATTCATACACAGAAGTGTATCAAAAAAAAAGAAAGGGAGAAATTTTTCATGATATCTGTATAATACTTACCATGAAAGCAAAATATGAGAAACTTTTACAAACGATTACCGAGACTATATCTGCCAACACCATTTGGAGATACATGTTGAATGATGTTGTTTTCGATCTTAAAAATGGAAACCCTCGTTATGATTGGGTTGGAATCTACTTGTTAGAGGAAAATACCCTTCGATTGGAAACCTTTTTAGGGCAACCCACGGAGCATACGCTTATTGAAGTTCCAAAAGGTGTATGTGGAGAGGCTGCTTCTAAGAAGAAAACGATGGTTGTGTCGGATGTATCAAACTGTGGCAATTACATATCTTGTAGCTTACATGTAAAGTCTGAAATTGTAGTACCCATCTTGCGCAACGGTACTGTTTTGGGGGTTATTGATATTGACAGTCATACCAAAGCAGCTTTTACAAAAGAGGACCAGGCATTTCTTGAAAAAGTAGCCTCTTTGATTGCTGACAAAGCTCCTTTTGTGCAAAAACAGACACATCCCTAGTTTTTTTGCTTTCATTCTCCCATTTTGTTTTGTTGTAGTTTTTGTTTTTTTTCTTTGAACCTTTTCCCTTGCTTTTCCTATTATGAGTAGAAAACATAAGGCAGGCAATGTATGAAGTTGATCTTATCAGGGTTCATGAAATAGTATCATGAAATTAACCCGTAAAGAAGAAAAAGAATTAGTACTGCGAGCAAAGCAAGGAGACTCAGAAGCTATGACTGTGATTTACAAAGAATTTGAACAAGAAATCTTACGAGCTGCCTTTGGCATTACCAAAAATCCCGATGATGCACAAGATATTGCAGCGGAAGCCTTTATGACTTTTTTCCAAACGATTGATCGGTTTAATACTGATTATCCCATTCGTCCATGGCTCCATAGGATTATGCACAATCAAGCAAACTCTATGTTTCGGAAAAAAAACCGTATGATAACGGGCGGAGATTACTTCGATAATTATGCCCCCGAAAACTCTTCTCAAACAGATGAAAACCTTTTTGATGAAGAAGAAGTCTCTTTGTTGAAAAAAGCCATGAATATGTTGTCAGGCGATGAAAAGAAAATGCTATCTCTTTTCTATATGGAAGATTTTACGATTGCCGATCTGGCAATCACTTTTTGTATTCCTGAAGGTACTGTCAAAAGCCGACTGTTCAATAGCAGAAAAAAGCTTGCCAAAAAGGTACAGAGTTGTAAAAAAGGGGGGCACACATCATGAACATCTGTAAACAAGTAGAAAAATGGCTCCAAAATCATCCACAGGAAGCTTTGCCAGAATGGATTCAAGAGCATCTTGAATCATGTTCTTCTTGCAAGGAAATCGTTCATGTTTCTTCTCAATTGCATGCTTTTTCTCGGACTCCAAAAAAACCCATTCAGTATACATTTACACCTGCATTGGACTGGAGAATACGAAATAGCATCTATACTGCGGCTGATACGCTCAAAAATCCGAACAAAAACCAGAAAAAAGCAACATCGCGTTTTCAAAAAGGTTTTGTTGCTGCCTTTTCAGCTGTTTGTTTGTTACTTACAATGTTTTTCACGATGCCTGTTGCCAACCAAAATACAACATTCTCTTTATTGTTGAATGAAAAATTTAAAGAAATGATGCAGACGCCTTCTTCTACTTTTTTTGAGGAAGTTGATACCCTAGCAGCGGTGGATGATCATTTACAGTTTGTGCGATATTATTGCGAAACAAAAGAAGAGAGAGAGTTTTTATATAGTAACAATGAAGACAGTCGCAATAGACTTCTTTTTGTAAAATTTATCGGGATGCAGTCTGATGTATCTTACTTACAAATTTATCAGTATGCCCAAAAAGATTTGTATTACCAAGCGATACAAAAAGCCAAGTTGCCTCTTTGGAAAACCTGGAAAGAATTTGCTTCCTATCTTGACCAATTCACTCTGCTTCCAGGACAACCTTTTGAATCGTTTGATGCGACGGTATTGTCTGTAGATTATTCAACGGGCGCGGTACAAACAGATTTGTTCACCAAGCCATTGTTTTCTGATTACATCATCATGCAGCAGGTGAAGCCTTTCAGAACCTATCATTTTACTGTGAAAACAATGTCGTCGAAACACAATATTGTAGCAATTGATTTACCTCTAGAAAACGATTCTTCTTGGCAAGGAAAGATCTTGTCTATTCATAAAAATTCCATGTACATAGATGGATTTTCAGAGGAACTTTTTGTTAGTGAAAAAGTGCTAGACGGAGAAAAAGCGAGTTCTCGTTTGCAAAAAAACGACTATGTGTTTATCCGAGCTACTCAAACCAATCAAAATCAATGGGTCATAACCTCCTTGTCTGTTTTGCAAGAACCCTCTCCTCGAAAAATAACCGGTACAATTGCAGGTGTTTATCGCAATGGATTTGTTCTAGACAAACTTGATATGAGTTTCTTTTATGCTTCTTCCTTGGATCAAAGATTCTCTCAGCGCGATACTATCACCCTAGAGGGGTTGGATTATGGAACCTTCTTTATGGTTGAAGATGTGATCTCCCATATTCCTTATCAAGAAGAAAAAGAAGAGTATTACCTAGCTTCTCATAATCATAAGGAAGAAGGGGCAAAAAATGCAATCACCACACCTCCTAGTAAAACAATTACTTCGATTCCTCCCTCTGCTCCTAGAAATCTAGTGCCCGATGTTCCAACAGAAAGTGATATAGTTGTAGGCATTCAAGAGGATCAATACTATTTTCTAAGTGGAAAAGTAGTGCCCAAAAGTCAATTGTCTCAACCCTTATCTGTAGGAGAATCAATACGATACAAAAAAGAACAAAATAGGATAGCTATTCAGCGTCATTTTATGAATCAATCGCAGGTAGTTCAATTTGCCGTAGAGTATCTGGAAACACTCCCTAATGGTATTGATATTTACCATTCTCCACAAGATGGAAGTAGAATTTATGTATTTCGTTCTTCGATAGAAGAAAAAGAGAATGTGTCTATGTTTCAAGGCAAGGTTGTTTCGTATGGAGGTATTCATATTGCTCTCCAGTGGCGTATATTTTCATTCTCAACGCTAGTGGATATTCAAGCTGTTATTACCAAAGAAATTGAACATCAATCCCTCTATCAGCTCGATAATGGCTGCGTGTTAAAAATTGACGATTTAACAGAGATACAAGGCAATATACAAATTGGAAAAACAGTGAAGATTTCAGGTCAATATGACCAAAACGTTCTAAAAGGATATATAGTCCGAGTAGAAAAAGAAATCTTCATGTTACAGGGAGAAATTGTTGATTGGGATGAAGAAGAACAATGGCTTCTTCTGGATTCAGGCGTTGTTATTCAGTTAAATGAAGCAACCATATTCCATGGCCAAGGAGTATTTCGAGAAGGTACAGTGGTATATTGCAAGGTATACGTGAAAGATGGCCAGTATATAGCTTCTGATGTTTCGTGGGAAGAGAATTCTATTCCCGGAACAGGAGATCGAATATGAAAAAACTTTTGCAACTTTTTATAGCCCTCTTTTTAGCAGGTACCCTTTTCATTCCAACACATCTTTCGTATGCTCAGGATACTCTATCAGGATCCATCCGGCCGGTTCGAAAAACACAGTGCATTATTGCTTTGGGCACCTATGAAAAAGGGGAAGCAACGTCTATGGAATTACGTCTTCCACTTTCTGACAACCATATTTCTTCTGAATCTTGGATCACCATATTGTTTCCCGATTCTTTTGCTATACCAGAATTGTTTGCGCATGATTTTGCTTTCGCAGACGCCACTGCTTTGCAAGTTCAGAAGACAGGAAACAACAACATTCGGTTGCAAACTCCTACAAATATTACCGAATTGTTGTCTATATCCATCTCTCTAGACGCAGGAATTCGGAATCCAATCGAAGAAGACTCTTTTGTGTGCACTCTTTTTATAGAATCTTGGGAGGAGTTTTTTGAATCAGACCCTATCTTACTGCAAACTCCTCACAACTCCGTTTTATATACAATGCAAAACCAAGCTAAACCCAATCAACATGGGTGGATGTCCGAGACACCTATTGTGCAAGTCTATTCAGAAATGACGCAAAACATCTTTGTTTCTTTGAATCAAACTGAATTTAGCAAACTAGACGATTTTGTTTTTACAATTCCCGAGGGACTTCATACACTATCGTTTTATGGAGTACGTTCTTCGGGACTCAAAGAGGAAATAAAGACCATTTCCTGGAAAGTGGATCCGTATCCTCCTTCTTGCATTGCAATATCACCTAATCATCGATCTTGGATTAATACGGAACATCCATTGGTAACATTTCAAATTGCATCGATATCACCAGCCTTTCTGATAGTATCCGAAGAAGTATATCCTGTTCTAGACAATGAAGTACAAGTTCCTATGTCTTTGAAGCCTGGGAAAAATACTGTTTCTTATGATATTGTTAATCAGGCAGGACACCGTATTTCAGATGAATTTACTTTGTTTGTTGATATCACGCCACCAGCAGTTTCGGTTTACTACCCTTCAGAAGGGCAGATATTTTGCGGGTACCAGATGGTGGTTACTGGAAAGTCTGAGCCTAGCAGTACTTTGTCAGTCAATGGAATGCCTGCACAAACAGATGCGTATGGAAATTTTTCAATCGAGATTCCTATTGTCGAAGGAGAAAACATTGTGTTAGTACGCAGCGAAGACCGGGCAGGGAATAGCACCGAACTACAAAGAACTTTCTTCCACTATACGGGCACTGTTATAGAAATCCAATTGGCCAACCATAAAAGCTTCTTAAATGAAGAAGAAATTGAACTTGAGCCGTTTCCATTTCGTGATTCACAAAATGGAGAAGTGTATGTTCCTATACGTTTGTTTGCTGAATCACTTGGATATTCCTTGCGATGGGATTCAAAACTAAATGCAGCCATACTGGAAAAAGGTGGGATTTCGATCTATGTGCGACCCAACGATTCCATTATTAAGGTTTCCCAGCAAGAAAATGTAGAAGAAATTGATGTGTATTATGCCCCCACTATTGTAGATGGAGTGATTGTTGTTCCCATGGAATTCATCAAGACTATTCTTGGGTCGGAAGTGAAATACAATCAAAAACAAGACACCATATATATCATCTTTTGCCCAGAAAGGAGTGAGAAATGAAAACGAACAAGTTGTTCTCTAGGATTCGAGTCTTATTTTTTATTGCATTGTTTTTATCAACCATTCTCATTCCAATAGGAACAAAAGCAGCTGTTACCAGTATTGAAGTAAGACCAAATGTGCAGTGCATAAAAATTGGTGAAACAGTTACTTTTACTGCCACTGCTTATGATGAGAATGGATCTATTGTTCATGATGCGACATTTCGTTGGTACCAGGAAGGACCAGGGAGCGGATCACCTTCTTCTGATACACGCTCTTACACCTTCACTGCAACAAGTGCAGGACAAATCCAGATGTTTGTTTCGTCTGGGGAAACAAAGCATGTTTTCCGATTTGATGTAGGAGCTACCCAAGTTAGCGATGTTCAAATCCGAGTAGAGCCAAATACTGCTGGAGAGCTTGCTAACTATACAGTTATGTTTTATACAGATGAATGTGGAAAACTAAGCCCCGGTGATAAAATTTATTTAGCCTTTCCATATGGTACTACGTTTACACGATATGCCGGTTGCAATGCTGTAACGGTAAATGGCATCCCAGCTTCATACTATGTAGAAACCGATAAAAATGACAATCAGATTGTTTCGATCACTGTTCCCAATTCTTATCCTGACACTACTCTTGTGTACATACGAATTTGTCGAGTACAAAACCCTCGAGGGGGTGCCTGTTATCGTATGGCTGCTGCTACTAGTAAGCAACCCTATTGGGCCCTTTCAAATAGTTACGCCATTGTAGGCTCTATCATTACAACTCCCACCGTTGAAGTTGCTCCTGATATTGTGGGAGAGATAGCCGCCTACACAATTCGATTTGAGACTTCGTCCACGGGACGATTGGGTAGCTGCTACGGGGGAGCCATTATGGTGGAATTTCCCTATGGAACAAAGATACCCACTACAATTTCTGCAGAGCATGTTTTGGTGAATGGTCAGTATTGCAACGGAGCAGATCCTGTTGTGAATGGACGCGTCGTGAAAA
This sequence comes from uncultured Caldisericota bacterium, assembly GCA_964427915.1. Classification (GTDB taxonomy): domain Bacteria; phylum Caldisericota; class Caldisericia; order UBA6126; family UBA6126; genus JAGLCW01. The sequence goes on from CAYRWA010000080.1 coordinate 74,981, forward strand.
TTTATCCAGGGATGGTTGTTTTGGAAGAGTCTGACGTCAAGGTAGAGTTTTTGCTAGAAGCAGGCATTACCAATCCTACGAGTTCAGATCAATATCGATTGGTTGTTTGGACAAATGCAGACAACACAAGAGTTAATTCAAATTATTACAAAATTCGTAATAGTGTCATCCAGGATGTACAAGTATGGATTGACAAACCATATATCAATACAAAATCGGAATGGAAAATTTCGTTTCAAACTGGCTTGGTAGGTAGAATGAGAGAGAATGGAATCATCACCATTTACTTTCCATCTTCTGTCAAACTTCCTGATTCTTCTGTACCAGGTGATATTAAAGTAAACGGAGTACCTACAACAAAGCCTGCTATTATAGAGGGGGCAGGGACTTTAAAAATACCTACCCCTGTGTTGTTTGAGGCACAGAGCCCAGTAGAAATTGTGATAAAAGAAGAGTTTGGCCTTACGAACCCTACGTCCGTTGGACGATACACGATCAAAGTTCATACGGGCAAAGAAGGCACAAATGTAGAATCCCAAGAGTTTGAAATAGGCCCTAGTATGATTGGAGATCTATCTGTTCAAATTGGATCGCCTTTTGTGACCGTTAATACCTCTATTCAGCTCACATTTACAACAGGTGGTGGTGGACAGTTAACAACCGATAATGGGCAAATCTACATTATTATGCCCCAGGGAATGTATATTCCTAATACAATGGCAAAAGATAGTGTACTAATCAATAATGTACCCATGCAGACCACGCCTTTCCTGAAAAAAGCAGAAAATCGAATTATTTTAAATGTACCCCTTGATATTGCACCCGAATCTGTTGTCCATGTTGAGTTTTTAAAAGAAGCAGGATTGCGCAACCCGGTCACTCCCGGTGATTACATTTTTCGAGTTGCTACCAATCGAGAGGTTTCTTATATCTCTTCCTCCAAAATACCTATACAAGAATCAAAAATACAACAAATTTCTGTCGATGTTTTGTCCCGTACTGTCCAGCAACCCACCTCCATGGATATATCTTTTACTACAGGTCCAGCTGGTTCATTAAGTGCAGGGGAAAAAATATTTGTTTTTGTTGACACACGGTTTCAATTTCCCAAAGATTACCAAAGCGGTATTGTATTGAATGATAAAAATTTAGACTTGTTTCCTGTTATGATAAAGCCACATGAGGGAATGATACAAATTACGATTCACCGTGAGATCAAAGCGTTGGAAACAGTACATATTCAAATTACGCCAGAGGCTGGTTTTGTGAATCCTTCACAAGAAGGTTCTTATACATTGGGAGTTTCGACTCAAAGTGAAACACAAACTGTAGCATCCAAACCCTTTTCTATCATTCCTCTCCCGCAAACCGATATAATTGTTGATCCAGCTTTTCCCAATGGAGACAACCAATGGTATGTGACTAAGCCAAACATATCCTTTGATGTGTACTCACTTGAACCCGAGTCAATCCAAACGTGGTTCTCGTTGAATGGAGAAGACTGGATTCTGTATCAAGAGACTCTGGTTTTGTCTTCTGGGGTCTATGAAGTCCAGTATTATTCTATGCAAGGAGAAGCCAAAGAAGAGGTACAATCCACTACCATCAAGATTGATACACTACCTCCTTACATCCAGCTTCCTGATGGACCTGTTTATACCAATCAAATCGCGTATCAGTTCTCCATCACCATTGTAGAGTCCCATTTCCGTAATGGATTTATTGGAGAGCAGGAGATTACTTCCCTTGTGGATGGCCAAATGAAGGCAACCTTGCTTTTGGAAGAGGGAGAAAATGAATACTCCATTTTAGTCTATGATGATGCAGGACATCGAAGCGAAGCAACCATTTTGATTGATTTGGATCAAACTCCTCCCCAGCTTCACATTGAAAGTCCTTCTCCATGGCAAAAAACGATTCGAGAAACCATTTCCATTGATGGATACACAGAACCACATGTAATGGTAACCCTTAATGATAAGCTGCTACCAGTAGTGGATGGAAACTTCATGACACAGTACACTTGCATTGATGGAATCAATGCCCTTGAGTTTATTGCAGTAGATCGTGCTGGAAACAAAACAAAAACCATTGTTCCCGTTCATTATTATGCCAATTTTTGGGTTCAGTTCACGATTGGTCAGCAAATTGCATCTTCTTCCATGGGAGAGCTTGATGTAGGATATCCCATCTTTCTACAATCTTCTCATACTATGATTCCTTTGACAATTTTTACGACGTTGTTGGGGTGTGAAGTTGAATACGAACCGATTTTTCAAATCATTACGGTTAGCATCCCTAATGGGAAAGTTATACAAGCGCAAATAGGCAACACAACTGCTACTGTAAACAATGAAAAAAGACACTTACCAGTACCTCCTGTAATACGCAATGGACGAACCTTTATTCCTCTGCGTTTCTTTGCAGAAGAGTTTGGTTTTACTGTACAGTATGTAAAGGAAGAAAATGCTATTCGCATGGAGTACCATGAAGGCTAACATTTTGTATACCCTTGCTTTTGTATGTTATGGCATTACTTTTTTTTTATTCATTCGACTTTTGATTTGGAAGCGAATCAGTAAAAAATATTACTGGAATGCAAAGCCCACTTTAACGCTTCCTGATATTCAAATGATATCTTCTTTTGAAGAGACTCCACTTCCTTTTATTTCTATTATGATTCCAGCCAAAAATGAGAGTGCAGTAATACGGCAAACCATTCATAATGCGATACATCTCAACTATCCATCCAATCAATATGAACTGCTTGTTATTGTGGACGAAAGAGAACAAATAGAAAATGATAAGAAAGTAGAGATTGTGTGGGCAGAAATTGAGAAATGGAAAAAAGAGAATGCAAATGCATACAATATCCACAAAAGGAAGGTTGGTTTTTCATTTCGATCCATTTCAAAAGAGTTGCAACAAGCGTTACTAATGTACCGTTTAAAACATCTACTTTGGGGACCTTTTTACCACAAACTATATATGGAATTTTCATCCACTCTTTCCTATACATTTGATCCGTCTGTTCTGCATGCTCTAAAAGGATCTCTAGAAGAAGCACTGCGAAAAATGCCCTATACTCGAAAAGAAGTCAAAAAGTGTTTAATGATATCCTTGCAGAAAGCATTTCCTTATACAGAACGTAACGGGTTAAAAAAAGTTATGTTGAAACTGGAAGAAATGATGTATTCATTTTTGCACACCTTATCAGTACAAGAAATTCAAAGTATGTCAAAAGAGGATGTAAAAAAAGCATTTCCTACGACAAAAACAATTACAGAGGAGATGATAAAAGATGCATCCATGCAAGGTGTAACTCTGAAAGCAGTGTCGGTTCCTACAAATTATACAGGTTCCTACCCACGTACATATACGAACCTAAGAACTCGGTCTACAAAAGGAAGAGCACTCAATTATGCCCTCGATGAACTACACCCTCGAGCAGATGTGATAGGATTTTACGATGCTGAGAGTCGGCCCGACCATTCAGTTCTTCTTCATGTAGCCAAAGTATACTTGCAAAAGAAAGGAAACGTACCTATTTTGCAAGGACCTCTTTATCAAGTGCGAAACTATTATACAATGGGGTTTGTTTCGCGCATTGGAGGTCTTTTTAAGGCCGTTTCTCATGAATGGTATCTTCCAATTATCTTTAAAAAAATCCCTTTTGTTGGCGGGACAAATCTTTTTGTACCCAAAGAATTGCTTCTTTCTATCCATGGTTTTAATCCCACTGCATTAACCGAAGACTTAGACCTTGGTATTCGAGCCTACATAATTCGCCATGTTCCGGTCGAATTTCTTCCTGTTATATCTACTGAACAAACTCCTCCGTTTTGGAGTCAGTTTTTTAAACAGAGATTGCGATGGGCTTCGGGCCATTTACAAGTCATGTCAGACCTTAAAAAAACACACCAAAGCCTATATTGGCAATTGTTTTGGAAGGGTCCCTTTGAGTGGATTCTTTATCAGTTTTCTGCGATTGTAGTCATTCTTATGAATGTCGGATTTGTATTGTCTAAAATGGGATGGATGCCGAAACAATTCATTTCTGTTAATCCTATTGTACAAATGGTACTATTATTCATGAACATACCATACATATTTTTCGCTTTTTATTGCTTCTATCATTATCAATTTACTTTCGAGAAACATTTTTTATCGTTAGATTCCTTTCCTGGGATCGAATGTATCAAACTAATTTTATCTAGTATTTTGGTTTTTCTTCTTCCATTGCCCTATATTTGGGCCATGATACTCCATGTATTGGATAAAAAACCTCAACATTGGGTGAAAACCCCAAGAACGAGTGAGTAGCACTCGTATCTAAAATTTCAATAGATTGCTTTCTCTTTTTCTTAATTTGCAAAAAGTAAAAAAATATCGATTTTTTTCTAATTTCTATTGACACAAAGTAAAACTTTTTGTAAATTAAGCATATGCGAATAGATCGATTTAAGGAACGGGACATTTTAAAACAAGTTGAACCGTATCGTGAATCGAAAGAAGCAGTAAT
>CAYRWA010000081.1:0-7767 GCA_964427915.1 uncultured Caldisericota bacterium
TTACACCCTCTCGCATCTATGTAAAGGTGAACAAGGCAGAAGGAATTCTCCCGCAAGATGAACAAATACCTAGCGAACACTATCAAGTAGGTGAACAGATTCACTGCTACATATTTTATGTATACCGATCAAAACGTGAGCCCATTATCATGTTATCAAGAACACACCCCAATTTATTGAAAACTCTCATGGAACTCGAAATACCAGAACTTGCACAAGGTTTAATTGAAGTTAAAAAAATAGTGAGAGAAGCTGGAGTTCGAGCAAAGGTTTCTGTCTTTTCCTCCGAACCAAAAATTGACCCCGTAGGAACTTGTATAGGAACCAAAGGCTCAAGAATTAATGCAGTAGGCAAAAGACTCTACGGAGAAAAAATTGATGTGATCCGCTGGAGCGATGACATTACAGCGTATATCGCAAACTCCCTGAGTCCTGCAAAGGTAGATCAGGCAGATGTTACAATAGATCAAGACAACCATATGGCGACCGTTTTGGTGAAACCTCAGTATTTTTCATTGGCCATTGGGCAAAAAGGCTTAAATGTCAAATTAGCTGCCCGTTTAACCAGTTTCAAACTGGATGTTTTACAAAAGAATGAATCGCATGAACAGGAGAATGTACCTTTATGAGTGATAAGAAAGTTCGAGTGTACGAACTAGCAAAAGAATTGGGTGTTACCTCCCAAGCCTTAATGGTGATTTTAAAAGATTTAGGAGAGTCTGTAAAAAGCTACTTGTCTACAATAGAGCAAGAAACAGCTGAAGCAGTACAAGAGATTGTACATTCTCAAAATGAAGAAAGAAAAAAGAAAAAACAAGAAGAAGCCCTGAAAAAAGGGATTCCTATTACAGCAACCGAGAAACAACCCCAAAAAGAGTCACAAGAAGAAAGTAAAGAAGAAAAAAAAGAAGAAAAATCAAACGAAGAAGTTGTTTATTTTAATGCAGATCAGATGTGTCGATTGCTTCACATAGAATACACTGTGCTGCAAACTCGGCTGCTAAAATATGGGATTGTGTCCTATTCTCCCAAAGATCCTGTTCCCGGTTTTGCTGTCAAATCCTTGTGTGAAACATACGATATACCTCTGGAGTATAACGTTGACGAAACCATTGACCATCGTTTTTTTAAACCAAGAGCTCCAGTTATTACCATTATGGGCCATGTTGATCATGGCAAAACGACCCTTTTAGACTATATTCGTAAAACCCGAGTAGCCGATAAAGAATTGGGCGGAATTACGCAAGCTATCGGTGCATACAGTGTTGAATGCAATGAAAAACAGATTGTTTTTATTGACACTCCTGGTCACGAAGCTTTTACTGCTATGCGAGCAAAAGGTTCCGAAATTACAGATATTGTCGTGCTTATTGTTGCAGCAGAGGATGGCATTAAAGAAACCACCCTTGAGGCTATTGATCATGCAAGAGCCGCAAAAGTTCCCATTATTGTTGCTATCAATAAGATTGACCTGGACAATGCAAATATTGAAAGAGTAAAAACGCAATTGGCAGAGCATGACTTGAATCCAGAAGAGTGGGGTGGTGATACCATCGTCGTTCCTATATCAGCCAAAAAAGGTATTGGAGTGGACGATCTTTTGGAGATGATTCTTCTAAAAGCTGAAATGATTGAGCTGCATACCAGCACATTAGCCGATTTTGCGGGAACAGTTATTGAATCCAATATAACAAAAACATTTGGATCCCAAGCCACCATTATTGTTCAAACAGGCACTCTTCGAAGAGGAGATGTGATAACAATTGATGGAAACGCAGAATACAAAATTCGTGTTTTAAATGATGATCTTGGTAGTACAATTAAAAAGGCAGCTGCCCTAACACCTGTTAATGTAAAAGGACTGCCTGAAATACTCAAACCAGGTTCTGTTGTCCATGCTGCAAAGAATTTTATACCCTACCAAGAAAAAGAACTTCCTGAGAAAACAGAAGAAATTTCTCCTCAAGAAGATGAAGCAGATTGGGCTGAGGATTTCTTATCCGAAAAAGAAACAGTCGAACAATTCAATGTTATTATTAAGGCAGATGGAGAAGGTACTCTTGATGCTTTGCAAGTAGCCCTTGATAAGATCAAAGTAGAGGGTGTTGAGCTTAACGTTGTTAGGCAGGGTGTTGGCATTATTACAGAAGATGACATTCTACTAGCTTCTGTCAGCAAAGCAAACATTTATGGCTTTAATAGTACAGCTAGCCCTGGAGCACGGGCAGAAGCAAAAAATAAATCTATACGACTAAAAACCTATCGGATTATTTTTGAGCTTCTCGATGACATCAAGTCTGGAATGAAAGGTGTTCTTGCCCCCGAAGAAACAGAAGAAGTCCTTGGAACAGCCGAAGTCAAACAGGTCTTTAAGGTACCTAGAGCTGGTTCCATCGCGGGTTGTATTGTTCGATCAGGAATCATACGAAGAAATGCCAAAGCACGTATTATTCGCGATCGTTCCATCATTTTTGAATCAAAAGTTTCTTCGCTAAGACGCTTTAAAGAGGATGCCAGAGAAGTCCGTGAAGGATATGAGTGTGGCATTGGCATAGAAAACTTTAACGACGTGAAAGCCGGCGATACTATTGAGGTTTTCCAAATGGTGGAAAAACCACAGTAATATGGCAACCGAGATTGCCCTTCTCACTGTCGAGATGAGATTGCCGGGAATTCAAAGTCTAAAAGAAAAAAGAAGAATTCTTCAGTCCATGATACGAAAATTGAAGTCGAAGTTTAATGTGGCAATAAGCGAAACAGATTTGCACGATACATGGCAAAGAGCTGAATTATCTATTGTGTCAATCAACACTCAATGGAATGAGCTACAACGCACAATTGGCTACATACAAAACTGGATTCAAAGCCAATATGAAGTTGAAGTGATTGAAGATAGGATTGAGAGATTATGAGAAGTTATCATAAAGAAAAATTAGAAAAACGAATTCGAGAAGCTTTGAGTCAAATTTTGGTATATGATATTGAAGATCCAAGATTGCAGTCTTGTTTAGTAAATCGAGTTGTGTGTTCAAGAGATTTTCGGCTTGCCAAGATATACATTAGTTTTTTTGGTGGACCGGAAGCAGAAAAATCTGGACTTCAAGCTCTGCGAAGTTCATCGAAATTCATTCAAACCAATCTGGCTTCGAAAATCCAAGTACGATTTGTTCCGCTTTTGTCTTTTTTTATTGAAGAAGATCCAGACAAAAGTTTACAATCTATGAAAAGAGTATCAAAAGTATTGGAGGAAGAATCAAATCTGTCTTCCCAAAAGACCGATGAATTGGGAAAAGATGAGGATGAGATTCAAGAGGATTCCCCGTAACGATATGTTTCGATTTTTTTCTACTATAGACCCTTCTACTCATATTCTTCTGTGTACACACGAAAACCCTGATATTGATGGCGTAAGTTCATTAGGAGTTTTGTTTCATTGGCTTACAGCCAAAGGCTTTTCAGTTCAAAGCATTATTCAACCTCCCATTCCAGGAACGCAGTATCTTCATGGAGTTGCTACAGCTTCTACAGATCCTTCCCTATTGCAATTGCAAAAACCGCCCATGGTAGTTTCCTTAGATTGTGCTACGTCTGAAAGAATATGGCCCCAATCGATTCTTTCAGCGGCTACTATGCGTGTGAATATTGACCATCATATCGACAATCCTTTGTTTGGTGATCAGAATTATGTGGATCCTACCTTGTCTTCTACTGCTGAACTGTTGTATACAGAAGTAAGAAAAGTAGAATCTGACCTGCCTCTGGAGATACTAGAAAACTGTTATGCAGGTATTTTATTTGATACGGGGGGATTTCGTTATAGCAATACCACAGATAGGACCTTTCAGCATGCAAAAGAGATGGTACAATTGGGAGTTCATCCTGCAAGAATGGCACAAAATGTCTTTCAATCCTACTCAAGTCAAACATTCCAAGCACTACAGTGTGCTCTGCAAAACTGCGCCTACGAGAAACAAACCCCTTCCTATGTTTTTGCCCACGTATCCCATGATAGAATTCAAGAGCACCAGTTAGCTTCCCATGATTTTGAAGGAGTTGTCGATATTCTGCGGTTGCATCAAAATACAGATATCGTTGTTCTTGTTAGAGAATTGGGACCAAATCAATGGAGAGGAAGTATCCGAAGTGTTGAACACTATTCCATACTGGGCATTGCACATTCTTTTCTTGGAGGTGGACACCACAATGCCGCAGGATTTTCTTTCCATGGAACCTTGCAGGAACTACAGAAACGAATACTAACTCAAATATCATCTCTTTCCCTATCGAATTGAAAGGAATCGGATGAAATCTGTCTATTTTCCAACCCCTCATCCAACTATTTCCGGACTCCTCCTTGTCAATAAGCCCAAAGGCATTACTTCCTTTGATGTTATTCGTATCCTGCGTTTGAGGACGGGTCTTTCAAAAATGGGACACGGAGGTGTTTTAGACAAGAATGCAACAGGCCTTCTTGTTATAGGAGTGGGCAAGGCAACTAAAAAAATGGCCCTGCTCTTAGAAGGATCCAAGAGCTACACTTGTTCAATAGTAATAGGGGCAGGCTCCGATACCCATGATTGGCGAGGACATCGCTGGACGTTTAAACCCATCCCTTCAGATGTTACCCCTCTTGGAGTTAAGGAGCTTTTGGCAGCAAAATTTACAGGCACTATCCAACAGAAACCACCCCTATATGCAGCCTTGAAAAAAAACGGTAAAAAGTATTATCAGTATGCTCTTTCTGGCGAGTCCTTGGAGATAGAGAGTAGAGAGGTTTCTATTCCCTCTCTTCGACTTGTTTCCTATGTCCATACGTCCTATCAGGCACAAATGATACTTTCTGTTACCTGTTCAAAAGGAACCTATATACGATCGCTAGCCCGTGATATTGGCTTGGAACTAGGATCTGTTGGTGTTGTAAAAGATTTGTGCAGAACACATATTGGCGATTATTCCCTTGCCCAAGCGATCCCGCTTTCCCATCTTACCTCCTTAGAAGATGTACAGAAAGCCGTTGTATCATGATCCAGAAACAAATTGGATGCATAGGCAATTTTGATGGAGTTCATCGGGGCCATCAAGAACTGATTCGAACGACGCAATGCATTGCAGAAAAAGAGCAACTAAAACCTATTCTTATTACGTTCCAAACCCATACAAAGATCCAAGATGAGAGTTCCTATCTCACTACATCCGATGAAAAAAGCCATATTATTCACAATATAGGCATCGAAAAAGTTGTCCAACTTGATTTCCCTGGCATTATAGCTGACATGACTCCCGACGAATTTGTGGAGCATATTTTGATACATTCCTTACAAATGACACATGTAATTGTCGGGGAAAATTTTTGTTTTGGAAAGAATCGTTCTGGAGATAGTTCTACTTTGCAAAGGATTGGAAAAGAGAGGAATATCGGTGTTACAATCGTTCCTTTGGCAACGTATCAAGACTCTCCCATCAGCAGCACACATATTCGCAACGCAATTGACGCAGGGAATATGGAAAAATCCAACGCTATGTTGGGATATCCTTTCTTTAATCAAGGCATCATTGTGCCAGGCAAGAAACGCGGTCGAACGATGGGAATCCCCACTGCAAATTTGCACCCTCGCAATGCAATGAAGAAGAATCCAAAAGAAGGTGTGTACATTACTCAAATACTTCTACATGACCAGTTGTTTCCGTCCATTACGCATATTGGTCCCAAACCTACATTTCAAGAATCGGATGCCGGGATTGAAACCTATCTTCTTTCTCATAGCGGTAACTTTTATTCTCAACGATTTGTGGTTCTTTGGCTTAAACGTATACGGGATGTACACTGTTTTGATTCGGAACAAGAATTGGTTCAACAAATCCAAAAGGATATCCAAACTACAAAAGATTACTTCGCTGCCAATGATTCGCTTTCTGAACTACCTACGATTCTTACAAAGCTATAGTTATTGACCCCAATAATTCTACCAAAACCATAATTTATCGTTCGTCGTCCTGAGAATCCAGGATATCTTTTTCTACTTCCAGTTCCTCTTCGGTATACAAGTGCCTTTTCTCTTTGTTATTTGATGCTGCACTCTTCTTCTTTTTGGGTGGCGAGGTTTTCTTGATTGGATTTTGCGCATCCCCTTGATTCTTTAGGTCGTTAGAAGATTCTTTTTCCCCAGGATCTTTTCTTTCTGTTTCTTGCGAAAACATTTTTTGAAGAGCAGGAAGCAGTGTTTTTTCTAAAAAACGTTTGTTTACTTCTTTGTTGGAATCATAGATAATCTGTCCTTTTGAGAGGGCAATTTGAATATCTTCATCGGTGGGAAAACCATTAACGCAATGATCACCAGGGACAGGATAGGGTACAATGCCCGGAAAAGGGAATCCTTTTTGCTTTTGGAAGGAATTCATTTGCTGGTCTTTGGTAGGTACATCTTGTGTAGAGGGAGGCGGAGAAGAATCTTGAGTAGAAGCTGTTTCTTCTTTTACTTTCTTTTCCTTTTCTTCTCTTTCTTCTCGTTGCTTTTTTTGTGTAAGAGTGTATTCTTCAAACAAAGGGTTTTTGGATTTTTCTTCGGGTGTCAATTCTCGTATTTGGCTTAAAATTTCTTCTAATTCTTTGCCACTAACGGTTTCTTTCTCAATCAACATGGTGGCAATAATTTTGATTTCTTTGTGCTTCTCTTCAACAATTTTCTTGGCATTCTCATATGCTTCGTCAATTAAAGCTTTTATTTCTTCATCAATAGATTGACCTGTTTCCTCGCTATAATCTCTTTCGGAAGTAAGTGATTTGCCCAAGAAAATAGCCCCGCCCTCTTTGCCAAAGGTACGTTGGCCAAGTTTTGAACTCATACCAAATTTTGTAACCATATTTGTAGCCACTTCAGTAACTTTTTCAAGATCGTTAGCTGCTCCGGTGGAAACATCGTGCAAAAAGAATTCTTCCGAAGCTCTTCCGCCAAGAAGACCTGACAGTGTATGAATAAGCTCGGTTCGAGTTCGCAAGAAGCGATCTTCAATGGGAAGTTGCATCGTGTAGCCCAAAGCTCTTCCCCTAGATACGATTGAAATTTTATGGACAGGTTCGAGATCTTGGTAGTATCGAAGAACAGCCGCATGACCTGTTTCATGGAGCGCAATGGCCCATTTTTCTGGCGGTGTTATCTGACGACTTCTCTTTTCAGGACCCGCTACGATACGGTCTATGGAATCTTCAATTTCATCGTGGTGGATATAGGCTTTTCTTCTACGAGCAGCCAATATAGCTGCTTCATTGAGTAGGTTTTCAAGGTCTGCTCCTGTAAAGCCAGCCGTTTGTTTTGAAATAATAGGGATATTGACATCTTTCCCAAGGGGTTTGTTTTTTGCATGAAGGGTGAGAATGTCTTGTCTTTCGGAGGCATCTGGGAGATCAATGAACATTTGGCGATCAAAACGACCAGGCCGTAGAAGTGCTGGATCTAAAATGTCAGGTCTGTTTGTGGCAGCAATAATAATGACACCTGAGTTAGCAGCAAAGCCATCCATCTCTACTAAAATCTGGTTCAGGGTCTGTTCTCTTTCATCGTGTCCACCACCAAGGCCAGCCCCTCTTTGTCTGCCAACCGCATCAATTTCATCGATAAAAATAATGGCAGGGGCGAATTTTTTCGCTTGTGTAAACAAATCTCGTACTCGAGAGGCGCCAACTCCAACAAACATTTCAACAAATTCAGATCCTGACACGGTAAAGAAAGGTACTTTCGCTTCGCCCGCTATGGCTTTAGCCATAAGCGT
>CAYRWA010000082.1:0-21743 GCA_964427915.1 uncultured Caldisericota bacterium
CACGAGGTTTAACCCTCACTAGGACCTGAACCTAGCGCGTCTACCAATTCCGCCACTTTGGCATTCTGAAATATTCTAGCATTTTTCTAAAGAAACTCAAAATGATCTAGTATTTACATCGTACTGAAAAATGATATAATCATTTTTCGCTGAGTGTGGAGAGATGGCCGAGCGGTTGAAGGCGCACGCTTGGAAAGCGTGTAGGCGGGATGACTGCCTCGAGGGTTCGAATCCCTCTTTCTCCGCCAGTTTTTTTGTTTTCCTTATACAATCTTTAAATCAAACCTTTCACAAAAGTTCTTCCTCTGTTCCAGCAGTTGGTTCATTTTTTGAATTTCTTAGCTATAATTTAGCTATGTCAACCATTACAGATTTTTTAAATAGAATAGTGTGCGGAGACGCATTAGAAATAATGAAAACAATACCTGATAAATCAATCAATCTAATCGTAACTTCACCCCCATATAACCTAAAAAACTCAACCGGTAACGGAATGAAAGACGGTCGAGGAGGTAAATGGGCAAATGCAGCTCTACAAAAAGGATATTCTCATTATCATGACAATATGCCTTACAAGGAATATGTTGAGTGGCAAAGAAATTGTTTACGAGAGATGATAAGATTAATACCTGAAGATGGTGCTATTTTTTACAATCATAAATGGCGAGTTCAGGCTGGTAGATTACAAGATCGCCATGATATTGTTGGAGATTTTCCAATTCGTCAGATCATTATCTGGAAACGTGCTGGTGGATTTAATTTTAATCCTGGGTATTTCCTACCGACATATGAAGTTATCTACCTTATTGCAAATCCAAAATTTAAACTTGCACCAAAAGCTAACGTTCTTGGTGATATTTGGGAAATTCCTCAAGAGATGAAGAATGGACACCCTGCACCTTTCCCTGTAAGGTTAATCGATCGAATCATTTCATCTACGAATGCAGACATTATATTAGACCCATTTATGGGCTCAGGAACTACTGCTATTTCGGCAATTAATTTTGATCGTAAATATATAGGAATCGATATTTCACCAGATTATTGTGATGCAGCTAGAAAACGAATAGAACAACACCAATTACGAGGTAGACTATTCTAGCTATGACAAAACAAGTAATCTACACAAAAACAGACTTAATTAAAAAGTTAAAAGAAATCTCCGCAATGGGTTTTATACCAAATACTCGAAAAGGAAATGATGGTGGTATTGGCAATACCCTTGAAGACTTGCTTGGAATCAAAGAGAACAATTTACCAATTCCAAATGCATCAGAATGGGAGTTAAAAGCCCAACGATTAAACTCAACATCCCTTACAACACTTTTTCATATTGAACCTTCACCCAGAGCAATTCACTTTATACCTAAAGTGTTATTGCCCCTTTATGGATGGTCTCACAAAGAAGCTGGAAAGAAATACCCTACAGGTGAAATGAGCTTCCGTCAAACAATTCATACCAATTCTTGCAGTGATCGTGGTTTTAAAGTTATTGTTGACTATACTGAGAGAAAAATATCAATTTCATTTGACGCGAAATGCGTAGATCATCGTCATAATGTATGGCTAAAACGAGTTGAGAATCATATTGGGCTTGGAGAATTCTGTCCTCAACCATATTGGGGTTTCGATGATCTAGAGCACAAGGCTGGAACAAAATTGCTTAATACTTTCTTTGTTCAAGCAGAAGTGAAAGTGATCCGCAAAAAAGAGTTTTACCATTATACAAAAATAACAATGTTACAGAAATTTAGTTTTAAAGGTTTTCTGGAAGCACTTGAAGATGAAAAAATGCTTATTGATTTTGATGCTCGGACTGGACATAATCACGGAACAAAGTTTAGGATGAGGCAGAACTGTTTACCGATGTTATACGCAAACATTACAACCATAATGTAGCATTATATTCTGACTCCGAATCTCCTGATGAAATTGCATTGGAGGACTCAAAAACTATTTCTCTTTATTCCTCTTTCTTGGGAAAAAATGTATAATAAGTTTCGTTTAAATCTATATATATAAGGAATATGTATGACTGATTGGCTACACTACAAAGCAAAGAATTCCTTCCAATGGGTTGCTATGGATTTCGTTTTTCGCATCCTTTTGTACGGAATTCTTCTAGCGGCTGGAATCTATTTCCTTCCCGCCATCCTTCCTTCCCTGTATCTGGTAAATATGAACCAATATGCGTGGTCACTTACCCTTGTTTTATCAATAGGAATTCTACTCTGGGCAACTCTGTCTTATCGGCGACGCCAAAGTAGTTTTAAAGACAAGCTTTCTCATCATCACTACAAACATCAAAATCATCGTGCAAAAAAATCTCGATGGATCGTCTTGTACAAGATATTTATATCAGCTCCGGTCACTTCCTTTTTCTGCCTTGTTTTTATCCCAGCTCTTCTGCAACATTTTGCTCCTGTTCACAACATCTTTGTGCTCATTGTATCCGCCTTCATCTATCCATTTGAATATGTGGTAATAGAAGGCCATTCCTCTCGGCTTTTTTTCTGGCAAACTATCTGCTGCTTGTGGATTTTAATGATTACATATGTCATACGGAGCTTTGTATTTCCCGTTTTTATATGCACCGTTTTGGCTGCTAGCCAGATGTATGCAAAAAAACAAATCCTCTAACCCTTTTTACCAATGAGAGCGGACAATACTTTTCTACAACGTTGGAAACAGCAAAAATATGCCCCATCAAACCGTGTTTCTGAATCAGTTGCATCGTATGGGTGCCAAGAAAATCGCCTACCCGATGATATGATTCAGCTTCGACAAAAGCTTTCCATACAGTTCCACAACACTCCTTTGGAAAAAGTATTCCCCGGACAAGAAGTTCATAGTGCCCTAGGAAGCTGCTATTGCATACATCAATCTGTACCCATTGAAGTTCCTTCTAGAGAAGTTCAGCGTACAAAAAATAGATTGCAAACATCCCTTCAGTTAATTCCTGGTCTTGGTCCTACAACAGAACGACAATTGCATCATGAAACCATCTTTACATTTTCCCAAATACCTACTTCGTCCCGTTTTTACCCCATTGCCAAACAATATATTCAACAAATTGAAAAAGGTCCTTATGTCGATTTGTATTGGAATTTTCATCAAGTATATGGGAAAGACCACCCCGACCTGTTGCAATTATCCCGTTTAGTTCCCACAGATCGATTGGTATTTATGGATATTGAAACCATGGGTTTGGGCTCTCAACCCATAACACTAATTGGAATAGGAAGAATCCTGCAGAACACTCTCCATATCACACAATATTTTGCCCGTACAATAGAAGAGGAAGCATCCATCCTGGTCAATCTATCTGGAAGTATGCATAGCGATGATTTCTTTGTGACTTTTAATGGAGAATACTTTGATATCCCTTACATTAAAAACCGATCCCGGTATCATCGCTTAGAGCACACGGTATACCCAGCCAACTTCGATGCTTTGTTTTTTGCCAGAAAAGTATGGAAGCAAGATCTGCCCAATTGCAAGTTGCAAACGATTGAAAAAGAGATCTTTCATATCCACCGCTCTGATGATGTTCCGGGTGCTTTCTGCCCCGCTTTTTATCAAACCTATTTGCAAAGCCGTCAAATCGGAACCATTGTTCCTATCATTAAACACAACCAGCAGGATATCATCACATTGGCAAAAATCTTTTTTCGCTTGCAACAAATCTGGCGATAACCGCCCAATGCTTTTGCCAGCCTCATGAAAATTCAAAAAGCAATTGCAAAACTTCTTGCAACCAACCACTTTCAAACCTATATGGAAGCGCATCATGTACTAGAAGAAAGAAAAGCTTCCTACCAATCTGTTTTAACTCCCTTTCCTCCCCTATTGGAATCCTGGCTAGAAAAAAACAAAATCCAGCTGTATTCACATCAAACAAAATCCATTGAGGCACTTCGGTCCGGGTCTCATGTGATGCTAACAACACCCACTGCTTCTGGAAAAACCCTCTCTTACAATATACCTGTCATTGAAGGACTGCTTCTGAATCCAGAGGCTCGAGCTCTGTATATTTTTCCAACCAAAGCGTTAACGAATGATCAGTGGAAAACACTGTGCAAAATGGATAAAGAACTAGACAAATCTTTACACCCGGCTGTATACGATGGCGATACGCTCAGGCAAAAACGATCGCGAATTCGAAAAAAATCAAGGATCGTTTTAACCAATCCTTATATGCTCCATATGATACTGCCATGGCATCATTTATGGGGATCCTTTTTTTCTTCTCTGCAATACATCATTTTGGATGAAGCCCATTATTACAGAGGGGTGTTTGGATCCAATATGGCTATGTTAATCCGTCGATTAAAACGCATCTGCGCCTTGTATGACGCAAACCCTCTTTTCTTCCTTTCAACAGCTACTATTGCAAACCCTTCTACATTTTCCGAGCAACTCATCGGGGAAGAATGTGTCCATATCGATGACAATGGGGCACCTACAGGAAAAAAACATTTTGTGCTCTACAACCCTTACAAGTTTGAAGATGGTGGTACTTCTTCTAACATGGAAACTGAATGGTTGCTAAAAAAACTCGTTACATCCAACATTCAAACCCTTTGTTTCTCTTTATCAAGGCGAAACACCGAATGGATTACGCGGCAAGTACAGAAACACTTTCAAACTGCTTTTCCCTTGCGCACAACACCTGCCGTAGCTTCTTACCGAGGAGGGTATCTCCCAGAAGAAAGAAGAGCCATAGAAAACCAGTTAAAAACAGGTGTATTGAAAGGAATTGTTAGTACAAATGCATTAGAAGCTGGCATTGATATTGGATCACTAGATGCTGTTCTTATGAATGGGTATCCTGGTACTATGATTTCAACGTGGCAACAAGCAGGACGTTCTGGAAGAGGAACAGGCGAATCACTGGCTATATTAGTGGGAAGGCAAAATCCATTGGATCAATATTTTATGAAGCATCCAGACCAGTTTTTTCTTCGAAGGCCTGAATATGCCATCATTGACTTGCACAATCCCTACATTCTGTGGGGACATTTATTATGCGCTGCCAAAGAAATCCCCTTCATCGAAGAAGACGTTCTGTACTTTGGAGATTCTTTGCTAAACGAATTGGAAGCCCTCACTCGCGAGGAACTTTTAACAAAGATGCATGGAAAATGGTTTTACAACCTTCTTGATGAACCCTTCAAAAAGGTGTCTATTAATACAATCGGCTCCGAACTTTTTCTTCTGTATGCCGACGGGAAACTACTAGAAACCATGGACAAAGAACAAGCCTTTCGCGAAGCATACGAGGGAGCTGTATATTTGCATCAAGGGGAAACATACTTGATTCATTCTTTGGATTTGGAAAAGCATTCTATCCATGCTTCTCCTGCCTCTACTCCTTTTTCTACCGAACCACAAATTCACACTGATGTTACTATCTTAAAAACGCTTGATACTCAACATTTTATTCCTTTTCAGATCTCTTTTGGAAACGTGCATGTTACAGAAGATCACTACGCATACCAAATTAAAAAGGGGTCAACTGTAGTAAAAGAAGTTCCTTTGGAACTTCCAAAAAACAGATTTGATACGACATCTTTTTGGATTGATCTCCTACCAAGTGTACAAGAAGAACTCCTTCATGCAGTTGATACTCGACAGCTGCAAGGTGGAATTCACGGTGCTGAACATGCCATTATTGCCATTATGCCCCTGTATGTATTGTGTGATCGACGAGATCTAGGAGGAATGTCTACCCTGTATGATCCTGCAACAGGCACCAGCAGAATATTCATTTACGATGGCTTTCTAGGGGGAATTGGGTTAAGTGAAAAAGGGTATTCTCTTATTCATACGTTGCTAGAATCCGCTCTTGAATTGGTTCAAGAATGCACTTGCGACGGGGAAGATGGATGTCCTGCCTGCATACAATCTCCTAAATGTGGAAATGACAATCAGTTTCTTCACAAACAAGCCACTATTCTTCTGCTTAAAAGACTTTTAAGCAATTCATAAAGAAATCCTCTCTCTCATTTCCTTTCTACAGTTTCACCTAGTATAATTAAAGAAAACTATATGTTGGGGGTTGTTATGAAATACTCGTTTCGTCAATGGTTTGTTTTCCTGTTTTCTGTTTTCTTTCTTTTTCAAACCAATATAGCGACCGCAGAAGTCGATATTGTTAAAGACGTTTTACAATCTGTTGACTTCACAAAGGAAATGTGTGTTGTCAGCGAGGAAGCAATAGAAAAAACATATGGCAACGACCCATTTCGTCTTCCTTTTTTTAATGACCAGCTACGCAATCCACTCCAAACCCCTAGTGTTTTAAAAAACAACATTGACTATTGCATCGCGCAGCGAAATTCCTTACGCAATATCAACTGGTATGCCTCCTATCGATTGGGGCACATGGTAGCGGCCTACCCACAATACGAACCAACGTATGATCACCGCATTGTTGAAGCTGCTCCCCTTTTGTATGCAATTTCCGATATCTACCTTCTACACCAAAAACCGTTATCTTCGCACACCTTTCAAAACATAAAAATACAAACTGAAGAAGTTCCTACCAATTTACAAAAAGAAATTGCTAGACTACTCTACGCATCTATGGAATTCAAATTAGCTCGTGACAAAGCCTTTTCCAATACTTCACCAGAAAAGCTAATGCAAGCATTTACCAATCCTACAGCTATCCTGACCGAAGAAACCTTGGATGCAAACATCTTCCAAATTGCATCAGAAGCAAACTATGGGCAATTGTATTTTGCAAGCATTGTCTTAAACCATCATTTGGATGCATTTCTACAAGCCTTATCATCGATGCAAATTCCTGATTCCATTTCGTTTTCTGTCGACACTCCCATGGGTCATATCCTTATCCACCCAAACAAAGATACCACCCACACATTTCGCAATGTTCTGTTTTCTCTTGATCTAGGAGGAAATGATCACTACATGAACAGTGCCGGGGGTAATGATTCATGGTGGAACCCAGTTTCCATATGCATTGACTTGAGTGGAAATGACCTCTATTCCATGAAAGATCCTTCCGTGTATTCCCAGGGAGCAGGTGTTTTTGGGTTTGGCGCATTGATTGATCTGCAAGGAGATGACACCTACCAAAGCACGCAATACAGTCAAGGCTTTGGTTGCTTTGGCGTAGGGATTCTGTGGGATCAAAAGGGGCATGATCAATACAGTTGTGATTATCTTGCACAAGGCGCAGGAGTTTTTGGCATCGGCATTCTACATGATTCAAGTGGGAACGATGTTTATCATGCCTATTCTTTCGGCCAGGGCTTTGGATACGTAAAAGGTTTTGGACTCTTGGTAGACGATAGTGGTGACGACCTTTACATTGCCAATGATGAAGATGTAGCAGGAACCAATCCTCAATCATCCGACCATAACACTAGTTTTTGTCAAGGAGCTGGTTTTGGCCGAAGAGCTGATTTATCAGAAGGCAATTCCATGTCTGGAGGAATGGGTTTGCTGATCGATATCGAAGGAAATGACACCTACACCTGTGGCGTTTTTGGCCAAGGCACTGGCTATTGGGCCGGTACAGGCGTGTTATATGACGGGACAGGCAACGATTCCTACAAAGGTGTTTGGTATGTACAAGGCGGTGCTGCTCACTTTGGAATTGCAATGCTCATGGACGACGAAGGAGACGATACCTACGATGCCCTTTTGAATATGGCACAGGGCGCTGGTCACGACGTATCTCTTGGATATCTGATTGATCGCCAAGGAAACGATACATATACATCTCCTAATTTGGCTTTGGGTGGAGGCAATACAAATGGTCTTGGTTTCTTTGTGGATGCACAAGGTGACGATGTCTATCAGCTTCGTAGAAACAATGCTACCAACCTTGGAAAAGCAAGCTGCGAACTCTTCCCAAAAACGTCCTGGCGCTGGGGAAAACTAACTCTTGGTCTTTTTATTGATCGATCTGGAGAAGACACCTATGTAACGACCGATGAAGAAGGCCATTTCACCGTTCCTTATGAAAGGGCCGAAAACAACACAATCTGGTCTTTTATCCACGACAAAGTAAGCAATGCTGTAGGATGCGGGATTGATACAGATACGGGTACTATTGACGGGCTTCTCCCGCCACTCCCCATGGAAGAATAATGGGTATGACAATTGATATTCTAGTTATGGCAGGAGGAAGCGATCCACAGTGGTATCAACCCCCCATAGAGAACAAATCGCTTATTCCTGTTCATGGGAAACCTTGTTTGGAATGGATTGTTGAAGCTATTCAAAACGTTAAAAACAACCCTGCTATATCGCAGCAGTTTCCCATGCACACCATCCTTTTGGGCACCAAAATTCTCCAAGAAAAAGGCTTCCACAAACATTTTGACACATTTGTCCTCACGCCAAAAAGCACAACCCTATCGGACAATGTCCGCCTTGGCATGGAACAAGTAAAAGGTGATGTTGTTCTGATCATCACTGGCGATATTCCTTGCATTCGAGCAGAACATATTATAGATTTGCTCAAAGAGCTGCAAGAAACAGATGGAATCGATATCTACGTTCCCATCATAGAAAAATCCTCTGTTGATAATCACTTCCCTGGTTCCCGTAGAACCTATGGCAAAATCAAAGAAGGGTCTGTCAAAATAGCCAACTGCTTTATGATCCGGCAAAGTGCTTTCTCAAAAGTAGATGCAATCATGAATCAATTTATAGAAAGCAGAAAAAGCGTCCTACGATTAGCCTTTCATTTTGGCTTTCTCAACCTTTTAAAACTACTCATCACAAAATCCATATCAATTCCTGAACTGGAAAAAGCATTCTACAAGGCTTCAGGAATTTGTGTCAAGGGTATTCTGACCGATCATGCCCAGCTCGCTGTTGATATAGACAAAGCATCTGATATTGAAGACATAGAAAAGTATTTTCAAAAAAGAGGTAATGTATGACATTATTCCAATCATTCATCATGTCTTTTGCGCAAGGCATCACAGAATTCTTACCCATTAGTAGCTCGGGCCATCTCGCTGTTATCCCCTTTCTTCTTCAATTCCCCCAACAGGTACCCTTATCGTTTGACATTATGCTCCACGTTGCCACTTTAGTGGCTGTGATTATTTTCTTATGGAAAGATATTAAAACCATTGCCAAGGGCTTATGGATCATTGACAAACCCATGTGGGGACTGCTAACAAAAATCATCATAGCGGTTATCCCTGCTGCGATTGTTGGTATATTTCTAAAAGACCCCATTTCTCACATGTTTCAAAGCCCCCAATTGGTGGGATGGGCATATTTTGGAACAGCTGGCCTATTGTTTCTGACTTTTTTTCTCACCGATGGGAAAAAAGACATGCTTTCCATTACATGGTTGGATTGTCTATTGATTGGTATTTTTCAAGCATTTGCCCTTGTTCCCGGTTTCTCTCGTTCAGGTTTTACTTTAGTGGGAGCATTATTGGTTGGCATGAAAAAAGACCAAGCCTTTCGTTTTTCCTTTTTAATCTCTATTCCTGCCATTTTAGGGGCGTTTATTTTAGAAGTAAGCGAAATGGGAAGCCTAGAATCCTTTTTTACATTACCCACCCTTCTTTCTTTTGTAGTAGCACTTCTCGTTGGCCTCGGAGCACTGTGGATACTCAGGTGGTTTTTACAAACAAGAAACTTGCATTGGTTTGGGTTCTATTGTCTAGGTCTCGGAATCCTTTTGCTCATCTTGTATTAAGATGAAAAAAAAGACAACCACTCTGTACAAATGTAGTCACTGTGGCTATATATCTCCAGGAACCCTTGGCAAATGCCCTGAATGTGGATCGTGGGACTCTTTTTCTCCCGTTCAAAACACAACAGCCCCTACTGAAAAAAAAGAATCCTCCAGCTTGTCTAGTCCAATTTCTTTGAAAGATTTATCCAATCAGAAAAACCATCGAGTGCCAACCCATCTTGCAGAAGTAGATCGAGTTTTGGGGGGAGGTGTTGTAAGGGGAAGCGTCATCCTGATTGGAGGAGAACCTGGTATAGGAAAATCTACATTGCTTCTACAAATTGCAGAGGCATTGTCTCAATCTATCAAAGTTCTGTATGCTTCTGGGGAAGAATCTCCATCCCAGATTAAGCTTCGTGCAACTCGTTTAAACATTCAACAAGAGACCATTTTGGTTACATTTGAAACAGAAATATCCAGCCTGCAAGCATTGGTGGAGGAACATCGCCCTGGAGTTTTGATTGTAGATTCTATTCAAACAACGTATACGCAAGATATTGATGGAACCACAGGAAGTATATCGCAAATTAAGGAATCCACACAGCGTTTGGTGCAACTAGCAAAAAAAGACAATGTAACAGTTTTTATTGTAGGTCATGTCACAAAGGATGGAAACATTGCCGGTCCAAAATTTTTAGAACATCTCGTTGATGTCGTTTTGTATTTAGAAGGCGATAAGAATGGGATGATTCGGATGCTTCGTGGAAACAAGAATCGATTTGGGGAAACAGGAGAATTGGGAATCTTTTCTATGAAAGAACATGGACTTCTCCCCATTGAAGATCCCTCCGAAGTATTCTTAGGCAAAACCCGTGCCTCTCAATCTGGTACCATCATATTCCCTTCGCTAGAAGGCATACGAACAATATTTTTAGAAATTCAAGCACTTTGCACGCAAACCTTTACCCCTATTCCAAGGCGCGTCGTCAATGGAACCGATATGAATCGGACACTGATGTTAGCGGCAATTTTGGAAAAAAGAATTGGGCAAAGCTTTATTGGGTTTGATTATTTTGTTAACATTACCGGAGGAAGCCGAATTATAGATCCTGCAGCAGACCTGCCAATAGCTATGGCACTTCTTTCTTCTCATAGGAACCTTCCGCTGTCTCCAACAATGGTATCATTTGGTGAGGTAGGTCTTTCAGGCGAAATCCGCCCAGTCGTCGGCACAGAAAAAAGAATCAAAGAATCATTGCGACGAAATTTTCATCCCATTATTGTACCAGCAGGTAGTATGGAACAATCTCATCTACCAGATACCGTGCAGGAAGTATCTCATATTCAAGAAATTGCCGACATTATGAAGCAGTCATTCTAGTATTTTTTAGGATACGAATCGCTTAGCCGCATCGAAAACAATAGAGTAATTAACTCGCTAGATGAAGGTTCTTCCTCATTTAAAAGAAGTAGTCCAAGAGCATTCAAGTATTGAAGATACAATCTCTCATCCTTCTGGCAGTTCTCAATTAGTGGTGACAGTCCGTACGTTTTTAAAAATACCTTGTCTTTTATCATTGTGTTGTTTGTATACGAAAAAGACCATTCTTCATTCTCATCGTGAATTGCTTTCAAGCAACAATTCTTAAAGCACTCCGGAATAGGACAATAAGTAACTTCTCCCACATACAAAAGTCGGCGGCGTGATTCATCTTCTAGATAATAGCAGTAATCAGTATAGGCAATAACATTGCAACCGGTAAATGAAAAATCCACTTTCTCTCTTGTGTGATTCAAAAAATTTGCAAGAGCCTCGCGATCTTTGGCATTAAAACGATAATCTCGAATTCTTGTTTTTTCAAAATCTTTTTTGTACCAGTGCAGTAGTTCGGTAGGAGAATCTGCCATTACAAAATCATGGGATTCTTGGTTTGGTTCAAACGATGGAAGGTTAATGGTTTGACAGGTAAATAGTAAGCTCTCCCAGAGTTTTCCTGAGAAACAAATAGAAAGCAAGTCTTGATAGTCTGACCAGTGGTTTTCTTCGAATTCATTCCAAACAGTTTGGTACAATCCCATGAAACCATCGATGCTTGCTTCTACAGGAGAATCGTCCCAATGTTCCCATTGAATGGTGGCATGTTGATCCAGCAAAACTGCTTTTAGAGAAAGTATTTTGTGGATATCAAAATGGAAGAATAGCCAATCTCCGTTTGTGTTTTTGGCGCAAGATAAGAAAACTAGTGTTTTCTGCATCTCACCACTAGGCATTTTATAGTAGGATGTGCTGCGGAGAGTTGGATAAAACTTGTAATATCTAGTCATAGATTCAACAGGATGCAGATGTATAGACCCTCCACAAGGTGAAAAAACAGAATGAGAATACTCTCCTTCATGTGGATTTAAGTGTTTAGTTGCAATCTCCAACTGTTTCAATTCTTGCAAGGTAAACTCTTCAAAAAGTCGCACCACTCTGACCGATGAAGGTATCAACCAATACAATTCGTAAAAAGAAGGGGAAGAATTTCGAACGGCAGTAACTTTGGATGTAAACGGCATAAATAAGATGGTAACAATCAATAGAAAGTACAAACTTTTACGTATCATTTCTCCCTCCTTGTAAAAGATAAAATACGAAAATATACTTCTATTATGAATAAAAAAAGAGATTTTGAAAACAATTTGCATATTCTTCTTTTTTTTTTGGGCAAGAAATTTTTAAAATAGAATAATTTTTTTATACAAAAGTTTGCTTTTTTATATACTTCTGTATTTTCATATTTAGCATTTGGGTTTATAATGTAATTGTTGTCAACATTTTTCTATTTTAAAAAGGAGATCTGTATGAGTAAAGGAATTGTCCTTACGAAGAGACACATTGTTGTATCAATTGTTATTATTCTAAGCTTGTTTTTGCAACCGTTCTCTCTTTTGCATACACATGCAATGGAGAAACAACGATCTTCCATTTCAACTTTGCATCCCTCCTCCATATCACAAGGATATGGTCATAGTCAAGCAGGAAGAAATGGATCTGACGCTGAATACATCTTTCATCCAACCTCCGAGTGGACCTCTCTTGGAGCGGATCTAAAATCAGGCAATCTTCTTTTCCACACGCAGTTACCCATATTGCACGGAATCGCTTTGGACATACCCCTTGAACTTACATACAATTCCTTTAACGCAAATGAGAATAGTGGGATTGGAAACGGTTGGATTCTAAACGTCCAAAGCTGCTTACAAGAAGATTCGCAAACCCAGAATGTACGATACATTCATCCATCTGGAGCTATTCTACTATTTGCATACCAAGCTTCTACTCAATCCTATTCCAACCCATATGGATTTAAAGGAGCTTTAGAAAAAAATCCTGATGATTCTTTTACCCTTACCATGCTTGATAAAAATTCCTATGAATTCGATACACAAGGAACACTAACCCAAGTAAAATCCCCCCAGGGAGTTGGTTTTTCCATCACGTACACAAGCGGCCTTCCGACAGCAATCACAGACGATGTCAATTCTTCTATTGGGTATACCCTTTCTTGGAATGCAAATGGAATCCTGCAGTCCATAACCGATGGAATGAATCAAACATGGAGTTTAAGCTATGATACATCGGAAGAGAAGCTGACTTCTCTTCAGAAACCTGACCAAACTACCTCTTGTACTTTTTCGTATGATCAAAACTCTTTGCTAACGGGACATCAAGATTTTGCTGGTTTTGACTACACTATTGAGTATACCACCACCAGCCCCTATCCCATTGCCAATTGGAAAACACCTGCCGGCGACCAAACAACCTTTCAGTTTTTAACAGCCCCCACTCCTTACTCCAAAAAAACAGAAGTAAAAGACGCAGAGGACAAAATTGTGTCTTATTATTTTGGATCCAATAGCGGTCATCTAGAGAAAATTTCACAAATCTACAATGGAGTTGAATCCAAACAATCCATTTCCTATACGCAGGAAGGTTGGATTCAATACATACGAGATTCCAACGATGTTGCAACCGAATTTGGCTACGATGACGTGGGACACGTAGTCTATCAGAAAAAAGCTCCTCCTTCATCGGGCAGTGATTCTTACGAAATCATCCGAACCTATTCACCACCAGATAGTATGGACGGAAACCTCGTTTCTTTTAAAGAAAAAGCAACTCCCATGATATGGAATGAAACGGTTTATCAATACAACGATATTGAAGCCCCCCATCTTGCTTCTAGTCGAATAAATGCCCTTGGTGAAACCACCACCTATGATTACAATGCATTTGGTCAGCTTCTTTCCACAACCAATCCAACAGAGACTGGTACTGCTACCACCACCTACAGCTATCATCCAACCAGTCATTTTCTATCAACAATCACCTATGCTGATGCCAATGAGTCTTCTTTGCAATACAATCACAATGGCTATATCAGCCAAATACACATGTTTGAAGGAGATATCCAAACAGGGACTCCTGTTTCATCTGTTAGCTACACGTATGATTCTGTTAATCAAATAACAGCAACATCAGATACGATAACTAATGAACAGTCTTCACAACAATATGGAGTCAATGGAGAAACCATTTCCTGGACAAGCAAAACAGGGTGTACCCAATCCTTTTCCTATACGCAGACAATCAATGATACCACCCTACCCATGTCCAACCAGGATATGAAAGCACTACCTTCTTCTCTCTATTCCTACCCTTACGGACTTTTGAGTATGGGTTTTCAATCTCTGCCCGAAGTGACAGTTCCACAATACTCTCCCAATCCATATACAAAAACAGATGCTTTGAATCACCAAACAACCTACACCTATTTAGACAACGGACATGTTGCCTCCAAAACCGATCATATTGGAAATACTGTAAGCTATTCTTACGATGCTTATTACAACAAAAATGCCATACAATACCCCGATGGTACTACTACTCAAATTACGTACGACAACAACAATCTCCCTGTTACTTCAAGCAATCCTAGAGAGGGAACCATAACGTGGCAATACAATGATATTGGCCAAATTACCGTTTTGGACCACCCCATCCAAGGGACGATCAATTACTCCTACTCTATTCGTGGAGACGTTTTAGCAGATGAACATGGAACGTATAGCTACGATCTCATTGGAAGAAAAACTAGCATCAACTATGTTGGTGGCGGCAATGATGTATGGACCTATACACCCGATGGACTGGTACGGGAAGCCAATGGAATCCAATACACCTACACCCCTACTGGTCGCGTTAGCACATGGCAGGAAGAGACAAATGGAGCCACATTCAACTACCAAAATGGTATCTCTCGATTGAATCTGCCTGGTTCCATTACTGGTAGCGGAGAACTTAATAGTTATGCTTTCCAATACAACAACAAACATTTGATGTATTCGCTAGACAATACCTCCAAATCGCAACAAGGTTCTTTTTCTTATACCTACACTGATCAAAATCAACTAGCCTCTATCACAAATCCAAACAACACGCAGTATTTGCAAACCTATTCCAACAAAATTCATGATCAGAGCAAAGTATTGGATTCTTCTGGTCAAAATGAATGGTCCGTTACAGATACACAGTTTAACAGTCTTGATCAAAGAACCACTTATCAGCACTCTGTTGTTGCTGGTCAAAACCAGTTCTCTGATTCTCATTCATTCCAGTATTACACATCCGGAACCCATAAAGGCAAAATGCAATCTATTACTACCTCTTCTTCGAATCAAACCATGACCTATTCTTATTCCCAATCAAGTGGACTTCTAGAAACAATCCAAGATTCCCTTTTGGGCACGTACACCATACAACGGCAAACTGGAAATCGTCGTATCAGCTCCATCGTGTATCCTGGTGGGCTTGGTTCAGCTTCATTTACCTACGGAGCAAGCCTAGGCAAACTATCGAACGTAAGTTTACCTGGCAATGCATCCATTCAGCTTTCCTGGGATAGCAAAAACCAGATCTCAAACGTATCCTATACAGAAATAGGTTCGATGATCTCTTACAGCATAGACTATAACAAAAGGGGTCAAATGACGTATCTGGCAAGATCCTCCGATGGAATTCAGGTGGATTATTGGGTCTTTCATCATGGTCCCAATGGACTAGAAAAAGCATACAAGTATAGCCCGAACAACATCCTGCAAATCACTCAAAATTTCACAACCGATGTACATGGAAGAATTCTATCCATGACATACACAGACTCCACCCCACAAGGGGCAATGAACAACGGAGAGTACTATTTCCACAACGACAACTTGGGCAATGTTACCCTGCTAACCGATCAAATGGGAAATCCTGTAGCATCCTATGAGTATGATATTGTCAATAACAAGCTCATACAGGAATGGAACCCTCAAAATCTTGTGAATATATTCCTGCAAAAAGGAATTATGGGTAGTCCTATTCTCCCCTTAGGTGCAGCTCCTATAGGGAAAGACTTTGTCTATATCCCTCCCGGGCTCAGGCCGGAACTTGGCACAGACCCTGGCGTCATTGTCATTGGAGATCCCGATGACGGTATTGATCTACGAGCCAACCCATGGAACAACTTCTACCTTCCCCAAGACAGCACCTGCGGTTCTATTGATTGCATTGTCTGTTGCTACACCTGCTACGAATACATTGTTGGAGACGACCCCCGAGACCCAGACGACCCAGAGCTTTACACTGTGGAATATGCCGAGGCCCATAGCGGAGATGAAATCCGCACCTTGTGTCTATGGATCAAAAAAGAATCCGAGGATCAAAAATGTGGAGAAGTGGGTTATACAATTCATCAAGAATATGATAACGGCGAGCCAATGCCACCTGTAAAAATGGTCTGCATCCTTGATGAGCAATACGAAGACACATTGGAGTACTAACACATGAAAAACAGAAGAATTCTCCCTCTCACTTTTTTTTCTATCAAAAAGCAAAAGAGAATTCTTCTGTCTCTTTTGCTTTTCTTCTTTGTGGTTCCTCTGGTGTCGTGTGGATTTCTAGAAACAGTTTCGAATATTCGTCGGTACAGAGTGTTGTTTACTCAAAACTCTATGAATTTCCACGTAATGCCAGTAACAGTAAAACATCAAGAATTGAAGGAAGAATTATTTTTTAAAGATTCTATTGTGCATGCTGGCCACCTATATACGCTGGGCGTCTGCAGCGGGGGTATCAAGCGATACCCCCTCCAGCATTCAAACCCAATGTTGTATGCTGATTTTCCCCCTTGGCTAAATGCCCTGCCCAGTCATGAAAGAGCGCAAAGCATCTCCCTAGACAAGGATGCCCTTGTAATGCTTATAACGGGACAACCCAAAGAAAACGCTTCTGCCTACCAGGCTATTCAAGCCATTGATATTCTCACCCAGAGCCCCGTAGAAACCTATGCAGTTGATGCTGGTGCAATTCTGCACCAAATAGAAATAGTGGAGCTAGATCAAAAAACATTTCTTCTTGCTACTTCCAACCACTCCCCTTGCACATTCTTTGTAGCTCCCTACCCGCCCCCTGGCAATACAGTCACATTTCGCTCCATGGTGACGATGAAGGAAAACATTGTAAGCTGGGACTATGAAGAACAAATCATTGTAGTGCATCTACAAGATCAATCAACTCAACTTTTGAACATATCTTTGGATGGCGACGAAAAATTTGAAATTGAACGATACAAATCCATTCCTCCTCACCCCTTGTACCAATTTGACAATCCACAGGTTAGTTATTCTTCTAAGAAAAAAGATATCCTTCTGTGGGAACCACAAATGGATGGTTCATCGTGGATTTTCAATACTCTAGACTCACGCCATTGGTATCCACTAAACCTACCGATTCACTGCACAGTTTCTGTTGAAACCAATAACCACAGTTTTGATGTAAAAAAAACAAAAGACACATCGTTTTACTCTCTTGTTCGGTCCAATGATCAATTTGAGTTTCACTTCCTGGGCACGCGATTTATCGAAAATACTACCGTAGAAGACTGGAGTATAGACGATTCTTCAAATTAATCCTTGGTTAAAATGGTTGCAGGGTGTGCTTGATTCGCTTGATCTTTTACATACAGTAGTACCATGCAACATTTATTTGAAACATCACCATCTGACACTCTCCACCAGAAACCTTTAGCGGAGAGAATGCGTCCTTCTTCTCTTGAAGAAGTAGTGGGCCAAGAGCACTTGCTTGGTCCCAAAGGTTTTTTATCTGACGTAGTACAATCGAAAAAGATTCCTTCCATGGTTTTTTGGGGTCCACCAGGATCTGGCAAAACTACCCTTGCACGAATCATTGCACAACACGTTTCTTTTCCTTTTGTTCCATTTAGTGCTGTTACATCTGGAATTCCAGAAATAAAAAAACTTAGTAAAGAAGTAGAAAAACAACATCAAACCATTCTTCTTTTCATCGACGAAATTCATCGGTTTAACAAGGCCCAGCAAGATGCATTTCTACCCTATATTGAAAACGGGAGCATTATTTTAATGGGGGCTACAACAGAAAATCCCTCTTTTGCTCTAAACAATGCTTTGCTTTCTAGGGTGAAGGTAGTAGTACTACAACCGCTAGAAGAAGACCATATTTGGGCGGTTGTTAACCGGGCTGTAAACGATTCCTCAAAAGGCTTGGTATTCAAAACTCCACTACCAGATGAATGCTTGCGTATTATTGTCAACTATGCATCCGGTGATGCCAGAATGGCCTTAAACTTGGTTGAAATTGCCCATTCTTCCTTTGGGCAATCCACTAAAGAGATTTCAAAACAAGATTTTTTATCCATAGTTCAAAAAAAAATTCCCTCATACGATAAGGCAGGGGAGTATCACTACAACCTTATATCCGCATTACATAAAAGCCTGCGCGGGTGCGACGCAGATGCAGCATTGTATTACCTTATGCGCATCATTGACGCAGGAGAAGACCCCCTGTATGTAGCTCGTCGACTTGTACGATTTTCCGCAGAAGACATAGGACTTGCCGATCCCTTTGCCCTAGTATTGGCACAAAATGCTTTCGAAGCCTGTAGTAAAATTGGCTATCCGGAATGCGATGTTATTTTAGGGGAAATTGTTTTGTATTTAGCCCTAGCCCCAAAAAGCAATCGGGTATACGAAGCAATTCATAAAACCAAGGAGGTTCTTGAAGAAAATCCTGATGCACCCGTTCCTCTGTTTCTTCGCAATGCCCCTACTAAACTCATGAAACAAATAGGATATGGGAAAGACTATATCTATCCCCCTCATGCAAAAAATGGGTTTGTGTCTACCAACTATTTGCCACAAAATCTGCAAGGCAAAGAGCTATATTGCCCTTCGGAACAAGGTAAAGAAAAACAATTTAAACAGCGTTTGCATACCCTTAGAAAGAGATTAAACAGGAATGAAAACAACTGATTTTACATTTGAGCTCCCCCCGGAACTAATTGCCCAGACTCCTTCCCTGCAAAGAGAAATGGCAAGAATGATGGTGCTAGATCGTAAACACCGCACCATTGCTCACAAAGCTTTTAAAGATGTAGTAGACTACTTTTGTCCAGGAGATGTCCTCGTTATTAACGACACGCGCGTAATACCTGCAAGGCTATTTCTTGAGAGAAAAGACACAGGGGGCCATGTAGAAGTACTACTGATTCGACCCAATCCTGACCATTCATGGACATGCTATTGTACCCCTGGTAGAAAAGCAAGAATTGGACAAGTCTTGCAGCATCCCAGTGGAAAACTAGAAGGAAAAGTATTGGCTGTGCTAAGCAGTGGAGAAAGAATCATTCATTTTTCATGGGACTCTGCACAATCCTTTATGGAACTGCTGGAAACTGTTGGAAAAACCCCCCTGCCCCCATATATCAAATCGGATCCAGACCAATGGAAAGAGTATTACCAAACGGTTTATGCCAAATACAATGGCTCCGTTGCAGCACCAACAGCTGGCTTGCATTTCACAAGAGAACTACTTGATGATCTTGCAAATCGAGGCGTCTGCATTGTAACCATCACGCTCCACGTAGGTCCTGGAACTTTCAAACCGGTGAAGTGTGAAAACATTGAAGATCACAAAATGGACCTTGAATGGTATGAAGTGTCCAAGGAAGCAGCCGATACTATCAATGCAGCCAGGCAAAATGGGCATGCTTGCGTAGGGGTGGGCACAACCGTCACAAGAACCCTAGAGAGTTGTGCAAAGGACGGGATCGTGCATCCGGGTAGTGGAACTACGGATTTATTTATCAAGCCAGGCTATTCCTATCAAATCATTGATCGACTCATTACCAATTTTCACCTTCCTGGCTCTACGCTTATTATGCTTGTTTCTGCACTGTATGAGAGAGAGTACGTTTTGAAAGCCTACCAAGAAGCTGTTCAAAACCGATACCAGTTTTATAGCTTTGGAGATGCAATGTTTATTTTATGATTGAGATCATAGTTGACTTCTAAAAAATCCTCAATATAATCATCGTTGTGCATAATTCCTCGATAGCTCAATGGTAGAGCGGCTGGCTGTTAACCAATAGGTTGGGGGTTCGAGTCCCTCTCGGGGAGTTTTTTTTTGCATGAAATCCAAATCCTACGACATCCTTTTCCTCTCCATTTTTTCCCTTTTTTTTGTATGATAGTATCATACGATTAGCAATCTAGGAGGTAAGAACATGAAAAAAATTGTATTACTCCGTCACGGCGAAAGCATTTGGAACAAAGAAAACCGTTTTACGGGTTGGACCGATGTCGACTTGAGCGAAAAAGGCAAAGAAGAAGCCTTGTCTGCTGGTACAATTCTGAAAGAGAAAAATTTCTCTTTTTCAAAAGCATATACGTCTTATTTAAAAAGAGCCATTCGCACCCTTTGGATTGCATTGGATGAAATGGACCTGATGTGGATCCCTGTTGTTCGGTATTGGCAACTCAACGAAAGACATTACGGTGCTTTGCAAGGATTAAACAAAGCAGAAATGGCGAAGAAATTTGGAGAAGAACAAGTGCATATTTGGAGACGTAGCTACGACACTCCACCCCCTGTACTAGAAAAATCAGATGACCGATATCCCGGAAATGATCCTCGGTATGCATCGTTAAGCGAAGAAGAATTGCCTTTGTGTGAATCTTTAAAGGACAATGTCGCTCGGGTGCTTCCTCTTTGGGAAGGATCTATACAGGCTGATATACAAGCAGGAGAAAACCTACTTATTGCTGCTCATGGGAACAGTTTACGAGCATTGGTAAAAATTATAGATAAAGTACCGGATAATGAAATTGTTGGCGTTAACATTCCCACTGGCATTCCTCTTGTATACGAGTTAACCGATAGCCTAGAACCAATCCGTCACTACTACCTTGGAGATGAAGACACTATTCGCGCGGCTACACAAAAAGTGGCCAATCAAGGAAAAGCGCAGTAAACCTATCCAGCAAGAGGATAGTATTCTTCTAGAACTTCATGAAAGGGCAGTACGTCAACTTCTTCTATATACAGGGCATAGTCTAGTATTTGTCGTAAATAATCAACAGAGTTTTCCGTATCAATACCGCTTCTAGGATTCGGAACCACTCTGTGCATGACCAATATTACCCAATCACCATTCTCTTTGGCATTACGAATCCAGCGCTGCACTTCTTCAAAGGGTAAGTCTGCATAGACAACATGGGAATTGATGGTTGAGGGAGAGACATACCCGCTAGGTTGCGAAAGATTATTGTGAGGTCGAATGTACGTATAATACTTCGAAATTGTATCTAGTACTTTTTCATTGTAAGCCCCATAAGGAATGGCATAGCAATCCCTACCAGGATACCTATGCTTTTCAAAATAGGCCTTGTTCCTAGCTAAGGATTCATCTAGCGTATACAACCAGCTTGGATCTCCTGGAGAATGTTCCATGGGAAGATCCGTCAGTTTCATCCAGTCATGACCTCCAATGCCCCAACCATACCAATATGCCAGGAAGTCTACCTGCCTTTGTGTCATAAACCCGTCCCCTTCCAGCCCAATAAAATCGGGGATGATGAAACAACTGCCCCGCACACCAAATTCTTCGAAAACAGGTAATGCGTAGTCATACACCACCGACATTCCGTCATCAAAAATGAT
>CAYRWA010000083.1:0-3606 GCA_964427915.1 uncultured Caldisericota bacterium
GGTGGGCTGAAGAAATAACTCCTCAGCAATCCTCATTTTTCAGCGATGAAGATTTGCTTCTCTGGCTTGAAGGAATTCTCGGTAAACCCATTCACCAAAACCATCTCTGCTCCATGGTAGGTCTGTTTCCATGTGATCCAGAAGGTCAACCAATATACTCCTTTTCTGTTCAAGAAGAAGTTCCCCTCGGTTTATTTCAATCCTTTCCTATCAGCTGCTATGCATTCCATTTTGATGAATATCAGGAATTGTTTCGTCAAGTGGCTGTGTCTAGTAATTTAGGAGAAGAAATTCAAGCTGGTAGTGACCTTCAATTTTGGGCAAACATGTATCTATGGGTGCTCAAAACCATATCTCATAATGCCTTCTACCCAACTATTGTGCATTCTTCCGATGACATCCAATCCAATTGGAAGCTTATGTACACACAAAAAGATTTTCCTCTCCTTGAAAACTTTGTGCAGCATATGTCTGATTCAACCTGGTGTATTGGAGCTTCATTACACGACATCCAAAACCAGTCGTCATTTGGTGCATTACAAGCTGCTCTTCAGTCTATCACCAACAGCTGGATACGTTCTCAGAAAGAAATTCTTCCGCAAATCCCACATATAGAGGATGACAAAACTCCACAAGTATACGATTCGATCGCAGGAGAAAAATGGTTTCAGTCTCTACAAAGTATTCAACCCTCCATCGATGCTCCGAAAGATACAATGCCTTTTTTCACAGAACAATTGCAGAGTTGGCAAAACCACTTTCATCTGCAAAAAGGGCTACCATTTCGCATTTTCATCCGAATTCATGAACCGGGTGAAAACCATCCCGAAAATTGGCAAGTTGAGTGTACCATTCAGTCCCTTTTGCAACCAAAGTCTTGCATTCCCATTTCCTTTGTTTTCCAGAATCCCGAAGATGTAGCACATATCTATAACCTTCCCACTACCGAATTTCTCACTGATTTCTATTTTTTACTGGGTTGTGTTGATCGCTATGTTCCCCATGAAGTTCTTTCTTTAAGTCCTGCCAAACCCTTCACGTGGAATTGTACTATACGAGAGATGTACAACTTATGGGAATGGGCAGAAATGGGAAATAGCTACCACTGGATTCAATTTGAATTTCCTTTCGCAGTAGATGTAACAGACAATCCTTCCATCCAATTAACTGCTCGCATCCATTCTTTTTCAAACGCTAGCTCCTTTTTTTCCATCCAAAATCTTGTCAATTTTGACTGGAAAATCTCTGTTGGCGATGATTCTCTCTCGCAAGAAGAATGGAAACAACTGATTGATAACAAAATTCCACTACTAAGAAAAAATGGGAAGTGGAAGCTGTATCACCGTGCCTTTCTTGAATCTGTAGACACGCTTATGCATACGCACAAAAAGAAACCTTCTTTGCAATCTCTTCTTTACGAAAGCTTTGCAGGACATCAGTCATATATCCCAGTTTCCCTTGATTTTAGCGATCAGTTTTCACATTTTGAATCCATTCTTTCCGGAACGGTGTCTTTAGATGATTTCGTATTTCCAGAATGTGTAGACAATGTTTTACGGCATTACCAAAAAAAGGGAGTTGCATGGCTGTGGAATATGAAAAAAGTATCATTCAATCCAATCCTTGCAGATGATATGGGACTAGGAAAAACACTCCAAATACTGACTCTACTGCAAAAAGAAAAGGAAGAATCTCCTTCTCTCCCGCCATCTCTGGTTATCTGTCCCACTTCTGTTCTCAGCAATTGGAAAGAGGAAGCTGAAAGATTTATTCCTTCTCTTTCATTATTTATTCACCATGGTTCTGATCGATTAAAAAGCAGTGACTTTGCCAAGGAAATTCAGAAACACGATATTGTTTTAACCAGTTATAGCCTTGCATTACGAGATACTTCTTTTCTGACCAAAACCAATTGGAATGCAGTCATATTGGATGAAGCACAGAATATAAAGAATCCTCAGGCAAAGCAAACACAAGCCATAAAAAAACTACAAAACTCTTATCGAATAGCCCTTACGGGAACACCCGTAGAAAATCATGTGGGAGATTTATGGTCAATTTTTGATTTTTTACAACCTGGATGGTTAGGAAATGAAACACAATTTAAAATGACTTTTTTTAATCCCATCCACCGAGACAAGGATCCAAACAAAACCCTTTCTCTTAAAAAAATGACACAGCCTTTTATTCTTCGACGGTTAAA
The DNA here is from genome assembly GCA_964427915.1 of uncultured Caldisericota bacterium. Taxonomy (GTDB): domain Bacteria; phylum Caldisericota; class Caldisericia; order UBA6126; family UBA6126; genus JAGLCW01. The sequence continues at coordinate 2,204 of CAYRWA010000083.1, forward strand.
AACCGATGCTACCATTATTCCCGATTTACCCGACAAAATTGAAACAAAAGAATATTGCTTCCTTACCAAAGAACAAATTTCTTTGTATGAAGCCTGTTTGCAGTCTTCTTTACGGGATATTGAAAGCACCGAGGGGATAGAACGTAAAGGACGAATCCTCACGTTACTTTTGCATCTAAAGCAAATCTGCAATCATCCCGCTCATTTCTTGAAAGAAAACACTCCTCGCTCTTCATCCAAATCTTCTGACAGTAAAACCAATATCATTAAAAGATCAGGTAAAATCAAACGTCTATGGGAACTTCTCCAAGAAGTCATAGAAGAAAACGAAAAAGTTCTTTTATTCACGCAATATCGAGAAATGGGATGGATTTTGCAAAGTATTCTTGAAACAGAATACCCCCAGCAACATTGTTTTTTTCATGGAGGTTTAACTCGTAAGAAAAGAGACGAATTGATCCAGAAATTTCAAGAAGAAACAGACATGCGCATTATGGTGCTATCTTTGAAAGCAGGGGGAACTGGTTTGAATCTAACCGCTGCAAACCATGTTTTCCATGTGGATCGTTGGTGGAATCCCGCTGTTGAAAACCAAGCTACTGATCGAGTGTTTCGTATTGGACAACAAAAAAACGTCCATGTGCACAAGATGATTTGCAAAGGAACCATGGAAGAATCAATTGATCAGCTCATGGAATCAAAACTTGAAATGGCTGACAAAATCATTGGTGACACCTCTTCTCAATTAACGGAAATGTCCCTTCAACAGCTTAAATCGCTATTCTCTCTACGGAAGGATGCCCTGGATGAGTAAAAAATACTGGTCCTCCCGATCTTATTCCAATTTTTTCCATGTCCCGACGCCAAAAATCGAATGCCACGGAATAGCTGTAGATAACAAAAGAGGACCATTTGTTAAAAGTTGGTTGGCATCTCGGTGGATACAATCATTTGAACGATTTTCCTCTCCAAGTCGACATAACAGAGCAAAAAGCTATGTTCGAGAAAGGCATGTGTTGTATTTTCATATCTACCCAGGTGAAATCAAAGCCTTGGTACAAGGCAGTGAACCCAATCCATATACCATTCACATCCGCGTAAAGCAATGGTCAGAAGAAGAATGGAATACTTTTTTCACTATATTTCCACTACATTTTCTTCGCATTGCTGAATGTGTTTCTGGAATCATTTCCCCTCAGCTTGTTGAACATTGCAGTAGTAACGGACTCTCAATAATTCCAGACTTTACAACTGATATCTCATTGGATTGCAATTGCCAAGATAGTGAACTTTTTTGTAAACATGTCCTGGCAGTTCTATACATGATTGGCATTGTATTTGATACCGATCCCTTTGCAATGTTTATTCTTCGTGGTAAATATCGCAACGAAGTAATTGAAACG
>CAYRWA010000084.1:0-5745 GCA_964427915.1 uncultured Caldisericota bacterium
TAGCCATCTATGTGGGTTTTGATTACCTTATCAGAGAAGCTCTCGCTCACAGGTAGTGCAGTTAGTAAAGATTTCCAATTCATAAAATAATAGTAGTAAGCCATTTGAATCGTATCTTCAGCGTTGGCCTTAGGATCAGAAAAAGTGTTGCTGGTGTTTGGTTGCCCTTCTACTACAGATGAAGTGGCTATTCTGGTAAAGAAATAACCACAGGGTAAAATTGACTTTTCACTTTTAACTATATCTCGGTTGGACAAAGGGTCTGGTGCAACAAAAAAATTGTACCGGTGACCATGTTCAATGGCAATATCATTACTGCCTATTAAATAAGTGCCAAGACCTTCTGCATCTCGCGCTTGATGTATCCCAGGGAACAGTCTTTCGGTTTCTGCTTGATCCAAATTAATATCATGATTTCCAGGAACATAGGTAACTTTAATCTTACGATCAGTAATTATTCCATTGATTTCATCGAAAATTTCCTGATTGTTGGCAGCAACCAGATCGTTAAACTCTGAAAGAGTTTTGGGCATCTCATAATTCATCGGAAGGAACCATTGATCAATCAAATCACCATTAACAACAAGCTCTGCGATCGTTTTGGAAGCTCTGATTTCCTTCAAAAAAACAAGGAAAGCATCCTTGTTTTCTTTCATTTCTGCAAAAGCATCGTCAGCGCCCAAATGGATATCGCTAATTACGACTATTTCATTTCTATTGCTTGTTACATTCGCACAACCGTTCACCATGGTCATGCAGACCAAAGCCATCGATAAACCTAAAACCAATGCTATCACTTTCATCATCCACACTCTTTCTGTTGTCTTTTTCATGACGTAAGGTGCACGTCCCCGTGCACTGTTCTATTTTACATTTGGTGGCTACTATTTAGAGCCAGGATTAAAACCAGCTCCCTTTATTCTAACTCAAACTTCGCACACAATAAACACGGCTAACACCTCATAAATACAAGCATACAAGCATACAAGCATACAAGCAAAAAAGTTGAAAGTATCCGATAATTTTTTCACAAAACCATGTAACGAAACCAATATAAAAGAAGGATACTCCTATGAACACAAGTTTAATAGAAAATGTCAGAATAAACAATAAAATTACTACGACGTATGAAACTTTTTTTCATCAAATTGGGGAGAAAAGACCTTTTGTAGTCATTTATGTAGTGAGAACATAAAGAAGAACCTTCTTGCTCGAGCCAATCTGAGAATGAAATTTTACCCAATGGAGGTTGAGAAGACACTAAATGATTCTTTAGCAAACCCAGAATTTCTTCTTCTGTTATGATTCGATCTCGCAAAATCGTATTCAGAATTCGTACTGCTGCCATATTGAGCTTGGTAGTATTTCTTTTTGTAAGAAAGAATTTTCCTGGTGTGAAGTTGATGATCGTTGTTGCCATTATCGCAGGTTTAGCTGACCAAATCATTGTATCATTTTGGGGCTCTACCATGCCAAAAACTTTTCCAAGCTATCAACTTGGGACAGCATGGTTTATCCCCATGTTTATTGGACCTATAATGATGGTCGCATGCTTTAATGCGGCGGAGAGTGTTTGCTCGACAATTCACTTTTAATGAAACATCATTGTTCCATAAGGATAGAATTGTCAGCTGATTCCACATGGATTTCTATATCTTCAGTGAGTAGTGTTCCATCTTCTAGCAGGTTATCTGTTATCATATCATCAATCTCACGACAGGAAACTGTCGCAAGGTAGTCTTCTTTTAGAAAACTACCAAAAAAGGGAGTGTTTGTGGCTCTATCCCATTGAAGAAATGCAATCGAATTCATTTCTTCTTGATACCATGGGAAAACAATGTTGTCTCTGTAGTGAAAAGTAGACAGTAGTTGAGTGGTGTATTTGTCTGCCAAATTTGGATACCACGAAATATCATCTATATATGAAGGAGAATCCTCTTTCCACGAGAGGTTTAGTATTATTAGATTGTCTTTACCATTTTCCTGGATGGTTTTTGCTACAATACAGTGTTGCCTATTAGCTATAACGTGGGGCATGAAAGTGCTGGGGTAATCAGGAATAGACAATGTTCTTGTAAGATCTCCTTGTTCTGAACACTCCAATATGTATAACCCTTCTGTGTTCCCGCTTATTCCAGAAATCCATATACGTTTATCGGGTAACCATTGGATATCCTTGCATTGAGTAAAGCCTTTTTTACCATTCTTCATTAGACCATGCAAGAATACCAAATTGCCAGATGAATCTACTTTACCAAATAGTCCTGTTTCCCAGTACAATGAAGACTCTCCGATAGAATCAGAGAAGCCCGTGAAATACAAGTTTCCTTCTTGGTCTACTGTAGTGTCATACAAGTTCACAGATAGATATCGACCCAAGGGAACTCCTGAAGGTGAAACTGTGATTGCCGTGCTATTCTTTACAGAACCACTTTCGTCGAGTTGGGCAATAAAATCCACTGAACCATTTTCGTCTTTCTGGAAACTTCCTGTTAAAAAGATATCACCTTGCTGAGTAACCGACATAGAAGCGGGATATAATGAAGTATCTTGAAGGGACAATTGTTTGTTCCATACAATCTTGTTATCAAGTGTCATCTTGGTAATCCAAATACATTCTTCATGCTTCTGCGTTTTGACTTGCCACGCAAAGTACAAGTGGGTATTGTTATGAGCAGTATCCACAATAGAAATGGCAGGAGCAAAAGCAGTGATCCTATTTTTGTGTAATTGGATACCTTCATAGTTATAGTTGTACAATTCATACAATGATTCTGTGTTCGTTTGGGGTTTGCTACACAAAAGTAGTATGGAAGAAGTTGTAGGTATCAAACTACAGGTTTTAAAAGTATCCTGCAGGTGTATAGTTGGAAGATCTTTTACGTTAGATTGACAACCAATAAACAACAAAACAAATAAAACCATAAAAAAATTCTTCATTGTTCTCATCCAAAACCTCCACCGGAACTAAATGATATCTGAAATCAAATACTGTGTCAAATGAATAAAAAAAACTCATCACCTCTGGACTGTTCCAAAAAAGTGGACACTTTTTTAACAATCACCAATGATTTCTACTGCATAACAAAACCAATTCGCCACTACACTCTGATAAGAGAATAGAATCCCAATGAGTTCCATTCCCTTCTCTTTCATTTGTTACATTCCCGGGGTAGAATTTACACTTTAGCTTTTATGGAACAGGAAGTTAAAGCTATGTTTACTTTTTTGGAACTGTCCATTTGGGAAGAAATTCATCAATTTCAATTCCGTAAGGTAGCCCCATAAATATTGCAAAAGCAAGTTCTGGAAAAGTAAGAAAGAAAAAATAAGTAATATCAGCAGGATTTATAATTACACTTGAAAACGATCCAGTAAATGGTAGGAACATAGCAAGACTGGCAAAAACTAGCATACTCAATAATCCAATAATGTATGGAGCAATAAGGATGCTCTCTGATAATTCTTCGAACGTCTTCCAACAGGTATCTTTGAAATCTTTTATTTTAGCCTTATCAATTTTGTATTTGGTTGCACAAATATTTATTCTGGAAAAGTATCCAAATTGGATTGTAAAAGAATAGGAAGCATCTTGCGAAGTTACTTTAAATGGCTCAAAATAATTTGTGTGATTCAATTTTGAAATATCAGGATTAGAAAAACCAAGATTTTGAATGAGTTTGGTAAAATATTCCGCACATTTCTTTCTGTGAATCCCAAAAATCAAAATTGATTTCCTATTTAACTTCCAGAACAACCAATAGAAAAAAAGTAGAATTGAAAAGAATAATAGAACATGAACAATAATAATAAGCACAGAAGGACCTAAAAAAAAGTAGGACATAAAAAAGTACATAAAGAAAACTAGTAAAAAGGTTGTTAACAAGCAACTTAGATAAAGAAAAATGCCGTCCCATTTGTATTTTTTTTGCAAGCTGAGTAAATACAATAATAGGGTTTTCGTAAACAATATTGTTACTAAAAAGAACCACATAGCCAACCTCCAAATAAAAGTTTTCTGTTTCTGAGATAATTACTCATAATCTGTATCACCCTTTAGAAGGTAAGCACATCTTGATTTGCAGTCACTTTCTAATTTGAATAGAGCGTCTAACTCGCAAAACATAGCTTCTACACCATCATCGCCCAAAGTTGTCTCTGGATGGAGTAAACTGTTAATATCAATAGCTAAATCTCTCTTCTTGTGATTGATTTCTGAGTCAATACTCTTGTCCCCAGTAATATTATCAGAAATTAACCAGTACCCTGAACCACCTGCAGTGAATAATGTACCCAGTATTATAAGTATTCCACATCCAGTATCAATGACAACTACTACGGCCCCAATGGTAATCAGGAGTTGTCCTCCATTGTACTTGAGTCCTTTGCATTGCTGTACTACCCAAACAACAATGGATGAAGAACAAAAACTATAAACCCATAAACGATGAGAATAAGCATCAGATTTAAAAAAATCTCTCTAATACTGTTCAATGCTACCTTTCTAAAAAAAGAAGGATTCTTTTCTGCATAGTAATGATCTAGACTTTTGATGATGGTCTTCTTCATCGTTGCTTCAATACTTCTGAAATGAATTATCGCTGTACCATTACGATCGATATTGGGATCAAATTTAACTTCAATGGAACCTTGTAATGTTGGTAGTTTAATACACAGTGTATGGGTATATGAAATAGACTGCTTGTCAAGGATTGCCAGAATTACAAATTTCAATTGAGAATCCACACCCATACAGAGGATCATGTCGCCATTTTTATGGATTCTTGATACAATAATGACGACAAGTATGCCACAAAGAAATATAAGGAAAACAAGGAGAAGGGGACCCATGAGAATACGAAGAAATAGAAGCATTAGAAATGTTCCCATTATCAAAAGTAAAAATATGACAAGAAATCCTGTCCCTGCTGAATAAACAGGATAGAAACAAGCTTTCTTCTTTACAAGAAGAGTTCTGTAATGTTGAATTTCTTTCACAACAAGATACATCAAGAATAGTAGGAGAGGAGCAGGCATTAAACCTGCTCCTACATATGTCATTGTACTCAACTCCAAAAAGGAAGAAATGAAAACCAGCGGTACGTTTGAGCTGTAAAGAGTACATTCTCATCCCGATCTACAAAGTGAACTTTGGTATTGTAGTGATCTCGAAGATCATATGTCGAACCCAGTTGAGTATGCTTGGAATAATCCCCATGGCTGAAAATTTCGGACAACATCACTTCTGTGAAATCCATAATAAATAAAGAATCAACAATTTTTGTTGCTTCTTCTTTGGTTATATCGGGATTGGCAACAAATCTACATTGAATTGTTATATCTTGGACATCTCCTCCGCCAGTGTAAAGCAAATCGCTCTCATTGGCAATCTCTGTGCATCGATTAGTAATCACGCTATATGACAAAGAGGGAGCTTCTTTCCCACAGCCTGTAAAAATACTTACAAACAATAATACTACGATGATACGAGTTACAATTATTTTCATTTCGTTCTCCAAAGGATTATGTCATGTACTTTTATTATGCAGTCATAATGGACTGTTTCCTAACAGTAGACACTTTTTTTGGAACTATCCAAACTATCCATTCTACGCAAACATCTGAATTACAACATACGCTGTTAGTGCTGAGACCAAAATCACAAAAATGGTGGTTGCCAATGTCCATTTTTTTTCGCTTTTCTGAAACGAAGCAAAGGATTCCCACTCACAATTGTTCCAGGAG
>CAYRWA010000085.1:0-2710 GCA_964427915.1 uncultured Caldisericota bacterium
ATGGATTGACTTTCGATACAGTAAGAGTTTTGTCTTCAATTTGACTACGATAGATATGCTCATTGTTTCGAAACAATGTTGATTTTTGATAGCTGGGAAAGATAGTTAGTCGTAACGATTTCTTGGTATCCTCTTGATGCAGTTCTATAGAATCCTCTACTTCCTGGATTTGGTTGGATATAGCGTAGTAGTGCTGATTGTCTATGGTATCAATATCTTTGGTCACATAAGGAAGAGCAAAACAACCCTGAACAGGATATTCCGAAAGATCGTTTTTGTACTGAAACAAAGGTGGGATGCTGTATTGTACCAATGCTTGTTCATCAATTGTTGTTAGAACGGACCCTACATAACAAAAGCCAACTAGTCTTTGGAGGGTTTGTATTTGTCTAACATCATCTGCCGTTACGTAGAGCAAAACACTGTCATCTTTAGCTTGTAGCAGTAGCAGATAGGAATCCTGATTCATTTTTTCTACATGCGTAATACTATAGGGTTCTGTGGAAGGTAGGAGTATGCCAGATTCTGAAAGAGAAATAAAACTACTGGAAACATTGGATATTCCATCTTGATATACTGCAACATAAAACTCATCCACATACTCCTGGTATTGCGGAGATTGATCAATCTGATTCTCTGGTTTTGATGTATTGAGTATCATGAATCCAGAATAATCCACACCCAACCAAGTTCCATCATAAAGAAAGGATCCCCATTGAACTGCATGTTCCAATTGGACTGAGCGTTCTGTATTGTCTGTGATATGAAAGAAGGTAATACGGGGATTTTCTAAGGTTAAAGAACAAACACTGACTTCTGAATCATACATAGAAACTGTATGGGGTGAATCTGACTCAATAGGAATGGAAAATGAATCAGAGTAAGATTTTTCCATTGTACAAGAGGAAAACAAGCAAGCAGCAACCAAAACTATGCACAACAATGCAGATTTCTTCATTTTTAGCCTCCTACACACCCAATGACGAACACCGGAAAGCAAATTTACCATTGATACCGGTTACGTTTCATTTTATTCATCCTTTCCTAGTGCTAAAGGTAGTACAGCGATATACATTTTTGTTTGCCCAGAGAGGAGTTAAATAGCTCCTCTCTGGGATCAGAAGCATTTACATTTTGAATCTGTCAATGTACATCCCATATCGCAATGCTTAGAATTTTGTTTTCTAAACTACAGAGATAAATATTGGAATTACTACAATAAAACTGACCATTGGAAGATGGTTTCCAGGAATCAGGAAGAACGATTTCTTTAAGTGTTTCGGTTGAAGAGTCATTCTTTAATTCCCATAGCTTCCACTCCTTCTGTTGTGTATAACCTAAGAAACCCCATTGATTTCCTGTATAAACAATATCAGTAATGGTATGAGAAGAAAAGTCTTTCATAGGGCATGGACTCATTTGGTCTATAGTCAATTTTTCAAAAAAATCCTTAGCAGAAAATGATGAAATATCAGATTGATAGGATTCATTGGAAGACAACATCACGGAGAAATATTGATTGTACAATGTAAAGGTTTTTATTGGTTGATCGAAGGACAAAAGAGTTGCTTCGCATTGATCAAAATCCAAATAGAGCAATCGTCGATCATCCTCTGAACACATCAACAATATGAACTGATGCGTTCCAGGAATATTTTGTGCTTTTTCAATATGGTAAAAATGATTGGAAGGTAAGTAAACACCTTTGTCAACAGAATGAAAAGACCCTTTTGGACCAAAATAATTTTCGCTAATAGTAAGTGGGTCCAATAGCAGGTTTTTCTCCAATTGCGTTACACCATCTTCATTATAAAAACTTAGTGTAAAGGATAGAAAAGTACCATGATGTCCGATATTTGATCCATTCTGAGGGCAATTGACCGGAAAGCCAAATTGAATCCCTTCTAACTCCGTTGGATCTAAGTAACTATCAATTGCAAGTTGGTATGGATTGTGATTTTCATAAGATAAGGTGCAAAATTCAGAATTCTGTAATCCAATACTAATCTGGGTAGGGTTTTCTAAGGTGATCAGAGAAGAAGTTTGATCCTGTATGCTGTGTATCATGATACGGCTGGTTTCAGCATTGTATAATAGGATGTTATCTATATCTGAATCATATCCTATCGCTATATCATTGTTCACATTGTATGCAATATATGGTGATGAAAGTGTATCAAAGGAAAAGGTCTTTACGGAGAGTTTTTGACAACCTCCTGAGCTAATGAAGAAAATGCTAGAGAAGAGAATAATTGTGAATCGCTTAACCATTGAAGTCCTCCATTCACTTAAAACACGGATCTTGATTATCAATATAGTGAGGGATTGAACATTCACATTTAAGACTACAATAACCATCGCATTCATATTGGTAACATTCAGCTTTTCCACCAGCAGCAAGGCATAATCCAACTAACCCGCTTGTATGCGTAACAACGCTATCATCTAGGCCAGCATCTTTTAGTCTTTGTTCAGAGGCATGATTAAGAAATGGGTGCAGATCAATAACGTAATTTATCCCATCGTCAATTGAAGCCCATCGCCAATCGATGTTTGAAGGATGAAAAAAATATCTCGCAGTCGTATTTGTGCAGAAACATTTAGTGTCCGAACACTCCTCCTCAGGTCCACCATCAGCAGGGCATGTAGCTTCTTCTCCATGTCCATTGACATAGCAGCATGTTACTTTGGGAGCAAGGATAGGAGCTAG
>CAYRWA010000086.1:0-16794 GCA_964427915.1 uncultured Caldisericota bacterium
TCTGCTAGAATCGGGCCTTTTTATTCAGAGAAAGAAGCTTCATTTCTTCTCTCTTCAATGGCCTCTTCTTTGTCCAATGGAAAAGTAATAACCATCCCAAAAAATACCCCCATGTGTTTACTTGATTTAAACTCCGGAATTTATATCCAAAAAACAATCTCTGAACAATGTAGTGCTTCTAGTGCTTTGTTGCAGATTAATCCTCAGTCTAGTGGTGGTTCAATACAATTGGGAAGTTATTCTTACTATGGTTCCATTTGGATCCATTCTCCAAACAACAATGACTTAAGTGCTGTAAATCACATTGATATGGAAACCTATCTAAAGGGAGTTGTTCCCGCTGAAATTTCTGCCAACTGGCACATCGAAGCACTTAAATCGCAGGCTATTACCGCTCGAACATTCGCTTTGAAAAGGGCTCAAGCCGCTCGTAAAAATGCAGCCTCATACTACGACGTTACTGACGATACCTACTGTCAGGTATACTTGGGCACAAGGCAATTTAAAACAACCAATAAAGCAGTAGAAGAGACAAAAGACTTAGTTCTTACCTGGAATCAACAACTTATCACTAGCCCCTTTCATTCATGTAGCGGAGGAATGACCGAGAGTAACGCCAACGCTTGGAATAGTTCCCCTTATCCTTATTTACAACCTGTAGATTCCCCTGGGGAAGAGATTTCACCCCATTATTCATGGTACAAACACTATACTAAAGAAAATTTCCATTCACAATTGCAGCTTTTGCTAAAAGAAAAAGCAAACATTGCCGTAAACACTATAGAAAAATGTGAATTAAAAACCTTTGAGAATAGTCATCGAGTTCGCTATGTGAATGTATTTACCGAAAAAGGTGAAGTGCAAATTACCGGACTTCAATTCCAATACTTTTTTAATTTGAAATCTAGTTGGTTTGGGATTTTTGAGGATTCTTCTGATGATCATCGGTCTGATCCTCCCCTCATGAGAACAAGCCTTCCCAATGCCAAAACACAATCTCATGTTTATTTGTATGGAAAGGGCTGGGGGCACGGAGTAGGCCTTCCTCAATATGGTGCTCAAGCTGCCGCCTTGAGGGGTGAACCTTTTTCGGTTATTGTTACTCGTTATTATCGAGACGTATCTATCGCTTCTATGCAACCATTCTATCAACAATCTACGGTATTGAATCATGTCGATTCGGTTGCACCCTCTACAAAGAGTTTCTCACCAACACAGTTTGAAACATATTCGTCAAACCTTGCCCGTCTATCTTTTTCGTCGCAGGAAATAGACGTACACGCCACCAACCCAAAAATTGAGATAGGCTCTCATCCGACTATTGATATTACCATCGAAACGGGATCCAATGTTTTTGGTGCTACCTTTTGCTTATATTACGCACCCCACATTACAGATATCCAGAAAGAAACCTGTAAAATAGGGAGTTTTCTTTCAGCTGGCAACGTTCACGTCAACTCCATAATCAAAAAAGAATCTACGCAGGATGGAGTGCCGTATTTACATATTGCGCTTTCAAGAGAAGGCAAAGAAAATGGTGGTGTATCTGGCTCAGGAACATTGCTATCATTTCAGTTAGAAACATTGTCGATTGGTTCTGGTTCCATCTATATTGATAATGTAACTTTATTGGATGCAAAGTTAAATCCTATTCGAGTCGAAACATCTCCCTTGGAGTTTACTGTTTTTAAGACAGATCGCGATCCCCCTTCAACGGAAATTGTCTCTCATCCGGATCCAATATCAAACCAACAAATGGTTCAATTTCGATGGACTGGTGAAGATATACAAACAAAAAAAGAGGATCTATTTTACTCTTATCAACTCAATATTGAACCATGGAGTCCTTTCTCAGCTGAAACATCAAAAGTACTCCATATAACGGAAGATGGAGAGTATATATTTCGTGTAAAAGCAAGAGATACATTTGGCAACGTTACCCCAGAACCAGCATCGTATGTGTTTACCATTGACACAAAACCCCCCAAACTCTTGTTTGACGAATTTCCTGACATTGTTTACACAGATTTTATTGCTATTTCTGGATCGTCTGAATACAATGCCCAACTTACTATAAATGACACACCCATTCCCGTTAGAACAGATGGCTCATTCTCCTATCGATTGCCTTTGCATATCGGTTCTAACACACTTCATGCGGAAGCTGTTGATCTAGCTGGAAATAGAACAACCATTGAATATATCCTTGAAAGAAAAATGTTTGAACCTGTTTTTATCTGGTTACAAATAGGAAATGAAAAAGCTATTGTCAATCAAGAATCTGTTCTTATTGACTGTAAACCTTTTACAAGAAATGGTCGAACTATGATTCCTTTGCGTTTTATAGCAGAAAGCTTTGGAGCAAATGTTGATTGGTACGAAGACGAACAAAAAATTTCTATTCAAATATTTGCACCATTTACAAAAAAAATTGATCTTTGGCTCCATCAAAAAACTGCGCTTATTGACGACAAAGTGGAAGTTACGCTAGATGTTGAACCATTCACCATACCTCCAGGGCGAACTGTTGTCCCATTACGATTTATTGCAGAAACTTTCCATGCATCGATTGAATGGTTTCCGCAAGATCAAAGCATAGAAATTGTGTTTCCAAAAAAATCATCAATTTTAAGTTTACACATGGTCCAAAATTGGTTTGAAAAAAGCTTCAATACGATTATGGATCTTTTTAATGGAAGGGGATAATGTATGAATATCCACCAATATGTACGAAATACAATGTCTGGACTTCTCTGTTTATGTATCGTAATTTCTAGTCTTGTAATTCCATGGAATCACTCCATTTCCTCAGTATATGCCCTTGAAGGAAGCGATTGGCCCACATTCCACCAAAATGAATCGCGTACTGGGGTTTCTTCTGAACTCATTCAGGTAGAAGGATTGCTGGAACAGTGGCGTTACCAAACAGGAAGCTCCATTTCTTCCTCTCCTATTGTTCAAAACAACATTGCTTATATTGTTGCTGACAATCGAAAAGTATATGCAATTGATACAGCTGAAGGAGAAAAGATTTGGGAAACGGAAGAACGTTTTTTGAATTACCCTCTTCCGTATGGCGCGCCAACCTATAGCAATGGGAAACTGTTTTTTTCTACGGGTGGATCGTCCGATACTCCTTCTTATATGTACTGTTTACGTGATGATGGCACAGAACTGTGGAAGTTTGTTGCCTACGGACAAATCACATCCAGCTCTTGTTTGGTGTATGGAGACAAGGTTTTTTTTGGCACCTCCACAGAGTTTTTATATGTTCTCAATGCATCTGGTAGTGAACTGGAAAGGATCCCTTTAAACGGAAGTGTCATCTCTTCTCCCATTATTGGAGCTGGCAGAGTCTTTGCAGTTACATCAAATGGCCGTCTTTATGCCTATGATTACAGTGACCTAAAACCTCTTTTTGATCGCAACGGTATTCAGTTACCTATTGGGACAAATGATGAATGTAAAGCCTCTCCTGTTTATCTTGATGGAGTGCTATATGTCTCCACTAGATCCGCTAGTGGGCAAGGGGAGATATTCGCCATCAATGCCTATACAGGTGAAATCGTCTGGCGTACAGGACAAATTGGTAATTTTGTTTCCACTCCTGCTGTTACACAGAATACACTCTTTGTTGGCGATGAAGATGGAAAAATGCTAGCCATTCGCCGTACAGACGGAAAAACAAAATGGAAGTTTCCAGTTCCGGGTAGAGTCGTCAGCTCTCCTGCTGTTACGGGCGAATATGTCGTGTTCGGAGGAGGGGATGGAAAATTGTATGCCCTAGACACTGAAACAGGCGAAGAAGTATTTTCAACTCTCCTAGGAAATGAAATCAATACGTCCCCTATTATTACTAAAAATAAGATCATTTTAGCCTTCTCCAGCACATGTGTTTGTTTTTCAGACAATATAGATTTTGGACTTTCCCTATCTCCTGCAAATGTCTCTATGTATCAAGGAGAAGAACGGAATATTGAAATTCAAATCAGTGCTACTTCTTCCTTTTCTCAAAATGTTTTTCTCCGTATCGGGAAAACCCCTTTAGGAATTGAAACGATTGTTACTCCAAACATAGTCAAAATGTCAGATAGCAATGCAACAGCAAATCTGCGTCTTATTGTGAACAAAGAAACAAAACCAGGAACCTATTTTATTGAACTATTTGGAGAGACTCTTGGACGAACAAGAAAGGTCTCTCTAAGTGTTGAAGTTTTGGAAATTGAAGAAGGAACATTTACTCTTAGCATCAAACCATCCAGTATTGAGATTGATGCTGGCAATGCAGCCGTTTTCAATCTTGATGTAAGCTCTCCGGATGGTTTTTATGGAGCTGTTAATCTACGTATGAAATCTACCAATCCTGGGTTTAGTTCGAAGTTTTCATCTCCTTCGTTGCGAGTTCCAGGCACAAGTCAATTGATTATCGTCGTAGACGTCACGGTCGATCCTGAAACCTACTCTTTTGCCGTGGAAGCAAAGGGTGGAGGTAAATCTGTCCTTGAAAGATTTACAATCAAAGTAAAAGGAACGAAACGATTCGACTGGAATGGTTTTGGAAACACAAATACATTGCGGAACTATACAGAGGAAAGCGTGAGTACTAAACTGGAGGATCGATACATGTATCAATCTGACAGCGATGCTATTCGATCCACACCAGCCATCATTGGCAACGTGATTTATTTTGTGGGAGAAAAAGCTTTATCGGATGGTCGACACTCTACAAAGTTATATGCCATTGATCGAACTACTGGAGAAAAATTGTGGGATTATTACTTAGGACAATCCAATCGCATCCTACCACCTATTGGAGAAGAAGAGGAGGATGATCCACCTCCCTGGACATGTTCCCCTAGAATTCATGAAGAAAAACTGTTTGTTGGAACATTGGATGGGATTTTCTTCTGCTTTAACAGAAACACCGGTAGACCAATCTGGTATCGAAATGTCGGATCAAGTATTCGTTCTACTGCTTGTATAGGTGACGATAAGGTCTATTTTGGTACCGAAAAAGGAGAGTTTTACGCCTTATCCATTGAAGGCGGGGAACAACGTTGGATGAATAAATATGATGCCCCCATTTATACCTCTCCAGCTTATTATAAAAACCGTGTATATGTTTCTACATATGACAACTATATGTATTCTCTTTCGTCGGTAAATGGCCTACCTTTCGGTAAATTTAATGGATTCCGTGCCAGTTTTAAATCCTCTCCAACAGTTGGAAAAGATGGCGTCTATATAGGAGGAGGTGGTGAAAACTTATTTTTCTACCGCGTAAATCCTAATATGACGATGAAATGGCAAATTTTAACCTACGATGAAGTACCGAATACTCCTGCTCTAGATGAAGATGAAAAACATATCTATTTTATTGGAGTCAAAAAGAATCAAAACTTGAAAATGGCTGAGCTTCGAAAAATAGATACAGAAACAAAAGAAGAAAAATGGGCCTATTCTGTAGGCGGAGGATCCATTACAACAAACCCCGTTATTGCAGGGGACAAAATTTTGGTAGCTGGTTTAGACAAAAAGCTAACAATGCTTGATGAAGCAGGTAGAATGGTTTGGCAAAAAACACTGGATGCTCCTATACAGGGCAGTCCGGCCGTTGGCAGAGGAGTTGTAGCCATTGGAACCAACTCTGGTAAACTGTATTGCTTCTCATCGAGTGTCGGTTTTACATTGATCCCGGATACGCAATCAACTACTCTTTTTCAAGGTGGCAGCGTAGATATCAAGATCAATGTTGTCAACGATATTCCCTTGAAGAACCCGGTAGAATTTCAGCTCGAAAATGTCCCGGCAGGAACACATTATGAATTTTCTCCTTCGAAACTGAATATCGCCCCCGGAGAAACAACTCTCAAAATTCAAACCACTGCAGAAACTCCTACTGGTAGCCACAGCCTTCTTGTAATAGCATTTAGTGGAACGGTAAAGAAAACAACTCGCATTCAATTGCGTGTTCAAAACGTTGCTCCTGGACAATTTTCTCTTTCTTCTAGCAACACAGAGTTTGAAGTAAACGCTGGCACAACAGTCCGTTCCGATATTTCTCTTTCCAAAACAGGAGGTTTTAACGCGCCTGTTACTATGGGTTTAAAAGAAACACCTCCCGAAGGAGTAGAAGTTACCTTTAATCCACCTATTGCACCCTGTCCGGGTACAACTACCGCAAGCATGCACTTTAGTCCTATCGTAGAGCCCGGAGAGTTTGATTTGGTTATTCTTGGTCAAGGTGGTGGCAAGCATGCTGAATTGGTATACCGCATAACCGTATTTGAAACAATGCAGGGCGACTATACTCTTAAAGTGTCTCCCACGTACCAGCAAATTTATGCAGGTGAATCAGCAGACTATGAAATCACATTCTCTGGATTTGATGGATTCAGCGAAGGTGTAAGCCTAACTGTTGATAAGCTTCCATCAAATTTGCAGTATTCGTTTTCGAAACAAATGATTATTGAAGGACAGAAATCTATTCTTCATATCCAAACAACGCAAAGTATGACCCCAACAGAATTAAAATTTACTGTGCTGGGAAAAGCCAACAAAACAACGAAGAGGATTCCGGTTACTCTTGAAATAATAGTAGCCGATGGTGATTTTTCTTTGAACCTTGAACCAAATTTTACCTTGCATGCAACTGCAGGGACTTCTGTTGAAATGACATTTAAGCCTAGTTTTAGTTTAAAATGGACAGCTCCTGTATCACTAACGGTGGGGAACATACCGGAAGGTATCACGCATTCGATTGAACCATCTGTTATGAATAAGAAGGATTTTGGAAATCCTGTCACCATTACTTTTCATACAAACCCTTCTCTACCAAGCCAAGAACACATCATAACCATTCAGGGTATTGGAGGAGGAAAAACAAGGACATCCCAATTCAAACTTTCTGTCCTATCGATTCAAGAAGGGTACGCCTCGTTGCATTTTCACCCCATATATCCTCAGATTAAGATTAAGAAACCAACACCTATTGATATTCAGTTAAAAGATGCAAAAAACCTATCTTATATTGAATTTGAGATTCACTACGATCCTGTTTTAGTAGAATGCCTTGATGTGAAAGCATCTTCAATGCTTCTTCAAATGTCAGCAGATGAGTATACATTGATGCAAGAAATTGACAAAAACAATGGCATTGTTATGATCAAAATAATGATGGACACTGGTTTTTCTTTACAAGGTACAGGAATGCTACTAACGTTGTCCTTTATTGGGGTCAACAAAGGAACTTCTACTTTGAATATTCACAAGGCTTCTGCGAAAACAGAGACACTGGAAGAGTATCCTCTGATTGGTTCCGGTGTTGATATTATTGTAACAAACTACCTAGCTGGGGATGTGAATGGAGATGGGGTCGTAGATATTCATGATTTAACCCTATTTGCAGCTGCCTTTGGTACGAACAAAGAAGATGCCAACTACGATGCTAGGTGTGACTTTAACGATGATGGAAAAGTGGATGGGATTGACCTAATCATACTATCGTATAACTTTGGAGAGCGTTTGTAGCAGTACATTTGCCTCAGATCCTAACAGAGTTTTAAAATAAAAAGACCCTGCTTTGAAAGCAGGGTCTTTTTTTATTGCACTCGATTCACTTCTATCGCTGTTTTTTGTTTTTTGAGTACTACCTATTGTAATGAATAATGATCGTTCTTGTTTCAGCAACCCACTCCACTTCTGCTCCGAAACTTTCTGCAATGAAGCGAAGAGGCACAAACGTACGACCATTTTCAATAACGGGGGGACTGTCTAGAGAAGTAACTTTTTTCCCTATCATGGCCACCGGATTACCAATTTGCATTGATATGAACAAGTCTCCTAACCGTATTTCTACGGTTTCGGTAGATGGTTTCCATTCCACTTCTGCCCCAAAAGCCTCTGCAATGGCACGGATTGGTACCATAGTGCGGCCATTTCGAATAAAGGGTGCCACATCCATTTCTTGGCTTTTTCCATCAATCATCATTGCCTTGCTACCGATCGTTAAAACAATGACAGTGGTCTCTTTAAAAGTATATGTAAGAGTTACTTCTGAGGTATTACCAATACTGTCTACAGCTTTAATATGAATTTCATTCTCACCGGTTTGTATGGGTATTGTACGAGAGAATACTCCATCACTATGTACCGTTGCCTCGTAGCCATTAACAATAACTTCTGATTCGGGGGGAGTTACCGTACCAGTTACGGTCAATTCCATATTTTCTGGTGGTGTTTCAGGGAATGGATCTACTTCGATATCAGGACCCTTTGTGCGTTTCCAGATCACGATTTTTTCTTCTGCTTTTACCCCTTTTGGGTTGAAAGCACGTACAAGAAACTCATTTTTCCCTTCTTCAAGTTCAATAGGAATCGAGAACATACCAGAAGAAGCTACAGTTATCTCCTCGTCGTCGAAAAATACACTACATCCTATTTGTGTTTCCCCATGAAGGGTAATTGTACTCTTTCTAGTAAGACTTGGATATTCCTTGATTACTAAATACGGTGGTTGTTGCGAATCAAAAACTGTAATTGTAGGTGCATGAGTTAATACCTGAGAACCCTTAATCAAAATTTGAATAGTACCAGGATGGGGAGGAGTAAAGTAAAACAAGGCAGTTCCATTAGAGTCAATTGGTTCCCATTCTTCTACTCCGGGACCTTTCAAGCCAAGAAGGGTATCTTTTAAGGAATCATTGTAAGCTTGATTCACTTTCAATACTACTTTTGATCGCTCTGCAGAATAGAGGAATTCTCCTTCTACAATCGAAACACTCAGTCCTGCAATAACATCAAATGACATACAGGCTTGTTCAAAAGGAGTGTCCATCGTGTCAAACTGATACAAAGCACGAACTTCAATGCTACTTTCACCAGGATTCGATGGTTGCAGTTCAACTTCAACAAAATCCTCGGTGGATTGAATATCTACCTGAGCAATTTTTTGATCATTCTCGTAAAAGCGCAGTCCTTGTAGGCCGGGACCAGCCTCTTTTATTTTCAGCAATACAGTGTTTTTTGCCCCTGAAATTAGATCGTAGTTGCCTAGATCAAATCCCACAGTAGAAAGGGGTTCTTTGTCTTGATCAAAGGCAGAAATTTCCAGTGCTTTTCCCACAACTTTATCTTTGGTAAATGCAAACCAATCCATGTGAAATGTTCCATCGGGTCTGTATCGTCTTGATAGGCTTCCGCCATGATCTTCTGGTTGCCCACCGGCAACATCACTGACTCCCGATTGTTTTAATAGCTGATTGCATCCAACGAAACCTCCATAAAAAACATCCCCACAGGCAGGAATGACAAATTTCATTTGACCGTTCACATCCAATAAACTGTCTTGGTGGTTTACGATTTTGTCATTATTGCGATCAAGAATGTGTACCAAGCCAACATGCGGGGTATTGTAGATAGCTCCAGGACCAAACCAACCTGCTTGATTTCGATCGCGCTTAGCGGGGTCAATGGTCATATTGTAAGCCATTGAGCTTGAAACCCATTTTCGAGGTAAATTATCTTGATCAATCCCTAGAAAAACAGGATCATACGTCTCTTTTGCGGATCCGGAAAATGGCAAGTAATGAACATCTGCTCCGCGA
This sequence comes from uncultured Caldisericota bacterium, assembly GCA_964427915.1. Classification (GTDB taxonomy): domain Bacteria; phylum Caldisericota; class Caldisericia; order UBA6126; family UBA6126; genus JAGLCW01. Next base: position 9,606 of record CAYRWA010000086.1, read on the forward strand.
ATTGTATTTCCTAGAGCGTCTTTAATGGTAGCTGTAACAGAATACAACTCTCCTGGTATAAGTCCTTCTGGTGCTGCTGGAGAAACAACATAGTCAACAGTTGGTAAGGCTACCTTTACATCCACCGATCCAAAATCACTACGTCTTTTATTCATAACTCGTAACTTGAAAGATCCAGCATCATTGGCTACAAAATTTTTGAATATGTAGATACCCTTTTTTGCTCCTGAAAAATCGTATTGAATGATTTTCTTGTTGAATAAATCCTGATTGTTTGCTGCATCTGAGGATGTATTCTGTAAATTGGTTCGAACCCAATAGTAATCTGGCACATTGAAAGGAGTGTCATCAAAAAATAATGCAGCCACTTCTTCTGTACTCAAAGAACCATTGTCTGTTAAATCCACTGGAGATCCATCCGATTTTTTGACAGTAACTGTGAGTGGTTGTCCTTGAAAAGCGCTTTCAGGGGAAACCCCTGCTGTTAAAATGGAGGGAGAAAGGTCAATTTCATAGGATTTCTGAGGTCCGCTGCTATATCCTACTGGTGCAACGTTTTGTCCCGATAGATAAACAGCATGTGAATAGTACTTGTGATTCATAGGATTGGGATACAATGGACCAAATCCTCGGCTGTTGTTGTCATCTCCATATTTATAGGCAGTGATGTATACAGGAAGGATTTCATGATCATCGATGACTCCGTTTTTGTTAAAATCCATTCCAACTGTATCAATAATGCATCTGTTTTTCTCAGAAAGAACGAATTTATACTTTCCTTGATTTCTTTGGAATGTTCTTGCGTCAATCATTCCTCCAGACCAAGTATTGGTAGAAAGATCATAACTTCCAACAATTTCAGTTTCAAAGTCATTGAAAGAGATCTTGCCATCATCGTTCAGATCATCGGAAGAAGAGTACGCCGTGGAATACCCAGAATTCTCAGAAGATTCTGGTGCCATTGTTACCCATCCATCCCCAGCTCCTTCTAAGGTTTCTTGATTGTATCGAGTTTTCACGCCACGGTCTTGCCAAATGAATACAACAGCATCATTAACTTGGCGTACACTTTGCATAGATGAGTGTTCTTTGATTGTTGCTGTAAACTCGCAGTCTTTCCCATACTCAATGCCACCTGCATAATCTCCTATTTCAAGAGCATGCACTGGGATTCCTTCCATGGGAACATCGCAGCAGTCATAATAATCTCCAATGCGTCCGTCTGCTAAATGAACGCGAATTGATATTTTTCCATATTGTACAGGAATTAGCTCATCTATAACGATGACCTTTGGTATTCCTGTATAGTTCAGTCGTCTTGAATACTCAAGAACACTATTAGAGCGACCATATCGTACACTTTCTCGAAGACCCGGATTGGTGGTTCGAGTCCAATCTGCCCCCGTCAATTCATATTCTTTGTAGTTGGAGCTATCGATAATAACTTCTCCACTCCAATTATAGGTAAGGGGTACGTTACTACTTCCACCATATCGAACATTGCTTAAAGGAAAATAGGGAGTTAAAAAAGGTCCTTTTATCTCAATTTTAGTAATGCGGTGATTCCGATTCGACGATTCAAAGGAAAGAATGCTTCCATCGTATGAATCACGCAATACGAAATAGATCCCATAATCAGTCATAGGGAAGAATTCTGTACCAAGTTTCACAAATTGATTTTCCCAATTGGCAGGACAAGCATTTCTACCTTCGCGAAGGATAGGACCTGATCGACCCGTATGGGTTTGCCCACCAGGATACGATCGAAAATCTCGAATCATATGTTGCAGTACAGGATCGTAATCGGGCTGGATAGAAGAAGAATAACGGAATTCAGAATACTGCAATGAATGATCAATGGCAACAAACTCAGAAAAAGCAATACCATCATTTTGGCCTCCATCATCTGGCGGCTTTGGACTTGGAGGATCTGGATCTGGGGGTGGATTGGGGTCAGAGCTCTTCCATCCTAACAAAGCAATTCCGCAATAGTCGATTCCATCTCCCCCTCCTGTTACAAAGTAAGGTGGATGAGAAATAGTTGAATTGTAATCGTACATTGCATGCGTTGTGAATACACGAACAGACACATCGTTGTTGTTTTCTCGAGGCCATAGGCACACGGGGAACTCTCCCCCATCGTTGCCTATCAGACCTTTCCCGTATGGAGTTACAAAGGCCCAGACTCCGTCATTTAAAACTTCTCCCAATGTACCGTCAAAGATACCGAAGGTATCTCCTTTGGTTATTTTTCCTAGAGGCGGCAGTCCTGACAGTTCACAAGTTCTACATTCAATTTTATCCTCTGAACAGTCCACATCTTCTAAAGAACCTCCATAAAGGGCTTGCCCATTTGCTGAATCATAAGGCCCCGACACTTCGTCTTCAAAATCCAAAGCACCGTAATACCCTTTTCCAGGGGTAGGAGAAGGATTGTCTATCCATTTCCACAATAGATACGTATTGTCCTGATTCACTTGAACGATGTATTTATTACTCATCCCATCAATCGCTGTAAACATGTATCGAATACCCGATCCTGTAGCATTGTAATTTGCAAGAATATTGCGGCTGGATGTAGTGGAAATAGCCATTCCGTTAGGATCATTCACGTCCGATTTATTATCGTCATCAAATATTTTTAGGACTAAATTCGGATATCGAAAAGAGATATTGCTTAAACAAGAAATGTTTGTGCGAAATTTTATTGATTCAGGAAGTACTGATATTGCGTCAAACATACGGCAATCATATTTATTTTCAAGGAATTGCACGGCCCTTGGAGTGTCAATCTTCCAATATCCGTAATTTCCATCTTTTGGTCCTTGATTAACATCCGTAAAATTTTGACCCCGGTACAACTCGATAGTAATTGGTACTTGTTTTCCCAAAGGACTACAGGTTCCTTCCCATGGTGTATAGGTAAAAGTATATTCTCGAACACCTGTGTTTACCTCTCGAATTGAATCTCCTCCATCTACAGACCGAATCAAAATTACAGCTTTCTCATTAGCCTCTAATGGCGGCTGAATGGCTATCGTAACGGTCGATGTTTGTTCTACCCGAAACGCTGGAGTTACACGGACTTGTAAGTCGATTTCTCCAGGGATCACTTCCATATCCATGCTACGGAAATTTCCGTTTTTTCCCATTGTAACACCTGTAACAGGGTTTTCAAACAACCATACATCGCCGATTCGAACAGTACTGCCACAGTCGTATGTTGTTCCTCGATAGGAAACTTGTGTTAATCGCAAATCTCCACTAGAAACTCTATCATTCCCATCAATGTCTCTATATATAAAGTCTTGGGCATCAAATTCACCATTTTCATTCTGGTCATAGTAGTCTTCTACAATGAAATCTTGCAGAGGAAAGCCGATATCGGAGTCTCCTTCTGCAACAGTAGTTCCAGCAGCATAATCAATCAAGGTTTCGCCCATATTCACATGAATCGAAGTGATTCTCAAATCGCCTGGGCTGACCGTTCGTGAGTCATCAAAATCACGATATATTGGGCCTTGGCAACCATAGCGGCTAGAACTAGTGGAAGAATAAAAACGATCGGTTACTGGAATAGGTAGTAGTGGTAAATAGGCATCTGTATCGGAAGAGCCTTGCTTCATGCCAAGAAACTCTTCGCAAGTTTCCCCTGCTTTGTAATCGTCGGATAAGTTATTTGAGCGAGTATACCCGCCAAATACATTTACGTTCACGCCATTATCCTTCCAGATTTCAACGCCAATGTATTCACGATACTTCAATCGAATATTATGAAATGTTGTTGCAGGAGCGAAAAATTCCCTGCCAGATGGATCAAGAACAGTGCTTTTTTGAATCAATTGAGCTACTTCGGGGACATCTCCGCTATGGGAAAACAATCGTGCGGATGTTACAGCAGGATTTGTCCCCATCCAAAGATCACTTTCAACAGATATGTTATAGGTATACGTAGCGCAAGAAGCTTGCAATACTTCCGACACCAATAAAACAGGGTGATTTTCTTCGTTACCCAAAAGGGCTTGGCCAATTTTAAAAACTCTGCCTGAATAATCTGTGTTGCTATATTCAATAGGTTCTATGGCCCCCGAAGGAGTAAACAAATAACCTTTGCTGTTTTCTATATGAAGATAATCTCCTACTCGATACGGTCCAAGTGTATTGTTTGCAGAACTGGGGTCTACTCTACCGGAGGAAGTTCTGCAGTTGGTTGTAGGTTGATCACTTTGTCTAGCATCTTGAAATCGTCCATCTTGATCAAACCAAATTTGGTATGAATCATCCATAACAACATAGTAGTGATTTGCTTCTGTCGAATTACCTCCGGCAGCTATAACATCAAAATAAACTTCTGTATAGTATACCGGAGTTGCTTTTGTTCCCGAGGTGGCTGGCCTAGGAGCTCCTGCAGAGGGCATTAGATACTGCCGGTTTCCCCACAGGTCTTCGCTTCCTCTTTGCCATGGAAACAATGCGCTATTCCGTAATTGTGTACCATCACGATTATATCCTACAGGTACCCACTTTAGAGCTGCAAAAATTGCATCCTTTATGTTTGTATTTGCTTGTGTGATTGGTGATTGCATCAATCCCACATGGAACATGGTAAAAGAAAGGAAAATTGCACAAATTATATGTAGTAATTTTTTCATTTTTGCCACCTTTCGACAAATCAGGAGTTCTTTTAACTAAAAGAAATACCGAAATAGCTCTATTCTGGTTCAGAAGAAAATAACTGCGAAAAGGGCTTTTTCTCTCTGTATAAAGAAATCAACCATGATAAAAATGGCAAAGCAACTCTTGCTGTTCCAAGAAAAAAAATAGCCAGCATCGATAGAAAAGAATTTTTAGGATACATACCGGCATATTTTTCTAAAAATCGTCCTAGTATTTCAATGAATACGATCGCAACAAATGTAATCCCTATCTCGTTTATATGTTTGCATATCCTTTTTTTATATGTAGCAAACATAAGAGAGATATAGGGAAGAAACGCAAACATCTCCCCTTGATTACTTTGAATACCGCTAATGCTAAAGGTTGGGTAGATTCCAACAAGGTTCAAAAGAACATAGGCAGCTTTCAGACGGAACCAAGCATAATAAAAGGATACTGGATACCATAAAAAATAGGCTACAGTTAAAGATACAATAAAAATGAAGACAAATACGAGAATGGATTTATTTTTTTTATTTTTCATGAATTGCTGGATATTTCTTGTCCATTTTTTGCATCCATAGATAGTAGACTAAACAAACAATGAATATGAGGAAAAATTGCCAAAAATACGAGTGGAGAAATTCAAATGCTTCGGGCCATATAGAGGAAATGACAAAGATGCTCAAAAGGCGTAACTGGTTGGTAACAAAAACAACTCCAATTCCCCATGCAATGGCCAAAAGCTTTTCTTCCCATGGATGCCAAGAAGCCAAAAAACCAGAGGTTAGGATGATAATGCCATACACTCCCGTACACTCATAGATAATTTCCATATCAATCGCTCCAATTATATGAAAATAACTCATGGTAACCGAATAGCCAAAGAGCTGAAGAAGGTGAAAAGTACATTTCGTAGTGAAATACATGAACGGCTCTACAATAAATGGTAGATGGAGCACCCATTGCAGCAGTAAGGCAGAGCCTATAAAAACGAGTATGTATTGGAGGGCTTTTTTTGATTTCATATGTATCTAAAAAAAAAGAGGCCACACTTAGTGACCTCTTTTTTTTGTATCGTTCTTGGCTAGAACGTTTGTTCTTCTTTTTTCCGGAATACAAATTGCCATGCTACAAGCATCATTCCAAATAGCAGAGCCAAAGCCCCCCATATATCTAAAAATGGTGTTTTCAAGTTGAGATCTTGCCTGTACACATGCAATCCAAGATAAGTAACAGCAGAAGGATTGGTGGGTACATTTCCAGGACCATACCCAACGCCATTTCCAATGACTTCTAGTGTATAAAAACCGGGAACAGTTCCCATTTTATCTGCTGTTGCCATAACTTGATCTAGCTCATCATCAACAATCGTTACAGAAGCTGCTTCACCAACTCTACCTGAAGTTGCATATGTAGAGAAGTTGGCGGGAGTATCATTGTCAAAGGCACGGACAAAATAGTAGTATGGGGTGTTGGGTTCAACATCGGCATCTTCATAGGAAGTGTTGGGTGAATTGACGACAGCGATGCGGTTTGCGGCATCAATATACCGAGTGAGAGATCGCCAAACTTCGTATCCAGATATGGGTCTGGAACCTCTTCGAGAGGCATCCCAAGAAACAATGTTCAAGTTGGAGTTTACAGAGTTTACGGCAAGGTTGGTTGGGGGATATGGATTGATAGTATAGGGAGTGGTTTGCAAGGTTACATTGGCATACGCATCTAAAGTAGGGCTGATGTCAACATAATTCTGTGCGTATCCGGGTACGGGTATTTCTGCAACAATTCCTTCAAAACCGGAAGGGTTGTTGATATAAACTTGATCAGGAAGACCTCTAAGGGCCAATGCTACTTTTCCAGTGAATCCAGCTTTGCTTTGAATTTTTAGACGATACCGCACGGAACCACCAGGAATTACTTCCTTGGTATATATTTGCATAGAGAAGTTTCCGACGCCATCAGCAGGGTTTACGTCGATAGCTGGCCTTGGAGGTAATACAGTCATGGTACAGTCGATTTGTTTCTTAATACTACCAGATAAGAACATTATACGGAACTTATAGATACCTGGAAGAGTGTCAGGAGATACACGAACTTGGAATGCATATCGAGTGCCCATATCGGGTCGCACGCGCACTTCAGCAAGAGAGGTAAACCCAGTTCCTGTTGTATCAAATATGTCATACACAAAGGAGTTTCGGATAAATTCAAAAGTAACACCTTCTGGCTGGTTTGCGGGAGGGTCTGTCCAATAGGTACCAATAATGACATTGTCTTCAAACCCGTTTCGAGCTTCAAGATCTAGATCAATTTGCTTGCAATGATCTTCGCAACATTCTGTTGGAGAGGGACATTCACCTTGGAACAAAGTGAACATCGAGGGATTTGCATTTACAGTAAAACCAGGCCTTGGAGGAATAACATCCAAAGCTAAGAAGTCATCAACAGTAATGTTAGCAGTTAAATCTGTGATGTGAACCATTGAATCAGGGTCGTTTCTATAACTATCCACTACGGCAGAATTGGTTGA
>CAYRWA010000087.1:0-25237 GCA_964427915.1 uncultured Caldisericota bacterium
TGGGATGGTTATTACTTTTCCATTGGACAAAGAAGAGGCCATTGAAGAGAGAAGAAATGAAGCTTCTTTCTCTGAATAAAAAGGCCCGATTCTAGCAGAGACTTGTTCTTGGTCAAGTGATATATAGAAAGAAAGAGAAGAGGAAGAAAAGAAAGAGTGTCGAATGGATTGGATGCTTTCAAGGGCATTATTTTGCAAAGGAAGTTGAACGTAATAAACAGGAGAAGTGGGTTTGCACAAAGAGACAATAAAGGGGGATACCGAAGGAGAACCTATGGATACCCATGTATCTGTTATCGGATGGTAAACAGCTACATTGTCAGAAGATTGCAAAGAGATTCTTTGTGAAGAGTGTTTTACACGTACTCGAAGAATATATTGGTTTTGATTTTCAATGCCAAATGTATAATTAGGTTGGAATGGCAATGAAGGTAGGAAAATCATGCAACAAATAAGGATGATAAAACTTTGTTTCAGCCACATAAAACCACCTCCCTTCGCTTATCAATAAACGAAGAATCGCGATAAAAGGTAACGCCAATGGATCGAAAACATTTATTTTCATACTATTTGTATAGTATATATATACAAAAGATTTCCACAAAACACAACAATCAAGTAGTCCTTTTTCTTGACTTTGATACGAGTTATCTTAAGATTATTGGAAAGTGTTAATTTTGATTTAAAAAGGGCTTTTATCTCTTGAGAAGGGAGAGTATAAGCATGTTTAAAGGTAAATTGTTGCATGTTATGCTTGCTATTGTTTTCTTATTGGGTTCTATCTTTTTCTCTGTTCGCTCAGATAGTATTTATGCTGGTGAAGGGAAAAAGGTAATTGTTTATGTTGAAAGAGCTGTTGCTGAAGATTTCCAAAGAGGTGGTTTTGATGTTTTGGAGATGTACGAAGCTTTTTCTCTTTTCAACGTAACTCCCACCGAAGAAGAAATTCTTAAAGTCAGAAACATCCATTTTACAGAAACACCCAACATAGACAAGATTTTCTATGGCGGTTTCGTGTTTACCTCCGATGGAGCAAAAAACATGGTGTACCCTCCGGAAGTAAAAGCGCATCTTAGTACTATGGCGGACGAGGGTCTTTTTCTCTTGCAGTTTACGGGTCCCGTCAAACCGGAATGGATTGTGTCTGTAGAAACGCAAGGTATTGAAATTCATTCTCCCTTGCAGTATTCTGCTTATCTCGTGAAAGCAACGAGAAAAATGATGCCTGGAATCAAATCCCTTCCCTTTGTCAGAACAATGGGCCAAGTTCCAGGGTTTTTAAAGGTGGCAGATGATTTGCGAAAGCAAACTATTCAAGTAGCCAACATTGTTGCTACTACTACAGAAACCTTTAATATTAACCGGTTTCTTGAAATGGCCAATGTGAAAGAAAACGAATTTCATTTTTACATTAGTCTTCAAAAGGGCCATTTGCATTTGTTTGACTTTCCTCTCTCAAAACTAAACCTCCTCTACACCGATATGGACGTTCTTTTTGTAGAAGAGATGATTGAAAATACGATTCTCAATCAAAATGCTGCTCAAGTTATTGAAGTTCGCGATGCTTCTAATAGCAATTTATTGCCAGAGGATAACATTGGAGAACATCAAATTGTTGCAGTAGCCGATACAGGATTATCCACTGGAGAAATTGGTACCTCTATGCATCCAAACTTTGGAACAAATGGTGACAAAGTTGTGGGACATTTCAGTTATAACGTTGGGGGTGACCCTGCTACAGCTGATTGGAGTTGTTTTATCTCTCCTTTGGGTGCAAATACACACGGAACTCATGTGGCAGGTTCTGTTCTTGGAGATGGCGATTCTTCTCCTGGTGGAAATCACAAAGGTATGGCTCCAGGTGCCGATATTGTTGTGCAGAATATTGCAACTACCGGTAGTCTTCGAGCTGTAGCTCCACCTGCTTTTGATACACTTTTTGGTGACGCTTACAATGCTGGTGCTCGCATTCATACCAATTCTTGGGGCGGTGGCAGTAACGCCTACGGAACTAGTTCATCCAGTATCGATTCATTTATGTGGGAGAACAAAGATTTTTCCATTCTTTTTGCTATGGGAAATAGTGGACCAAATGCCGGAACAATGATGACTCATCCCAATGCAAAAAATTGTATTTCAGTAGGAGCTTCCCAAAATAACAGTGGGGGCTTTAATCATGATTGGATGGCCTCTTTTTCTTCTCGAGGCTTAGCAGGAGATGGTCGCATTAAGCCAGACGTCGTAACTCCTGGTCAAACAATATATTCTTCAGTAACCACTGGATCACAAGCTTCCCCTTCTCATGGCTGGTCTTCTTCGCAAGGTACCAGTATGGCAACACCTGTTGCAGCTGGAGCTCTAGCTTGCATTCGAGAATTCTTTACTCATGGGTCTATTGAGACCGATTATAGAAATCCAAGTTCAGCACTTTTAAAAGCTGCCATGGTTAACGGGTGCTATTATGTAGGTATGAAAAATGAATCTGGTACCGACCTAGTATCCCCTGATGGCAATATTGGTTGGGGTCGAGTTAATGCAAAACAATCTCTTGATCCCGAAGATGGTGTACGGGTAAAGTTTTATGACCATCCTATGGATTTGGGTTTAATGTCAGGTCAAACACATTTTATGCCTTTCCGAGTTGCTGACGGAGTCACTCTTCCACTTTCTATAACACTTGTATGGACAGATGCTCCAGGGACACCAGGTGCAAGTCCAGCACTCGTTAACAATCTTGACCTTAAACTTGTAACCCCTACCGGAGACTATTATTTTGGGAATCGCTTTGATGCTCAAGGAGTATCTTCGTTGAATCCCACGACTCCAGATGCTTTAAACAATGTAGAAGTTATTCGCATTCCAGAACCTCAGCCTGGGCAGTATCGAATTGAAATTGTCGGTGCCAACATTACCACAGGGGTACAACCCTTTGCTGTTGCGTATTCTGGAAATGTCTTTTCTGGTAGCGAACCAGAACCACCACCTGTAGAAGAAGAACTGAAATTGGATGTTTCCCCCGATTACCGCGATGTTCTTCGTGGTTCTGAAGGAAATTATTCTGCAAGCGTTACTTCTATTGGTGTTAGCGGAGATGTAACGGTATCACTGGAATTACTGGAATTTCGCCATTCAGGCGTCTTCAAACAACCTTCCGAACTCGGAATTACTTATACCATTACTCCATCTACCTTCCCCATTAGTTCAGGTGTTACTCTTAGTTCCCAAATTGCTATTAGTACTTCCACCAATACACCTTTAGGCTACATCGATGTGATTGTCCATGCGTCAACTGCAAGTCACGCTGCAGATCCTGTTACAGTTGTTATGAATATTATAGATGAACCCTATTTTAGAATGAAGTTTGAACCCGCAACTGTTTATGTACGTCAATCCGAAACTGGCGAAACAATGATTAGTATTACGCCAATGTTTGGTTTTTCAGAGCAAGTTGTTTTTGACGATATCTATGGACTACCTTCCAACTCTGAAATTTCCTTTAAGCCTATGCCTACTGGCCCCAATACCCAATATCGTTCGAAAGTTACAATTACAACAAATCTAGATACTCCTATTGGCACCTATATGATTTCCATACGAGGTCGCAATATTACTACTTCCCGAGATGTCTCTGTATATAAACAGTTTAAACTCGTGGTATCACGAAGAGTTAATGTTTACAAGGCTGAAGTATATTGTAAGAGTGTACCAGAAACCGTTGATGTGGGCGATGAAGTCCGATTCCGTTTCCAAATGAAGAACACCGGAAATGAACCACTAATTAACAATATGTTAGTTTTTCAACTAGATCCTAGCCTAGAATTTTTATATAGCGAACCTGCAGCAAATTATTCCGATGGAAAACTATTTATGGGGATCCGTGATTTGGATGCAGGGGAATGTTATCCGTATGCTTGTTCAAGCATAGGGTATCCTGGAATATCCGATAAAGACGGGGATTATATCGTTATCAAATGCAGAGTAAAAGATTCAAAAATGAATTCTGACGCCGCATCATATCAACTGCAAAACACAGTAGAAGTTATTTCTGATCCTGCCTATAAGCGAACATTTTCTATTTGTCCTGTTACGGTCAGACCAAAACAAGCTGGAGAATATCCACTTTACTTCAAAGTGTATTTTGAAAATCTAGATTCTGATGGTGCTATTGAAACAGGTAAAGAAGTAAAAGTTAAATTTCAGTTACAAGGTGGATCAGGGGATTATTTATTCAGCTGGGACTGGGCTGATGGGAATATGATCCAAGATCAAAAAGCAGATAGTGAAGAAATAGATTTGCGACATACCTATACCAAAAAAGGCCTCTATAGGATCATTATCACTGCTCGAGATTCCAAAGGAAGATACAAAAAAGGTGAAGTTCTTTTACGAGTAAAATGAAACTTTTAGCCTTTTGACTGTATTATAATAAAGAAAAACAAATTAATGAGAACCTCTTCATGTTGATGTAGAGGTTCTCATTAATTTCTTCGAAAGGGGTATTATATGAAGAATTTTAAACGTTTCTTTGTTGTTAGTTTAGGAATTTTACTAGGTGCTAGCATGTTATTCTTAAGTGGAGGTACTCAGGCAAAAGAAAGCGCTGTCGTTCAAAGTACTTTCTTTAAACCCTTGTTAGTCTTATCAACAGCAAATCAAAATAGTGTATTCTTTTCTTTTACAAACACTGCTAAGAAGCCAAGCAAGTTGTATGCTAAACTTACTCATGAGTATACAAAGCATGATGATTCTGAATGGTTGGTTCAGTTTTGTTACTCCAACATCTGTTTTCTTGATGAGGGAGAATCCCCTAACACAGTCGACCCAGGAAAAAAAGAAGAAATGCATGTTCAAATGTCTCCTTATGTTGCAAAAGTTGGGGATACCATTAAATGTACACTTGAAGTTTGGCCTGTTGCAGAGCCAAAAAATATTACAAAGGTACTGTTTTATGGTGTAGTAGTCGATGAGAGCAAAGTTGAACTCCGGATCGACAACACGCAAGCAAAAGTAAATGATAAAGTCCAAACTCTTGATGCAGCTCCCTTTATATTGAATAGTCGTACAGTTGTGCCACTACGATTTATTGGCGAAGCATTAGGTGCTGAAATCGGATGGGATAACAACCAAAGAATGGTTAGCTATAAACTTGGCGATGAGATTTTGTATTTCTGGATTGACAAAAAAGATGCGAAAGTGGTTATTGGTCCTTTTTTTGCTAAGACAATACCACTAGAAGCAGCTCCTGTCATTCGAAATGGAAGATCTTTTGTACCTGTCCGTGTTGTATCTGAATTGCTAGGTGCAAAAGTTGGTTGGGAAGGTTCTACACGAACCGTTAGTATCGATTTTCCTGCACCCTATGATCACTAGACTAGTTGAAGGGGTTTTGTATGATGGTTAAGAAATACATTTCATGGTTTCTCGCAATATTTTTACTTTTGGGATTGCTATCTCCCTTGGATCGACAAGTATCTGCTTCCGAAGTAGGACAAGATAGTAAAATTTCCATTATTGGTGGGGGTGTACCAACAGGTATGTTTTTTGCTCCTACGTACCTTAACATTCAACAGCAGAGGTTGTATGTAGCGGATTCCAAAAACAATCGAATTCAAGCATTTATCCGAGGCAACGTATTCCAGCTAGCTTTTGGCGGATATGGTCAAAACGAAAGAGAGTTTGATCAACCTGCAGGAATTTGTACAACAGAGGACGAGTTGTATATTGTTGACTCCCTCAATGCTCGTATTCAAATATTCGATTCAAAAGGAAATTATCGGTCTCAGTTTGGGTCTTTCGGTAATGAGCCTGGCAATTTTAATACCCCTACCGATATTGCAACAGATGGATCGAATCTTTTCGTATTGGATACAGGAAACGCTCGCGTTCAAATATTTGATCGTACCGGAAAATATCTTTCTTCTTTTGGTTCCCAAGGCGTCGAAGATGGATTTTTCAATAAGCCTTTGGGCATAGAGACTGCCAAGGGAAAGATATATGTATCTGATACAGGCAACAACAGAGTCCAGATTTTTTCTGATGCGGGATCCTTTATTAGTGTATTTGGTTTCAGTGGAACTGAAGAAAAAGGTTTCCATAAACCAAAAGGTATAACTTTTCATGAGGAAAAAGTCTACATTGTAGATTCTGGCAATAAACGCATCCATGTTTATGATGAAAACGGTGTTTATCAATCTGTTCTGGCTTTACCAGAAACAAAAAGTCCTTTTGGTGTTTCCATTTTAGATAACAAAATTTTAGTTTCTGATAGTATTACAAATGAAATCGTAACCTATACATTTGATGGAAAGCAAAATGGATTCTTTGGAGAAAAACCTGATTATTCGGGTCGATTTGTAAAACCCATTGCTGTTTCTACTACCGAAAAAGAAATTTATGTATTGGATGCCCACTTAAAGACTGTGCAGGTATTTGATGAACATTTTGAGCCCATTACATACTTTTCTTTCGAAGAAATGAAGAAAGCTGATTTATACAACCCCGTTGACATATCTGTGTATGATGGGCATGTTTATATTGTCGATGAAATGAAACCAGCTATAAGCGTATTCACAACCTCTGGGTCATTTGTCAGAAGTATTGGGTCTTATGGAACAGAACCTGGAACGTTTATTTCTCCTCAGGGCATTTGCTTGTACGATGACAAAATATATCTATCCGATAGTGGCAATTCCAGGGTGCAAGTTCTAACTCTTCAAGGCGATCCTTTGTTAACCTTTGGTTCTTTTGGTTCAAAAAATAATCAATTTTTTAACATGAAAGGGATTGCTGTTATTGAAAATTCAATATTTGTTACAGATTCTGGAAATTCACGCATTATTGTCTATGACATAGAAGGTAATTATGTGAATTCCTACGGGAAGAAAGGTTTTGAAACCGGGAATTACTTCGGTCCCAATGGAATTCATGTGGATATGTCAGGCAAAGTATATATCGCTGATATGTTAAACAACCGTATCCAGATATTGAATTCTATTACTGACCAATCCAAAGTTTTTGGTCAATTTGGTTCCATTTTTCAAGATCCAGAAAATTATGCTAAAGGCAAAACTGATTACCGCTATGATTTAATCCCAGGATATTTTGTTTATCCTACAGATGTAACTGTTTTTCAAAACTATATTGCAGTTGTGGATCCATATAATGTCCGCGTCCAAATGATTCCATTTTCTTCTGTTTTTGAAAAAAACCCTCTCAGTTTAACTCCTGATTTCCTAGATTTTGGTTCGGTAGGTTCTTCTACTTTCGTTACAAGAACATTCGTTTTGCGTAACACTGGAGGAAACTACATCGAGGGGAACATTACTTGTGACCAAGATTTCGTAACGATTGAACCAACTCATTTTAAAGGGTCCTCAGAAGAAGTTTCCTTAACAGTTAAGGGTGACTCATTAGAAGCTGGGAAAAAATATGAAGCTAAAGTAATAGTTACTCTTTTGGACGGTCAATCAAAAGAACTTTCTCTTGTATTACATGCCAGCAGTGAACCAGATTTTTATGCAGAAATTACTCCATTTTTTGTAGCCTCTGCGGAAGAAGAATTACGCGTTCCTATCAAGGTATATCCTCAAAATGGATTTGAAGGACTCGTTACCTTTTCAGCTATTGAGCTCCCAAAAAATACGTTACCGACTTTTGATCCTCCCTCTGTTAACTTACCTGATACGGATACAACATATCTAATCTTAAAATCCTCTTCAGATTATATTGAAGCAGGGGAATACCGAATTGAAGTACGAGCTGATTCTGCAAAGGGTAATAAGTCTCATCGCTTTAATTCAACCTTCGTTTTTAAACAAAAATTAGACCTTGTACCCCATACCGTTTTAGGCGAACTTTTTACTGCTACTTGGTGCTTGAATTGTGTTTATTCCCACATGGCTATGGATCAACTATACGAAGAGATGGGAAAAGAAACTGTTACCTTTATTGAGTACTATGTCGAATCCACAAGTGATCATCCTGTTCCACGCTTGTCTTGGATTGAAAGTGAGCAACGGATGAAATGGTATATGTCTGACAAGGGTTTACCTACCATTTTCTTTGATGGGACCGACTACTTAAAAGGTGTTTCTACGGATAACAATACACCAGAAGCCAAAAAAGCTCGCATGTACGATGATTATCGAAGAAAAGTAGTTGAGAAGTCGAAAGAATCTTCCGCTGTTACTATTTCGGTGCGTAGTATTTTTGATTCCAAGCGTCGTATAGGTAAAGTCCATGCTTCGGTGAATGCTTTGGATAACCTACCGTATAAAAACCCTCATATCTACTTTGCAGTTATTGAAAGCCATATTCCATATAATGCTGTCAATGGCGATAAATTCCACCACTTTGTGTTGCGAGATTTTATTACTCCTGCAAACGATGACAAATATGATTATCTCGGTACGGCGATGAAACTTCCCTCCGGCGATACTTTTGGAACAAAAGGAGATACTTTTGAAATCGACGTCGATTTTTCTCTTCTTGACTTCTTTAATCTCGCTAATATTTCCTTAGTTGTCTTTGTACAAGACAATGTTACAAAACAAGTATTGCAATCAGCCACCTATCCAGTGAAAGTAATTAATTATCGCTCCTTTGACGTAGTTTCCGATGGGTCGTTGGTCCAAAAGAAAACCAAGGGAGAAACAGGTAGTATCCAGTTTGACATCATTAACGATGGAACTATTCGTGATACATACCAAGTGCGTGTGCTAAACAAATCTCTTGAAAAATGGAATTATACCATCTCAGTGGATGGAAAAAAGCAAAGCGGGGTAGTACCCCAGATTACTCTCGATGCTTTTAAAAGATCCTCCATTCAGCTTCATTTCAATATACCACCAGATGCTCCTGTACACGCTGATCAGGAATTTCTTTTTCAAATTGATTCTTCTACATCTCATCATTCTAAAGAACTCAAAGGGTATATTGAGGTCATAGAAAGTAGACCTCCAGGCTTCCTTCTTGACATTGAAGAACCAGCAGATCTGAATGTAATGGCTGGTAATGAGGAAACCATTGGAATACGTATTACTCCCGATCCCTTTGTAGAAGATACTATAGAGCTTACTTTGCTAAACGCACCCGATGAACTTGCTTCCTATCAGTTTACTCCTCCTTCTGGTACAGCACCCTTAGAATCTTTCCTCACCTTTGCTTTTACTGATACCACTGCGGAAAAAGATTTTGATTTGGTGATTCAAGCCAAAGCAGGTACAATTGTCAAAACAGCTATTGTAACCATTCATGTTCTTCGCAATCCCGATGCAGTTCCACCTTCTCTTAAAATTGCATATCCTTCTGACAACCTTTTAACAAATCAACCCAATATGACTATTACCGGTATGACTGATCCAACAGCCACTCTTACCATCAACCAAACCCCTGTAGAAATCTCCAAAAATGGTTCCTTTGAGCATTCTTTAGCTTTAGCTGAAGGGATCAACACTATTGATGTGATTGCTGCAAACCGCAAAGGACTCCAAACCCAAGAAACCCTAACCATTACATTGGATGTTACTCCTCCTGTTCTCACCATCGAAACCGACATTCCCGAAGAAACTACCAAGCGAGACATCACCATTGTAGGGAAAGCCGAACCCAACTGTGTGGTTACCATAGGGGATCAAGATATTCTTTTGGAAGAAGACGGTAGCTTTACATATACCGCACAGCTTACACATGGGTGGAATGGTATTTACATCACAGCTATAGACGCTGCATCCAATTCAACTGTCATTGAATACTATGTTACTGTTATCAACAAAATTGTATTACAAATTGGTAATCAAACTGCTTCCGTTAATGATGAAGATGTAGTTCTTGAAGCTGCTCCTTATATCAAGAATGGTCGAACCATGGTTCCTATTCGTTTTATTGCGGAATCTCTTGGCGCAGAAGTAGGTTGGGACAATACTACTAAATCAATTACTATTGAAAAAGAAGGCATTGTTATTTCCTTACAAATAGGCAATGTGGAAGCTTATATTGAAAAAGAAGATGTAATTGGCCGAGAAAGAATAACTCTAGAGGCTCCACCTGAAATAGTGAGTGCCAGAACTTTTGTACCCTTACGATTCGTAAGTGAAGCCTTTGGAGCTTCGCTTGACTGGAACGGAGATACAAGAGAAATTACGATTAAGCAATAGTAGAAACACTATTTGTTTCTATAAAATGAAAAAGGCGCACTTTTGGTGCGCCTTTTTTTATGACATGGAACGCATAGAGTATCTTTACGATAGGGACAGGATTTTTCTGTGAATGGCTTTCTTTAGTTCTTCAATTCCCTCATTTTTCAAAGCGGATATCTGTATGCAATCATCCCCATTGCAAGAATCAATTTGATCAATGACGATGGCAGGATGAATAGCATCCATTTTGTTTAAAACGGTCAGGGAAGGAATCTCGTTGGCTCCTAGGTCTTCCAACGTTTCGTGAACCGTTTCATAATGTTGTAAGCATTGTTTATCGCTGACATCAACAACCTTTATAATGAGATCAGACATGAGTATCTCTTCTAGGGTGCTCTTAAATGCTTCTATCAACTCATGTGGTAGTTTGCGTATAAATCCTACCGTATCATTGAAAAGAACTTCTCCAATAGAGGGACCCAGAAATCCTTTACGCGTTCTTGTATCTAGAGTATGGAAAAGAAGATTGTCTGTGGGAATGTTTTCTTTGGTTAAGCAGTTAAACAAAGTCGATTTACCAGCATTTGTATACCCAACCAAAGAGACGATAAATATTGAAGAAGATAGACGTTTACTGCGTTTTGTATAGCGTTGTTTCTCTATTTGCCCAAGGGATCTTTTTAATCGTTTTAACCGCTGAAACAACTGCCGACGATTTAACTCAATTTTCTTTTCCCCTGGTCCTTTTCCTCCTATAAATCCAGCTTGTTGATCAAGAGAGGAGTGCTGATTGATTAGCTCTGCTTTGCGCCTTTGCAATGTAGCAATCTCCACTTGAATCTGCCCTTCTTTTGTGTGAGCTCTTTTGGAAAAAATTTCCAAGATAATCCTAGGTCTATCCAAAACAGGAACATTGCAAAATTTTTGTAAATTCCGAATCTGAGAAAATTTCAGTTCATCATCCACTGATATCACATCAACTGAACCTGTCTGGATATACTGCTGCAGCTCGTTTAACTTTCCTTTTGTTAGATAGTTTCGTGCATCAGGTTTGTGCATTTGAACAATAAAAATCAACTCCGTGTGAATATCTAATGTAGCAAGGAGAGATTCCAATTCCTTTATTGTATCTAGGGAGTTCTTTCGTCCCACTATAACTGTTTTAAAGACTTTATTTTGAGATGGATTTTGATGCATGAAGCAGTATTTCCTTTGCGTGCTCAATAGCAGTGGGTGAACTGATGTTACCACCCATCATGCGAGCAATTTCTTTGATTCTGTCGGCAGCATTTAATTGATTTACCGAGGCTATTGTGGTGGCACTCTCTGTAGATTTTTGAATGTAGTAATGAGAGTCTCCACATGCTGCTATTTGTGGTAAATGTGTTATACAGAGAGTTTGACTATGAGAGCTAATAGATTTTAATTTTACTCCCACCTTGTTTCCAGTTATGCCATTAATGCCTGTGTCGATTTCATCAAAAATATAGACGACGTTTCCTTTGTCGTTTTTCTTCAATGCCGCCTTAATGGCAAGCATGATTCGGGACAATTCTCCTCCAGAAGCAATTTTATCTATAGGCATCATGGGCAAATCATGATTGGGCTGAAATTGAAAAGAAATCTGATCCATTCCAGTTTCATCTGTTTTGACTTTGCCTTCTTTATACGAAACATAGGAAAGCTCGTTTTCAGAAGCAACCTGGTGGGAGAATTGAATAGAGAAGGTTGTTGTAGGCATTGATAATTCATGCAAATTGTTTTCAATTTCCCGTGCCAGATCATAACTTGCTTTTTTGCGAATCTGGTGAAGAGAAGAGCATTCTTTTTCAAGACAATCTCGCAATTCTTTTTCTTGTTCAATTAGTGAATCTATGTTGTGTGTTTGTGCTTGAATTTCTTCATATCGAGACCTTTTTTGCCGAGTAGTTTGTTGTATGTCGTTGTAGCTATTCCCATATCGAGAACGTATTGTCTGCAGTAGGTCAATCCTATCTAAACATTGTTCGAGACGTTGGGGATTGTAGTTGGTTTCAAGATGGGATAACTCTTGATGAAGTTCATGGGATACATCTTTAATCACAGAGTCCACCGTACTTAGTGTTTGCAAATTATCAGAAGCGACTTTGGAGAAAGACGAGATGGTAGACAATGAGTGTATGCTTTTTTGGAGTAAATTTCTGACAACTTCATGATTGTCGTCTTCCTCTGATAAGAAGAGCAAGGTATTTTGTATTTCTTGGATAAGTTCTGTATGATTTTCCAACTGATCTCGTTCTTCTTGCAGTAGCTCCCATTCCTCTGGTTCGATTTGGGCAGCTTCTATTTCTTGCAATTGGAATTGGAGTAACTCAGATTCTTGTGCCAATTCCTTTTCTTTTTGCTGAAGAGTTGTTCTCGTTTTTACGTTTTCTAGGAGTTGATTTCTGAAAGAGCGTATATTTTGACGGCGCAAAGTAGCTTCTTTTCCAATGTATTTGTCAAGATACTCAAGTTGTTTTTTGGCAATAAGGAGAGAACCAGTTTCTCTTTGACCGTGAAAATCAATGAGTTCATTGCCAATCTCTTTGAATAAATGAAGAGTGCAAACCTGACCATTCAATCGGGAGCGATTCTTACCTTGACTAGAAAAGGTCCTTTCTAAAACCAAACAGTCTTCTGCATCAGAGTCATATCCTTGATTTTGAATTGTATGATGTATAGATTGGGGAATGGTTGTAAAGGTTAATCGAACGTATGGTCTTGCTTTTTCTTCTCCCATAGCCTCTTTCTGAATCGAATGACCCAAGCCAAAAAGGATCGCATTCATTAATAATGTTTTACCAGCCCCTGTTTCTCCCGTAAAAACATTGAATCCATCTTGCAATTGAATGGAGATATTTTTTGCGATGACAAAATTCTGAATGATGATTTCTTTTAGCACTACAATCCCCAATTAAACTTTCGATTTAAGGTATCAAAAAAATTCTTCTTTTTAAGGTGGATGATTCGTAGTTTTTTTGCTGATTTTTTAATCTGTATTCGATCTTTATCTACAACTGTATTGTGAAAAAAACCATCGGTGATGAAAAGGGTAGGCCTCTGGTGGCAATTAATTGAAACAGAAACAAGTCGAGAATCTGGTAGAACTAAACACCGGCTTCCTAAACGATGAGGACACAAGGGATTAATGATAATGTCACTACATTGAGGATCCAAAATCGGTCCTCCCGATGATAACGAATAGGCTGTTGATCCGGTAGGTGTTGAAATAATAACACCATCTCCTCGGAAATTAGCAATTTTCTGTTTATCGGAAAAGATGTCCAGTGAAATCATTTTTGACATCGGTTGTCTTTGAAACAATATGTCATTGACTGCATATCCCGAACAGCATACCTGTCCGTTTCGAATCATTTCGAATTCCAACGTCATTCTATCTTCAATATGGTACTTTCCATGTATCAAATCATGCAACGAGAGCAAAACTTCTTCTTCTTCAATAGTGGTAAGAAATCCAGTGTATCCATAATTGATTCCAATCAGAGGGGTACTGGAGTGTATAACATTGTGAGATGCCCTTAAGAAAGTGCCATCTCCTCCTATACTAATTAAAAAATCCAGTTCCGGTAGGGTGGTTTCTTCAATTACAGGTTCAGAAAAAAAATGTTGAATATCGGGATCTAAAAAAACATCAATGTTGTTGGTTTTTAAAAACTGAATAATCTCACTTGCGATATGAATCACTTCTTCAATTTGTTTTCGAAAAAAAATGCCAACCTTCATAAACTGTCCTTTTCATTTGATCGTATGAAATAATATGCTCTTCCTTCATTTTCGATAAATAAATAAGAAATTCAATGTTTCCCTGTGATCCTAAAATGGGAGAATAAGAAAACCCATGTACAACCAATCCACTTTCTTCAAAACACTGTATAGATTGTATCAATGCATCCATCACGTTGGAAGGGTCTTTAACAATTCCACGATGGGTTTTTTTAGGACCAACTTCAAATTGTGGTTTCCAAAGCAATAGTCCTTCTAGAGAGTTTGATGATATCTTGCTTACCCTGGGGATAATCAAGCGAGAGGATATAAATGAAACATCCATTGTAAACACTTGAAAAGGTGGATTAAATAAAGATGCATCCATTGTCCGAGCATTGCAGTTTTCAATTGGAGTGACGCGGGGATCTTCCCTTAGTGATGCATGAAGCTGATTTGTGCCGACATCCAGCGCATACACCCTTGATGCTCCCTTTTCGAGCAAAACTTGTGTAAAACCACCCGTAGAAGATCCAATATCGAGGGCTATTTTTTGATAGATTTGGATAGGAAAGAATGCAAGAGCCTTCCGAATTTTTAATGCTCCTCGGCTAACATTGAAATCATATTGTTTCGAGATTTCAATCTGATCGTCTACAGAGCATTCTTTTGATGGTTTAAGGCAAGGAATCTGATTTATGCACACATATCCCTGTTGAATCATAGAATTTGCTTTTGAACGACTATCGGTGATGTTCTTGTGTACTAATAACTTATCCAGTCTCATCCATCCCCAACATTTCCAGAATATGTTCGATGGTAAACCCAGAATTTTTTAAAATAGACGATCGGGATTGTTGTCCTAAAAAAGGTTTTATCAATCCAATAGAATCAACTTTGCAAGTACAAGTAGGAAGAGAATGTAGATAACTTTTCACCATAGAAGCAAAACCACCCGATTGGATTCCATCTTCAATAAGAATAATATGTTTACAATGAGAGGAGATTGCTTGTAACATTTCTTTATCAAATGGCTTGATAAATCTTGCATTCACAATGCCAATATTTTTGTTTTTCGTAGCACATATATTTCGAACGGATCGACATAGATCTTCGAACGGACCAATAAAAACTAAATAGCCATCTGTCCCTTTTTCTAAACAAACAGAAGTTCCTAGCTCGATAGGGGGAGAATTGTAAGCAGTTGAGGTGTGTTCTTTGGGATATCGAATGAATGTTGGCATAGAGCAGTTTTGAAGAGACCATTGCAACATGTCTTTTAATTCTGTACCATTCGAAGGAGCCATGATGGTAACATTAGGAAGAGGTAGCAAAAAAGCAATATCAAAACTTCCTTGGTGAGTTGGACCATCTGCTGATACGCCACCCGCTCTGTCGACTGCGAAAATAACGGGTTCCGATTGAATACAGCAATCATGAATGACTTGATCGTAGGCTCTTTGCAAAAAAGTGGAATAGATTCCAACAACAGGGATAAGCTTTTTGTGAGCTAATCCTGCGGCAGTAGAAACAAGACATTGCTCAGCAATACCAACATCGATAAACCGTGAGGGGTATTTGTTTGCAAAAGAAACCATATGCAAGCCTTCGCTCATCGCAGCCGTAAGAGCAATCATTCTTGGATGGCTTTTGGCAGCTTCCAGCAAAGCTTCCCCAAAAAAAGTAGAAAACGTTTTTTTGTCCGTCTTAATTCGTATACATTCTTTATCCATAACAAAAGGGGGAGAGCTATGAAACTGGGTAGAGTTGTTTTCAAAATGAGTGATTCCTTTTCCTTTTTTTGTAACAATATGAACCAAACAAGGTTTATTTTGTTTTCGAATTTGCTTGAAAATTTCACTCAATACTTCAATGTTGTGCCCGTTATAGGGGCCAAAGTAAGTGATACCAAATTCTTCAAAAATGGATCGCGGGATGAAAAATTTTTTGGTTGCCATCTTTACTCTTTCAAGAAAAGATACCATTTTCTTCCCAACAGAACCCATTTTGCATAGCTGACTTTTGGTCCTATTGTTAACAATTCTGTAAAAAACACTATTTCGCAGTCGATCTAATTCATGAGATAAATATCCTACATTCTTTGAAATGGACATTTCATTGTCGTTCAAAACAATTATTACGGGAAGCTTGTGATGCCCAATACAAT
Organism: uncultured Caldisericota bacterium; assembly: GCA_964427915.1. Classification (GTDB taxonomy): domain Bacteria; phylum Caldisericota; class Caldisericia; order UBA6126; family UBA6126; genus JAGLCW01. The sequence continues at coordinate 16,048 of CAYRWA010000087.1, forward strand.
TGATAGCTTCAAAATTTTCTCCACTTGTGAACGATCCATCTCCAACAATGGCAATAGTAGAGGATGGATCCTTGAGAATTTTTTTGGCATAAGCAAAACCAAAAGCGATTGATAAGGAGGTACCTGAATGGCCAGCTATAAATTTGTCGTAGATACTTTCATGAATAGAAGGGTAACCACTAATTCCATTGTTTTGCCGAAGTGTATGGAATCGGTCCCATCTGCCAGTTAAAAGCTTATATGTGTAACATTGATGACCAACATCAAATAGAAAATCATCTTTTTCTGGGTGAAAAACACGCAAAAGAGCAACTGTTAACTCAACAACTCCTAAATTGGAGGATAGATGTCCTCCGTTTTTTGAGACAGTAGCAATAATTTTTTCTCTTACAGTGCTGCAAAGGTTTTGTAATTCGGAAGCATTGAAGGACGGTATTGAATTGAAAATCATGCTAGATTAGTTGACCTCTTACCCACTGGAAAATATCGGTGAATTTTTGGTTATCATGATGAACGACTTTAGATAGAAGCGATTCAGCTTGATTTAATTCAGAGGAAAACAGTTGGATCATTTCTTCTTGGTCAAACAACTGGAAGGCATTCGATTTTTCTTGGGGATTGTCTCGGTCGTGGAAATCATCTGCAAGTTGAAATGCGTTGCCAAAATGAAAACCAACTTTCTCAAGCAGTCCAGTAGTTTCTGTGGGTTGTAATGCACAAATGCTTCCCATCATAAAGGCAGCAGAAAACAATGCGGATGTTTTTCGATGAACAATACCAAAAAAAGTCTTCTGATTGATTTCATATGAACTTTCTTGGTAACATTCAAGGGCTTGTCCTTCAATCATTCCTGGAATACCACCCTTCTCACTGATTGTTCGGATAAGTTGTAAAGTGGCATCCTTGGGAAGAAAATCTTCCGGAATGGATGTGAGGGTATGAAAAGCAATAGAAAAAAGGGCGTCTCCTGTCAATAGACCAATATCTTCTCCATATAGAGTATGAGTGGTTTTTTTACCCCGTCGGTATTCATCATTATCCATGCAAGGTAAGTCGTCATGAACTAATGAGAAGCAATGCAGTAGCTCAAGAGAACAGGCTGCTTCTAATGCTGCAGTAGGGCGTTGTGACGAGAGAGCTTCAAACGTGTTGAGCACAATGATGGCTCGTAATCTTTTACCACCAGCAAAAATACTGTGTTCTATGGGAGCGTATAAAACAGATGAAGACTTCAGAGGCAACAACAATTCCCTAAGACGATTTTCAACAATTTTCTTTTTTTGAAGCCAATCTTGAGTAAAATGGTTACTCATTTTTTTCTTCCTCCGTAGAAGTACATTTTTCATGTGGGCGATATTTTCGAAAAACGGATCCTAAAACACCATTGACAAACTTCCCAGAAGGAATTCCTCCATATACTTTCGCCAATCGAATAGCCCTATCAATAATGATCCCCGTTTTCATGGCAGGCTCAAATAGGAGTTCATAAATCCCTATGCGTAGAATAATTTTGTCAAGCAACATCACTCGTTCAACTTTCCAGTTGCTCAAATGATCTGTCATTATTGTATCAAGTTTTTTTGCATTCTGATAGATATTTTCTGCCAATTCTACAGGAGCTTCTCCAAAATCAAGTGGCTGGGAGACGTAAAATTCTTCTTCAATTTGATGATTCAATACGTCAATAGAAGCACTGTGGAATTCCTTTTGATAAAGTAAAAGTAGTACTCGTTCATGCAATCGTTGATTAAAATGTGCTTCTGGATTTTCTATCATATTATTGAATAGAGACCCGTTCTAAGTATTCTTTTGTGCGAGTATCAACTTTCACAATGTTGCCTTCATCAATAAATAAAGGAACCTGGACGACAAGTCCAGTTTCTAATGTAGCAGGCTTGCTTCCACCTTGTGCAGTGTCACCTCGTAATCCAGGATCGGTTTGAGAGACCTTAAGTTCGATGCTCGCAGGAAGATGGAGACCTATTGGGTTGTCTTCGTAAAAAAGCATATCGATACTGGAGTTTTCCAATAGAAAATCTGCTTCTTCTTTGCAATCTTCTTCTGATAAAGTGTACTGCTCAAAGGTTTCTTGGTCCATAAAAACATATCCATTATCTTTGTACAAGTATTGCATTTTTTTGGTTTGCAAATATGCATCTTTAATTTTTTCATCTGGACGAAAGGTTTTCTCCATCGTACTTTTCTGTTTCAAGCTACGCATTTTGACACGTACAAAAGGAGAGCCTTTCCCGGGTTTAATATGTTCAAATGAAGTTATAATCCACAATTGACCTTCATATTCACATGCTTTTCCTGGTCGCAGTTCATTCGCTGTAATCATGATTACCTCCAAAGGGGCAAATTGTTTTCAAATACAATATTATAGCAATATATCAGATATATGGAAAAGAACTATTCTACAGCTTTTTAACCATTTTGTAATGACTTCTCTATTTCATTATGCTTTAATATCAGGTATTAAAGAATCGTAAACGTACAGAAGGGAGTTATGGTATGGTATCAAAAGAAAGATCTGATCAGAGTAAATCTGTTCAAAATTACCCTGATCGGAAAACTCCGCTTAAGGAAAGAAGTCCGGGAAACTGGTATCTTATTGTTGGTCTTATTGCAATTTTTTTGATGATCATTGGATCTACTGGGATTATCCCAGGAGTAGAAGGACAATTGCCTGAAATTTATAATACTGCTCTCACCCTTTGCTTGTCTTGTATCGGACTAGGTCAAATTAACTTTATGATTTTAGGTAGTATGTTTTTTGCTTTTATCGTATTTATGTTACTGTTTGGGTTAACCAAACATGATAAACCAGGAGAATACAAATGAAATCAAAAGAAATACGAAAGAAGAATACGAAAATCTTCCATACTGTTCAGTGGATTGGGTTTTTCTTCGGAACATTTGGATTTTATTGGTTGGCAACGTTAAATCCAATTTACCTAAAACGGTTCCCCATGCCCTGGTTGGTCTGTTGGTCGGACCCTTTTGCACCTGGAGCTTGTCCAGCAGGTACTTTGCAACATTTTCTTACCATTGGTAATGGCGTCATTCCATTTTTTGCAATTGGAATGTTAGCTCTTATTGGCGTGTTCTTCGGACGAATGACATGTGGTTGGCTTTGTCCTTTTGGTCTATTACAAGACTTGAGCTATAAAATGAAACAATATGCCAAAATAATTGTGTTGGTTGTTTTGGCTGTTATTGTTGGATACCTTTGTTGGACGGCTCCAATGTTTTCTGGCTATATAAGCCCTCGAACTGGAAATTTTACGAGTTTATCTCTACGCGATTTGTGGGCTTATGGGCGAATGACAAAATTTTGGACTTTTTTCATTGCTCATTTGTTACTATTTGGTGCCATTTTTTCTCTGTTCTTTTTTAAATTTAAAAAATTCACCATTAGTAATAAACTAGGAAACTGGGGACGAGCTTTCTTCTTTATTGTTCCTTTCATTTTGTTACCCCTTCTAATATCGGATGTACATTTAGCAACTCGAGGTCCTTGGTTTTGTAAGCTTTGTCCTGCAGGAAGTGTGTTTGCTGCCATACCTCAGTTTTTAGCCAATGCTCTCCCAAAAAGCTTTTTCCCCTTTATGGGGCTCCCTCAGGGATCTCCATTTATTCCATACGGAATGTCTAGTTATCAAGATATCAGAAGTATGGGACAAGCAATGTTTGCTATCAAAATTTCGATGCTCGTATTGCTATTATGGGTTACTACGCTATCGAAGCGAGTTTTTTGCAAGTTTGCCTGTCCAATTGGTACATTTTACTCATTCTTTACCTATTTTTCATCGATTCGCGTAGTCGTTAACAAAGATAAGTGTCGAGGTGAAAGCTGTAACATTTGCAGAGCTGTATGTCCTATGGACATTAAAATCTATGAAGAGGGATCTTTATCCCATTGCATTGGTTGTCTTGAATGCGTGAATAGATGTCCTCATGATGCAGCGCAGGTACTCCGACCTTCGTATTTTAATTTCTTGATTCCACGATCACGTTATACAATAGCTACGATTCCAGTCCCCTCAGAAGAGCCTTCTTCACCAGATCAAACTAAAGCGTAAAACAAGATTCTTATGCGATTACGCTTTGCACCTTCTCCCACGGGCGCTCTCCACGTTGGAAGTGCCCGTGTAGCTCTTGTGAATTATTTGATTGCATTGCACTATCATGCAGATTTAGTTTTACGAATTGAAGATACAGATTTTGAACGGTCTACAAAAGAGAGCTTAAACTCTATTCTTGAATCTCTTCAATGGCTAGGAATTTCGTTTCAAGAAGGACCCTACTTCCAGAGTCAAAGAATCCCAATCTATCAATCATATATTCAGCGCTTGCTAAAAGAGAACAAAGCGTATCGATGTTTTTGTTCATCAGAAGAAATAGAAGCTATGCGTGTAGAGCAAGCAGCTCTCCATAAACCACCTGGATACGATGGACGCTGTAAAGAATTACCTGAGAGACAGATTCAACGGTTTTTATCTGAAAACAAACCTTATGTTGTACGATTAAAAGTACCTTCTAAAGCAATTCATTTTCAAGACGAAGTAAAGGGAACTGTTGTTTTTGATGGTGCTCTGATTCCTGATTTTGTCATCGCTAGACAGGATGGATCACCAACTTATCAATTGGCCGTCGTAGTTGATGATTTTGAAATGGGTATTACCCATGTTGTTCGAGGGGAAGATCATGTTTCAAATACTCCAAAACAGATAGCTCTTTATCAATCATTGGGGCTATCTCTACCGACATTTGCACACATCCCATTAATTATAGGCAATGATCGATCCAAATTAAGCAAACGTCATGGAGATACCTCTATACAGGCATACCGAGAAAAAGGTTACCTTCCGCAAGCTCTGGTGAATTATTTTGCTTTACTGGGGAGTTCTCATGACTCTCAACAAGAAATCTTATCTTTGCAACAGCTTGCACAGAGCTTTTCGTTTGAAAACTTGTCAAAGTCCCCTTCTATGTTTGATCTACCTAAATTAACCTGGATGAATCATTGCTACATACAACAGCTATCTACAGACGATTTTGTAGAAGAATTACAACCTTTTGTGATGAATATACCACTGACTTCTTCCACGATAAAAAGAATTGCTTCTCTGTCGCAGGCACAAATGAAAACGCTGCAATCTATTGAAGATGTTTGCGAGCCATTTTATGAATATCATGTGGAGTGGGCTAATAAAGCAACACAAAAACTGATCAGAAAGCCTGGAGTAATTGATTTTTTGCAGCTCTTTTATCAGCTTTTACAAGGTGCAGAAACGTTTTCTGTTTCTTTTCTTGAGGAAACATTTGATTCATTGTTTCTTACACAAAATGTAAAAAAGAGGGATGCTATACAAATTGTACGTTTAGCTGCTATGGGGAAGTTGATTTCTCCACCTCTTTTTGATACTTTATACTTGTTAGGGCAACAAAAAAGTATAGAAAGAATGAATCTATTTTTACAGGAAGTATTATGTCAGAGACAAGAAAGTCTGATGGTAAGCGAATAAAGAAGCAGAAGAAATCCAGATGGAAAACTGTTTTTAAGTGGATAGGGATTGTCTTTTCTGTTTTCATTGTTATTGTTACTATTGTTTTTTTTGTTGTCAAGAATCGTCTCGAAGTATCCCTTCCAAGTATTCAGGATATTGCAGAGAATCCTCCAGTAGCATCCCAAATATTTGATCGAAACGGTCGATTTATTGCTAGTGTTCAACTGGATGAATACAGAATTAATGTTCCAATCTCGGAAACATCCCCTTATATTCAAAAAGCTGTTGTAGCTTCAGAAGATGAACGTTTCTATAAACACAAGGGTTTTGATATTATTGGGATTGCTAGAGCTTTGTTCCATAACATAAGAGAGCGCGATATTGGACAAGGCGGTTCTACTATTACTCAACAATTGGCACGAGATTTGTTTTTAAGCCTTGAAACTTCTTATGCCAGAAAGATTAAAGAAATACTACTGGCCTTAGAGCTAGAAAAAAAATATACAAAAGATGAAATATTGGAGTCTTTTTTAAACTATCAATACTTTGGTCCAAGCCCTACCGGCAGGTGTTTTGGAGTAGAAACAACAGCCCGTAACTTCTTTGGTAAACACAACAAAGATGTCACTTTGGCCGAAGCAGCCATCATTGCGGGCACCCTCGATGCTCCTTCGTTACGATCTCCTTGGTACGATCCTGAAAACGCCATGAGTAGGGGTAATCTTGTTTTGGGGAAAATGCTCCGAAATGGTTTTATCACAGAAGAAGAATTCCAATCTGCTTACATTAAAGGAATCCGACAAGAGATACCAAAAGATCTTGAAAGAGAACCCGGAATTGTCTATTTAGGATCCTTTTCAACTGAAACCAAAACAGCATCAAAGTATTACTTTGTCGACTATATTCGAGAAGAAGTTCAGAAATTATTTCCAGAAGGTGAGAAAGCTCTACTACATGATGGGTTAAAAATTTATACTACCTTGGATTTAAAAGTCCAAGGTATTGCCGACGAAGTTATACAAAAAATATTTCTTGAAGCAGAAGAAAAAAAACAGTTTAACCCAGATTTAAAGGATGTATTTGATGTGGTTCAACCCCAAGGGCAGATTGTTGTCTTAAAGCCGAATACGGGGGAAATTTTGGCTATGATTGGTGGACGCGACTACGCCAACACAAAGTTTAACAGATGCACTGCTTTTCGTCAGCCAGGCTCTCTTTTTAAGCTTTTTGACTACACTGCTGCTGTAGAATCAGGTGTATGCGGTACGGGTACGATGATCACTAGTGAATCCTTTCAGATGGAAGACAACGATGATATTTGGATCCCCGAAGAATGGACGGATGGGGATACATTTTTTGGTTCTTTGACTGCTAGAATGGCACTAGTACGTTCCTCGAACATATGTGCTATTCGAGTAGCTCAATGGTCGGGATGGAAACGAGTTGCCTATTATGCGGAGAAAATGGGGATACAACGGCCCGTTCTTGCTGTTCCTTCTATGGCGATTGGTAGCCTTGAGGTAAGTCCAATTGAAATGGCTACAGCTTTTGGAGTTTTAGCCAATGGAGGAATTCGGACAGATCCTATTTGTATTACTAAAATATCCACCCACAACGATCGAACTCTCTTCACTTATGAAAGTTATCCCGTTCGTGTGATTCATGAGTCTACATCCATATTGATGAATGATTTGTTTCAATCGGTCTTTTCCAATACAGTCGGCGTGAGGGTTCCTTTTGATGCAGCAGGGAAAACAGGTACTGCCGAAGATTTTTTAAGTGGATGGTTTACCGGATATACCCCTGATATTGTTGCTTGCTGTTGGATTGGAAGAGATAGTGCTGAAGTTAAAGTACCCAATGCACGAATATGGGGATCTTCATTTGCAGCACCCCTCGTAAAGGAGTTTTTGTCTAGCTTGTATATAGCACAGTCTTCTTCAAGTTGGGATTCAGAAGAATACCTTCACAAAACCCCTTTTCTTACTACCAGTGAAGACATCGACGGGGCAATGTTGTGCAAAATATCGGGACTGCTAGCAAATGATTTTTGTCCTCCCGAAGAACGAGTTGAAAGTAGATATAGAAAGGGATACTTACCCTCCTATTATTGCAACGTACATCAAGAAGAATTTGTTGTGTTACAGATTTGCCCACTATCTGGAAAAATTGCAGGAGAATGGTGTAAAAACCCTATTGAGAAAAAGTTTCTAAAAGGAACCGAACCAACGGCAGTGTGCGATCATTGTAAAGTGCCCATTGAGGTAGAAATGTACACAGGTATTTTAGAAGAGGATCGTACATATCATATTGGGAAACCGGTTGAAATGCATTTCAAAATCAATGATTTGCAAGGTAATCGCATTGAAATTTATATTAATAAAAGAAGAAAAGCAATTCTTATGGAAGAACCATGGCATTATCAGTGGATTCCAGAACAAACAGGAGAGAACAAGATTATTGTCATCTTACGGGATTCCGAATCATTTGTTTATCAGCTGAATATCAATGTGGATATACAAGAATAACCGAACCAGAGATTTTTCAAAAAAAAATAAGAATCCTTTTCGCAAAATCTTTCTTTTTATTCTCATTCTTTTACTTATCGGCGTTTTTATCGCATTGTTTTATCTTTATAGAGTTTACACTCAATTTTCCAACGAGCTTCCCAAATCAGAAGATATTGTAATAATTAGAGAAGAATCTTCGAGCATTTATGATCGAGATGGAAATCTTTTAAAGGTTTTGTATCTAACTGAGCAACGATTGTATGTCCCGTTAAAAGATATTTCAAAAGCTGCACAAAGTGCTGTTTTGGCTTCTGAGGACGAACGGTTCTTTCTCCATGAAGGAGTTGATTTACGAGCAGTTTTGCGAGCCGTGTATGTCAATTTTTTATCAGGAGATTTATCAGAAGGTGGTTCTACTATTACGCAACAGTTAGCAAGAAATGTATTTCTCGGTCAAGAAAAAACGTTTACTCGCAAACTGAAAGAAATGATTTTGTCTCTCAGGATCGAATCTGTTTACAGAAAATCGGAAATATTGGAAATGTATTTAAACCAGTGTTATTTCGGGGAAGGTTGCTATGGGATTGAAACTGCTGCAAGAAAATATTTCAATGTACATGCATCGGAACTGGATGTTTCTCAAGCATCCATTTTAGCAGCTGTATTACCCTCTCCATCCACATTGAGCATTTACTCCTCTTTTGATCGAGTAAAAATACGCCAAAAGTCTGTTTTGCAAAAAATGGTAACCAATGGGTTCATTTCCCAAGAAGAGGCGAATAAGGCTTATCAAAAGAAGATTACAGTTTTTGAAGGGACGAGCATAAAGAACAACGATGTGGTTTTAGAAAACGGACTGGAGTACTTTATAGATTATGTTGAAGACTTTGTCATTAACAAACTTTCTGCGGATGAATTGTACAAGGGAGGATTAAAAATCCATACTACTATTTCTCAACCTGTTCAAAAAGCTTGTTATGATTCAATGAAACAAGTTTTGCAGGAAGGAGAATCAAAAGGAATATTACCCACAGAATGTTACGACTCTCTCCAGGTAAAACAGCCGCAAGGGGCAGTTGTAGCTATTGATCCACAGACGGGAGAAATACTTGCTATGGTAGGAGGACGAGATTATACAAATACGAATTACAACCGATGTTTGGCTTT
>CAYRWA010000088.1:0-4498 GCA_964427915.1 uncultured Caldisericota bacterium
AATCGACTACTAAAGGAATTGATCTTGAGTTTGATTCTGAGAATATCCGATACATCGTATCAATAAAATCGGGACCGAATTGGGGCAATAGTGGTCAAATTGCGGATATGAAAAAAAACTTCCAGACAGCCATTAAGACACTCCGAACAAATCATAAAAAACTGAATGTAATTGCTGTGAATGGTTGTTGTTATGGAAAAGATTCGAAACCATGCAAAGAAGGGTATTATAAATACTGCGGACAAGATTTTTGGGAGTTTATTTCAGGAAATTCCTCATTATATACAGAAATAATCGAACCCTTGGGTTACAAGGCAAAGGAAAAGAACGAGCGATACTTAGAGGCATATGCAAATGTGCTAAATAATTTAACATTTCAGTTTACCAGGGATTTTTGTCACAGCGATGGATCCATTAATTGGGAGAAGGTTGTAATCTTTAACTCTGGTAAGAATATGGAGAGAGCATAGTACTCAGTTTCTACCATTGAATAGGCATTAATAGTTTTATCCATCTTCAATGTCCGTTATTCATCATTTACAGACATATCAATTCGATCAATTTTTGATAATTCTATACAAGTATGGATTATTTTTTTGGATTTTTTTGTAACGAAACTGAAACTTCGTAGTACTATTTTTGTGACATTTTTTTTGAAACGCAAATGGTTTGTAGTTTTATTGTGAAATTTTTGTTTTGATGAAAATAGACCTTATGGAGGATTTGTATGAAAAAGATCTTCGGTTTGGCCTTGGTACTTCTGCTTTCTGTGTCGATTGTATCGTGTGGTGTTGGCAATAGTAGTAATCTGCCCATTATTAAAGTGAACGATTTGGGTGCAGACCCAACTGCTTATACAGGAAAAATAGCATTACAAGGAGTTGTTCAGCAAGTAGATGAGGAAAGAAATTTTTTCAATATTATTGATGAAGATGAATATGCTACGTGTGGTTTAGGTTGTGGCACTGCTGTAATCATTACTGTGTATGTTCCTGGTCAAACCAAACCTTTAGGTGAGACACCCTCGGGATATATTTATGAAGGAGCTATGCCCAACGTGATGGATGTAGTGAATGTAGAAGGACAAATCGTTCAAAAAGACCAGCAATATGTTTTTGAGGTAGACCGAGTAGTAAAGGGTAACAAAACAATCATTGATAAAAAAGGGTAAAGGTAGAAACTATGAATAAGCCAACACTGATTTTTCGCAACCTTCTTGGGAGAAAAAACCGTTTTGCTTTTACTCTTAGTGGTATTACTATGGGTATTATTGCTCTTGTTGTCCTTATTAGTTTAGGGGCAGGCCTTCAAGCCCAGATCCATCAACAGGCTCGAGATCTTGGAGCCAATATGATTGTGACAGCAAAAGGTTGGTGTGCCTATGAGCAAGTGAAAGTTCTTAGTGGGGCGCAACTCCCTGACGCAATACTTCCCGAAGATTTGGAAAAAATCGAAGCGATTGAAGGTATCACTGTGCAGCCCTATCTTACTCTTGGATCTGCCATAAACAACGAGCCAGTATCCGTTAGCGGAGTACGCATAACACAACTGAAAGATATACGTAAGTGGAGTGTTCAAGAGGGGTCTTTTCCTGATCCTATTGAGCAAAAATACGGAATTGTAGCGGGGCATGCCATTGCAGATAGTTTTGATTTAAGCATAAACCAAACGATTCGACTTCGGGGTCATGAGTTTACTATTACAGGCATTATGGAGCAACATGGTACCGCAGATGATGGTATTCTGTTTATTGATCTTCAGGCTGCAATGGAAGTTTATGAAACACAAGGTCGCGTTTCTTATATTGCAGTTCAAGTTGATGACATCAATCGAATAGAGTACTATTCCCGACTTATTACCGATACTGCGAATGTAGCAGTTATTTCTGACCAACAACTTCTGAATTCGGTTCTTAGCGTTGTGAATACAGTGGGAACCACACTCAAGATAATCGCTATCATCGCTATCCTAGCTGCTAGCTTTGGTATTATTAATACAATGATTACGGCTATCTACGAAAGAAAAAGAGACATTGGTATTTTAAAGTCTGTAGGTAGTTCAAACCAAACTATTTTTCAAATCTTTCTTGGTGAATCCGCTCTTTATGGATTGATAGGAGGCGTGATAGGCCTCATTGTAGGCAATGGAATCTCGTATGTCATTACTCCCTTAATCGCTCAAAATGAATTTACTGCTTTTGTTCGAGCTAGCTCTGTATCAGGTACCATTGCATGGCAAGATATGGGCTTAATCCTTCTCGGGTCTATTCTCATATCGGCTATTTCAGGCATATACCCTGCGTATAAGGCAGCCAAACTAACACCCGTGGAGGCTATCAGCTATGAGTAATTTAATAGAGATCAAGAATCTCCACAAAACATACCTTAAAGGGGTTGTCCCGACAAAAGCATTACGAGGCGTTTCTCTAGATATTTCTGCCGGTACTTTTGCATGTATTACTGGGCCATCGGGCCATGGGAAGAGTACTTTACTCCACCTAATGGGTGGTTTGGACAAGCCCGACAAGGGTTCTGTACGGGTTGCAGGACAAGAAATCTATCAGCTTCCTGACAAAGAGCTGGCACGGTTTCGAGCCGAGAAACTAGGGTTTGTTTTTCAATTCTTTAATCTCTTGCACAACCTAAGCGTGTTAGAAAATGTTCAAATCCCAATGATGTTTACGAAAGTCCCAAAAGAAGAACAAGAAGAAATAGCGTTAAAGCTTCTTACTTCAGTAGGATTGAAAGACAAAGTACGCAGTCGCGCAACAGAATTAAGCGGAGGTCAAATGCAACGAGTAGCTATTGCTAGGGCATTAGCCAATGACCCCGAAGTACTACTAATGGATGAGCCTACTGGAAATCTCGATTCAAGTGCTGAGAAAGAAGTCATGGATATTGTTGCTAGACTGCATGAAAAAGGAAAAACAATCATTATTGTAACGCATGAAAAAGAAATATCCCACAAAGCAGAGCGAATCATACGCATTAAAGATGGATGTCTTGACAGGCAATAGCCCACTATGGACTGTTACCTCCAAGCAGATTCTTTACAATGAAACAAAAAAATCTCTCAATGTAGTTTCCACGGTCTGACGAGAATCAAATTCTCTACGAAACCAGGAGGAGAAAGCCCAAAATAACTCTCTCCTCCTGATAGTCATCAGTTAAACTTCCGGGTTAGAATTCATGCTTCAAGTTTTATGGAACAGGACACTAAACTTGTGTCTCGGGTGGAAGTATTTCCAGAATGAAAACAATTTCTCACACAATTACAATATAGATCCTATGATTCGTTTTCAGGTGTATTTGGTTTATCACAAGTCCAACCTTCTGGATTTCCACATGATTCAAACACCACCCCATCATCTTGTTTTTACCAGAGGGAAGAACAAATACCTTCCCTCTAGAAAGTTAGTTAATTGCTAATACTGAGTAGTAAGAACTAAATCCTTATACTCATTACAAAACTTTATAAAACCAACAAAATGGTACATCATCTTTTGAAACTCACCAAGCCTGCACAATTACAAAAAATCATGATTTTGGGGACAAATAGGTGCTAAATATATACTTGCTTTCGTATATATCAATGCACATCACGAATGATTCTATAATGGGCTCGCTCATTCGTTCGTAATACTCACCGTTATAGCCAGGAATGCCAGCACCAATAGGAAAATCATCCTCTTGGGTGCTCAGAGTACTTCCGGTTACAACCACTACTTTCCCGGTAGCATCGAATGCTACACTTGTAAGAGAATCCCTTTTGCTTCCTCCAATAAAAGTAGCATACTCCAGTCGTGTTCCACTAGAATCAAAGATTACCACATACCCGTCACGATCTCCTTTGTATTCTTTTTCAATGCCAGGTATGCGAGAATGTACAGGAAGTTTGTCATCACCGTTTACAGCCAGGATGGCTTGTCCTTTTTCTGTAACATGCAAGTCTGCCGGGTAACTCCCCGAGGTAGAGAGATAGGTGGAATATTCGATCGTGGTTCCTACAGAATTTAGCTTTATTAAAAAAGCCCCGCTAGCATGATAGATGGTGTTGTATCCTGGAATATTCCCTCCGATGGGAAAGGAAACGAAATCTTTAACTTGATCGAAAGGACCATCGTGCGTTGTGCCAGCGAGGTATACTGCACCACTTGCATCCGTATCGATGGCAACAATACCATCATATCCTGTTCCACCAATAAACGTAGAAAATAGTAAAGAGCTACCGGAAGGATTAAACTTCAACACAAAACCATCGTAACTTCCTTTTTGCTTGCTTTCAAAACCTGGAATGCCATTTCCAATGGGAAAGGATTTATCATCGCAAGTGGTTTCTCCTGCTACTAATAGACATCCTTCGGAATCAGCAGTAAGAGCAGTAAGAAATATATCCCCTTCTCCTGAGCCTGTCCGAAGGTACGTGGAATAGTCTAGTTGAGTTCCTTCAGGATTCAATTTTACTACAAACCCATTGGTCCCATCCCCCAGGTTCTCAA
>CAYRWA010000089.1:0-37160 GCA_964427915.1 uncultured Caldisericota bacterium
GAACCTTTTGTACAGGTTATGGCAAATTTTGGAGATTCTCCCATTCAAGGGATTCTTGCGGCTACGCTTTTTACGGGTATTGTTCAATCCTCCTCTGCAACCACATCCCTTGTGGTAACGATGGCGAAAGAGCAATTGCTAAGCATAAAAAGTGCCATTCCCTTGGTTTTAGGAGCGAATATTGGAACAACGATTACGGCAGCTCTAGCTTCTATTGGTGCAAACAAGAATGCAAAACGCGTTGCCATGGCCCACTTTATTTTTAACTTATCAGGAGTTATCGTCATATATCCCTTTATTGCGAATGGCTGGTATGCAGATCTTGTAGTCAACTTTACAAATTATACTACAGGAGGTCATTATACCCTGCAAAGACTCATCGCTAATAGTCATACTGTATTCAATGTAGCATGGTCTGTGTTTTGGTGTTGGCAGATCTCACTGTTTGCCCGTGTAGTTAAGTTTCTTATTCCTGGCGAGATGCAGAAATTTGCCTTAAAGTCTTATTTAGACAAACGATTGATAAGTACCCCATCATTGGCATTGGAAGCATGTAGAGAAGAGTTAGCAAGAATGGCTGGATTGGCGTATGACATGGTTGAAAGCCAAATGCTTGTGATCTTAAAAAAGAAACCTTTTAAAGATGCCAAAGAAGTGTGGGAAATTGAGAAAGTTGTGAACCAAATTAACCGAGATACCATCGTGTATCTAAAAGATTTGTATAACAGCAATTTAACAGAAGAAGAAAGCAAAATTGCTTTAAACTACATGCATGTATCATCTGATCTGGAAAGATGGGGCGATCATGCAACTAATATTTTTGAAGTAGCAGAGCATATTTTTGAAAACAATACCAACTTGTCCACTGAGAATATTGAAAACCTGGAAAAACTATTCCATATCGTTCAGGAAAATATGAAAATTACGAATTCTCTCTTGTCTTTTTCTCGGGATCATTTTCAAATAGCAGAATTAGATGGAATGTATGCTAAAGCTCGAAAAAGAGAGAAGGAAGTAGATGATTTATCAGAGATTATTAAAGAAAACAATGTGAATCGCTATATGACTTCTCACACCGATAATCTTAGCATTGACAATGCTGTTGTGGTTACAGATCTATTGACAAATCTAGAAAGAATTGGAGATCATGCTTACAATATCGTGAAGTACTTCACGATACCAAAAGAAAAAGATAAATTTGCTGGAACCTCTCAGTAAGAAGTAGTTGATAGTTAAAAAAAAGAGCCAAGGATACATCCCCGGCTCTTTTTTGTGTTCTATGGAAGGGAAGAGATAATTGTAGATGCTAGTTCAGTAAAACTAGTGGCAGAAGGAGAATCGGGATATTGCACTACAATTGGTTTTTGATTATTCCCACCAGTCCCCACCTGTTGGTCAATAGGTATTTTGGCTAGCAGAGGTGCTTTCATAAGGTCAGCCATCAATTGCCCCCCTCCTTCGCCAAATATTGGGTAGATCTTTCCTGTGTCGGGGGCTTTAAAAAAGCTCATATTCTCAACAATTCCCATAACAGGAATCTGCAGTTTTTGGAAGGTTTTAAAGAACCTCGTGGCGTCATCTGTAGAAACCTTAGAAGGGATGGTTACAACAAGACCTGAATCCAAGGGGAGAGATTGACCAACTGTTAGCATTGCATCACTTGTCCCTGGAGGAAGGTCAATCAGAAGATAATCCAACTCTCCCCATTGTGTCATGGTGTATAATTGTTGAATTGCATTGGAAATCATAGGACCACGCCAAACAATAGGCTCATTGCTACCTTGGGTAAGAAATCCAATAGAAATAATGCTGACTCCATATTGCTTTATGGGCTGGATAGAAGTATCGCTTCCCACGGGATGCTTTTGCGTGTTGAACATGACGGGAATATTGGGTCCTAAAACATCCGCATCCAATACACCCACCTTTTTTCCTTGTTTCGCGAGTGCAATAGAGAGGTTCGTAACCACCGTGGACTTGCCCACGCCACCTTTACCAGATCCTATTGCAATAATTCTTCGAATTTTGCCCTTTGGGAGTATATGGGGGCCGCCCATTCCAATCGCTTCTTTTTCTTTTTGTGTCATTTCAGCAAAACGTATTGTGACATTTTTTACCCCAATGGATTGAAGAACTTTTTTTGCATCATCAGCCATTTGCTGTTTCAAAGGGCACTTAATGGTTGTCAAATGAAGTTCAAACGAAACATTGTCCTGATCTATTTCAATATTCTTTACCATTCCTAAATCAACGATACTTTTGTGTAGTTCAGGATCCATTACGTTTTGTAAAGCTTTTAAAATTTCTTCTTTTGTTGTCATAAGATATCATTCATCTCCTAACGTAGTTTACGTTTAGTCTAGAATAAAAAAAACAGAGTTGCAACCTAAAAGGCTACAGTGCTTACATGTGAATAGCCATGTTTTCTGCCATTTCGATGGATTCCCCAAAAACCTCGGAAAAAGTAGGATGTGGAAATGTTATAAAGCCTACATCTGACAAAGGGAGCTTTTTTTGAATGGCCATTGTAGCTAAAGTAATCATATCGGATGCATGGGCACCGAAAAATGTACACCCAACCAGCTCATTGTTATCAACAAAAATCTTAACAAAACCATCTCTTATTCCACTGGCTCTTGCTTTGCCATTTGCACTGTAGGGAAATGTATACGTTTTGTCAGCAAGCCTTTTCCCGACTCCTGCTAATTCAGGGTGTGTGAATACAATACTAGGCTGCAATCCATAGTGAATCGGAGGCGTTTCTTTGTGGAAAATTCGAGCAGCTGCAATCATTCCTTCTCTACTGGCGGTATGAGCTAGCATCCATTTACCATTCAAATCACCAATGCAATATACATCAGGATGATTCGTTTCTAAGTATGGGGTGGTAACGACTCCTTTGGAAGAATACTCAATTCCTAGAGGATCCAATAAAGAAGGGATAATGGTAGGGTGTCTGCCAATTGCCATTAAGACAGTATCTGTTTCCATCGTGTTGGTTTTATTGTCTTGGTTCCATTGAACATGTACAGAATCATTTTCTCGATGCACCGACGAGACCATACTGTTACAAAGGATCTTGATTCCACTCGATTGCAAGATCTTTTGTAATGCATGAGAAGCATCGGTATCCTCACAAGGCAAGAGTTGGCTTTGTCCTTCTAAAATGGTGATACTTGTACCGAGTTGGTTGTATATGGTAGCTATCTCACATCCAATAACACCGCCACCAATAATGACCATATTTTTTGGTATTTCTGAAAGAGTAAGGGCTTGATCACTAAAAATGATTTTTTCTTGATCAATATCAATGCCCGGGATAGTACTAGGCGAAGAGCCTGTCGCCAATAGTAATTTATCAAATTCAACAGAAACTTCTTCTTGATCTTTTAAAACAGACACGGTATGGTTTTGTATTTCAATAGCTCTACCATGAATCCATTGAATATTGTTCTTTTTTAGCAAGTATTCGATGCCTTGCCTAGACATCTGAATAGCTTTTTTGGTATGCTTTACAAGTTTTTCAACTTGAATGGATGGTTTTGACCCAACAAGTCCCATTTTTTCATAGTGAGACCAATGAGAAAGAGGCTCAATTCCTTTGAGAAGCGCTTTCGTTGGGATGCAACCAACATTAACACACGTACCTCCCAAATGTCCTTCTTCAATTAATGTAACATCGCCGCCATATTGAGCGCACCGAATGGCGGCAACATAACCACCGGGACCTCCACCAATA
This sequence comes from uncultured Caldisericota bacterium, assembly GCA_964427915.1. GTDB lineage: Bacteria > Caldisericota > Caldisericia > UBA6126 > UBA6126 > JAGLCW01. Next base: position 3,740 of record CAYRWA010000089.1, read on the forward strand.
ACGACTATTTTCATATAAAAACTCCTTGTTGTGCAAATATCTGTTTACAGTAACTATCTTCACATTATAACAAACGGTAAAGTAAGGTGGTTCAAAAAAAAGCAAAGTGATTCAAAAAATCTACAACAGGTTTTATTGATCCGACATCACAAAAACAACTTTTATCCCGCACAAGGATTCATAGTAGCTTATGAAAGAAATTGCATTTCCTACATTCTTCTATATGATCATTGCTATGATTGGAATACATCTGCGATTAACAAATGATATTGAGTCCATCCGTAAATGCTTAGATGAGCTACAAATAGATTGTTTTCAGTTGTTTTTAGAACCTTTACATGGTCTATCAATGAAACGAAAACTTCATTATCGTGCCATTTTTTCTCGATTAAAAAAAGAAAAAATGATTCGTAAAGTCTTTGTGCATGCTCCAGATAACACTTCTTTGCGAGTATCGAAGAACAATACAACAATTCCCTCATGGAAAAAGATACGCTACCGATTACAAGAAGCAGATGATTTGGGCGTAGACGGGCTTGTTGTACATGTAAATATTGATCGAAGCTTTCCCTTGGAAATGATTGCTGAAGAAATGGGCAAAATTCTGTATGATATTGACGTCAAATGCGATTTGTTGTTAGAGAATACTGTTTTAAAAAACAGTATTAGTTCTGATATGTATACTTTTAACCACATGATACGTATATTACACGACAAGTATCCAATCAAAGTTTGTCTTGATACAGCCCATCTTTTTTCTGTGGGCTATTCTTTCTCCTCAAAAGATGAGATGAGAGAATTGAAAAGAGAGTTTCCCGCTATCTTTCACCATACAAAATTGGTTCACATGAACGACTCTGCTGCTGCATGTAGCTCTTTTGTAGATCATCATGCTCATCTAGGTAAGGGCTATTTGGGTTTAGGATCTTTAGGCGCGGTTGTTTCTATCTTTTCTCGTGATACCCCCTATATTACGGAAACACCGAAATGTGATTTTGATGTTCAAAAAGAGAATGTGGTCACCTTAACTCAAATTGTGGCAGGTAACAAATTAGACCTTGATGAATTAGGATCACACGTTAAAATAGAAAGAGTATTTTATTTCTAAAAAAAAGATATAAAATAGATGGATGTTTATTTATTAATTAACACCCTTTTACGTGGGCTTTTGTTTTCCTCAACGAAGTTCTATGTAAGAGGAACTGGAGGATATTATGCTTACAAAAGAGGAAAAAGCTATCATTATTGAAGATTATAAAACGCATGACGGTGACAATGGATCCCCAGAGGTTCAGATTGCCATTTTAACGAAAAAAATCCAAGTTTTATCTGAACATTTACGCGAGCATAAGCATGACCATAGTTCTCGTAGAGGTCTTTTAAAAATGGTAGGACAACGCCGTAGATTACAAAGATATTTGAAAAAGACAGATGTTGAACGTTACAAAACACTAATTCAACGTTTGGGAATAAGAGGATAACGAAACTTCATGAAAGAACAAAAACCAATGTTGTTTGAACGCACCTTACATGGTGTCCTTTATAGTTTTGAGTTTGGCAAACTGGCAAAGCAAGCTGGAGCTTCCATTTTGTGTACAGCAGGAGAAACCAAAGTTTTAGTAGTGGTTACAATGACCAAAGAGCCAAATGAAGATATTGATTTCTTTCCTTTAACTGTAGATTATTCAGAGAAGCTATATTCTGCTGGAAAAATTCCCGGAGGCTTCTTTAAAAGAGGGGGTCGACCTTCTGATAAAGAAATATTACGATCTAGATTGATTGATAGACCGCTTCGACCCTTGTTTCCTAAATATATGCGCCATGGTGTTCAAATCATTGCCTATGTCCTTTCATTTGATGGTACTAATGCTCCTGATATGTTAGCTATTAACGGAGCCTCTATTGCTACATGTCTTTCCAACGTTCCTTTTGATGGGCCTATTGCTGCTACTAGATGTAGCATGATCGATGGAAAATTTGTAGCAAATGTTTCAAGTGATGATACCGAGGAGGACCTTCTAGATTTGGTTGTTGCTGAAACAGAGCAATCCATTATGATGGTAGAAGCAGGCGCTTCTGTTGTCACAGAAGACGTTATGTTGGACGCTTTTCGATTTGTCCATGATTCTAACATGGATATGATTTCCTGGCAAAAGGAAATTATTGATGCAATGCCCAAAAACGAGAAAACATTGGTTGAAAAACCAGTTGCCGCCCCTGATGCTGTGAAGGCAGTGAAAGATTACTTGGATGAAAGAATTGAAGATGCTCTTTTTAATCCCGACAAAACCCAAAGAGAAGCTGCTGAACACGAATTACGCTCTGCAATGCATTCCCATTGCGATCCTTCTTTTGAAGACAGAGAGAAAGAGTTAGATTTAGCATTTGATGACCATGTTTATACATATGTCCGAGATAAAATAATTCATGAGAATCGTAGGCCAGATGGTAGAAAAGAAGATGAAATCCGAAACCTATCTATGGAGGTAGGCTTTCTTCCGCGTACACATGGAAGTGCTGTTTTCACAAGAGGTCAAACACAAGTTCTTTCTGTAGTTACCCTAGGGGGCAAGGGAGAAGGTCAGTTAATCGAGAGCATCGACGAAGAAATGACCAAACATTTTATGCATTACTACAACTTCCCTCCTTTTAGTGTAGGTGAAGTGAGAATGTTACGAGGAGCTGGTCGAAGAGAAGTAGGGCATGGAGCTCTTGCAGAAAGAGCTATTCTCCCTGTTATTCCTCCCGAAGAAAAATTTGCCTACACTATCCACGTTGTGTCAGAAGTTTTGGAGTCGAATGGATCTAGTTCCCAAGCTTCTATTTGCGGAAGTATTTTAGCACTTATGGATGCGGGAGTCCCCATATCAGAACCTGTAGCCGGTATTTCCATGGGTTTATTTGCAAGTGATTCAAAATATCGAATTTTAACAGACATTCAAGGTGTTGAAGATTTTTCAGGTGATATGGATTTTAAAGTTGCTGGATCGAGAAATGGTATTACTGCTATCCAGATGGATGTAAAAAAACAAGTCGTTACTTTGAAGATTGTAGAAGATGGTTTAGAACGAGCAAAAACTGCTAGAATTGATATTTTAGATCAAATGTTTGAAACAATACAGGTTGCTCGACCAGACCTTTCCAAATATGCTCCCAGGTTGGAGATTGTTCAAATTAGTACAGATCGAATTGGAGATCTGATTGGACCTGGCGGGAAAAATATTAAGAGAATCATTGAAGAAACTGGCGTGAAAATAGATATTGAGCCAGATGGAAGAGTCTTTATATCGTCTGATGATGAGAATGGATTAAAGGCGGCCCTTAAAGAAATCGAAGATATCACACGAGAGATAGAGCCTGGTCAAGAATATTATGGAAAAGTAGTTCGAATATGTGACTTTGGTGCTTTTGTTGAGCTAAAAAAAGGAACCGATGGTCTCCTTCATATTTCACAGATATCTTCGAAACGTGTTAACCATGAAAATGGAAAACTAAAAGCTGATGATGAAGTTCTTGTTCAGATGGGACAAAAGATTCGAGTTAAAGTAGCTTCTGTTGATCCTGAAAACGGTAGAGTGAGTCTCACCATGAAAGGTGTTGATCAACAGAAAAATGAGTAGATTGTATGAAACAAACAATTCATTCTGTTAATTGGAAGCAAGAAGTTGCTGACAAGCTGCGAAAACAGATTGAAACCTGTCAAAAATGTGATTTACACCTAACACGAACGAATCCGGTTCCAGGAGAAGGTTCTCTTGATACTGAGCTACTGTTTGTTGGAGAAGGTCCTGGGAAAAATGAAGATTTACAAGGAGTACCCTTTGTTGGTCAAGCTGGAAAAGTGCTTGACCAATTGTTACGCGGCATAGGCCTTCAACGTAGTATGATTTTTATCGGAAATACAGTTAAATGCCGACCTCCAAATAATCGAACTCCAACTTCTTTTGAAATAGAAACCTGTAAACCTTTCTTGGTTTCACAAATAGAGCTTATACAACCCAAACTTATTGTTATTATGGGTAGTGCAGCGCTTACTTCCTTGCTAGGTTCTGGACGTTCCATCTCAAAGGATCGTGGAATTCCCATTGAGAAAGATGGAATGCTATATTTTCCAACCTATCATCCTGCAGCAGCGTTATATAGAAGAACCACTTTAGAATATATACAAAATGATTTTTATCAAATAGGAGACATCCTACAAAAACGAAAGAAAGAGAATATATGAGAATTAAAGTAAGTTTCCTTGGAGGGTTGAACGAAATAGGGAAAAATATGACCCTCTTTGAGTTTGACAATGAAATGATTATCCTTGATGCTGGGTTTGAGTTTCCAAGCGCAGATCTATTGGGGATTGACAGAGTAATCCCCGATATTACGTATGCCTTGCAGAATAAAAAAAAGATTAAAGCAATCATATTGTCTCACGGTCATGCGGATCATATTGGGGGATTGCGATATTTTAGCAAAGATTTAGGATATCCACCCATATATGCAACAGCCTTAACCATAGGAATTGTAAAATCAGAATTGCCTTCCTATGTATCAAAAAATTTGCAGTTTCACGAAGTATCACTTCCCTCTTCCATCAAAATCGGAAAAATTAGAATTGATTTTTTACGCGTAACACACAGTATACCCGATGGCATGGCGACCGTATTTCATACGCCTCACGGCAATGTGTTTCATGGGGGGGACTTTAAGGTTGATTTGACCCCTATTGACGGTAAACCGATTGATTTGCAAGGCATTGCTCATGCTGGGAAAGAAGGAACACTTCTCTATTTAGGCGATAGTACAAATGCAGACGAACCAGGCTTTACTGCATCGGAAAAAACTGTAGGCTTAAAGTTGGAAGATTTGATTCGAGCATGTAGTGGTAGAGTTATTGTAGCTACCTTTTCTACGAACCTACATAGGGTGCAGCAAGTATTTGATATAGCTGAAAAAGTGAATCGTAAAGTATTGGTAGATGGACGATCCATGATGAATACGATTCAAGTGGCGAAAGAACTAGGATATTCTTCTATCCCAGATCATTTATTGGCGAAACCTCAAGAATTACAAAACATTCCCGATAAAAAACTCATTGTTTTGACAACTGGTACGCAAGGCGAACCATTTTCTGGTTTAACAAAAATGGCACACAAACAACACGACATATTGAAGTTAAAAAAAGGGGATAAAGTTATTATTTCAGCGGATCCAATACCAGGAAATGAAGCCTCTGTAACAAAAAATATCAACAGTTTGATTCGATTGGGCGCCGACGTAGTTTATCGAACCGAAGGGATACATGCGTCTGGGCATGGTTCAAAAGAAGATTTACGGTTGATGATGTCTTTGATAAAACCTACCTTCTTTATTCCCGTCCACGGAGAGTATCGAATGATGTTTGCTCATTGCAAAATTGCCCATGAAGTTGGTGTACCAGAAGCAAACACCAGAATATGTGACAATGGAGACAGTATTGCTCTAACAAATACAACGATGAAACTGGTTGGCAAGGTACCAGCAGCACCCATATATATTGATGGACGAAATATAGGAGATATAGGTCAATCTGTTATCAATGAGCGGAAAGTGCTATCTCGCGAAGGGGTATTAAACGTAGTTGTGATTGCAGACATCAAAAAACGCACGATGACAACTTCTCCTCTGATCGAAACAAAAGGGTTGATTTCTTCAGATTTTTCCAGTGATTTGTATGAAAAGGTTACGCATGGGATCCAAGAAATTGTGAAAAAATGGTCTCGTCAGCATGGGCAAGGTTCTGATCTTGAAATTATGATTAAGGGGTATTTATCAGGATTTTTCTCTTCCGAAGTTCACCGTAGACCTGTCATTTTTGTCTCTGTCATTGAAAGCTAAAGATATGGTACAAAGAGCTCCAACAATTCAATGGATTCGCGGTGCTATTATTGGCTCCTTATATTTCGCATTGACGATAGTTTTTCAGGCTTTCTCCTTTGGACAAGTCCAAATACGGGTATCTGAAATTCTAACAGTTCTTCCTTTTTTCTTTCCAGAAGCCATATGGGGTCTTACGATTGGTTGTTTGTTAGCCAACCTTTTTTCCCCATTCGGTCTTATTGATATTGTCTTTGGTACGCTTTGTACATTCATTGCGGCTTTTCTAACATATCTATTTCGCTGGATTCCCAATAAACGATTAGGAGCTTATATGGGAATATTGCCACCCATACTTATCAATGGCTTTGGAGTAGGCTTCTATGTATCTTGCTTGTCTACTAGTGGAATTTGCTCCTTGCAGCATTTTTCCTTTCCTGTTTATATAGCCATAGCAGGTTCAATTATGCTAGGAGAGTTGGTTGCAGCAGGACTAGGAGGTAGCATTTTGATTACCTATTTACTGACAAAAGGAAAGCACTTATATTCGCTTCCAAAAACAACTGCCCAAGGAGGATGATTTGAAAGTAGCACTAGCACAAATTGATCCCATTTTTGGAAATTGGAATGCATCCTTTACAAAACACAAAGAATATATACAAAGAGCAATTGAACAAAAAGCATCCTTGGTTGTTTTTCCTGAAATGTCTCTGACGGGCTACAACTTGCAAGATCTAACCCCAGAAATGTCTATCGGAGCTACCTCTGACAAATTAAAAGAAATAGCAAGACAATCTATGCAGATTGATCTTGTAGTTGGATTTCCCGAGATAGATGCAAATTTCCGCTGCTATATTGCTTGTGCCTATTGTTCTAAGGGGGAAATACTTCATATATACAGGAAAATTTTCTTACCCATTAATGGCATGTTTAACGATTCTAAAGACTTTACACCAGGTCATGAGCTCCTTTCCTTTACCGTGGATGATTTTCATATGGGAATGCTACTATGTCGTGACATGTGGCATGAAGAAGCAATTGTTTCGTATGTCAAGAAAGACGTTCAATGTCTTTTGATTCCTTCCAATATTCCACTTCGGAACATTGACGAATCAGGTCCCGCTATTCATGGATTTGTGAAAAGAATGATTCGAGGATATGCAGAAAAAAACTCCATCTTTGCTATTTATGTGAATCGAGTTGGATTTGAAGAAGGAACTTGTTTTTATGGTGGGAGCATGATTGCGGATCCCTTTGGGAAGATCATTGTCCAAGCTCCTTTTTTGGAAGAATCTCTTGTATGTGCAGAGATTTCTACTGATGTTATGAAAAGAAAGCTTGCATCCTTTCATCTTCATAATGATCGACGAGATGAAATTGTTCGCAAAGCTTTTGCTGGAGAAGAGAGATGAACAATATAGAAAAAGCAATAGAATTACACTCTTTCGAACCTCCTTTTTTTAATCAAGATGTTTCTTTTCTAGAAAAAGTTCTAGTTCAGTTCATCCAAACAGAAATGGAAAAGTATCATTTTCAAAATGCAGCCATAGCCCTGTCGGGGGGGTTGGACTCCACCGTTGTTACCTATTTGGCTGCGCGAGCTTTGGGGAAGGAACGAATAAAACTTTTGTATATGCCCTACGGAGAAAACCCTGCAAGCCTAGATCATCTTCGTTTGATAACAACGGATCTTGGGATCGAGCTTGAAACGTATGATATCTCAGAAATTGCTAATTTGATTTTTTTGGAAAGAGCTATTCAGAACCCACTACGAAGAGGAAATGTACTGGCACGGCTGCGTATGGTAAATCTCTTTGATTTGAGTGCAAGAGAGAAAGCATTGGTCATTGGAACCTCTAATAAGTCAGAGCTCTTAATAGGATATAGTACTTGGTATGGTGATGGGGCTGCCGGCATTATGCCAATTGGGGATATGTATAAAACGCAAGTTAGAGCTTTAGGACACTATTTGGGAATTCCTAAAGAAATTTTAGAAAAACCCCCTTCTGCGGAGTTGTGGCCAGGACAAACAGATGAATCGGAAATTGGGATTCCTTATGAAGTGCTGGATCGAATCCTGTATTATTGGGTTGATATGAGATTTTCCAAAGAAGATCTTATGCAAATTGGTTTTGCCCAAGAAGTTGTAACCCGAGTCATGAAGATGTCTTATCGGTGTTTATACAAACAGAAGCTTCCCATTATCGCCAAAGTATCAGCTCGAACCGTTGGTATTGATTATAGACTTAGTAAAGAAACAGGAAATGTCTCTTCCTAACGATCTGCTTTTTCCTAGAACAACCATAATTTGTACAAAGCGATGAGTTATTATTCGATTAGCCGAATCCAAATGTATAACTCATGCCCTCAAAAATACAAATATCGCTATATTGATAAAATTATTCCACCCAAGGGAGAAATTCATCTTAATGCCCTGGTGGGAAATTGTGTTCATAAAACTCTTGAAACTATTTATAGAGAGTACATGCGTACGAATAAATGGCCATGTTACAAAGACATTGAAGAAATCTATTGTAATGTATGGAAAGTCCAAAACGCAGATAACATTGTCATTGTTCATTTATCACAAGACCCTGACGAGTTTAAACAAGAGGGATTGCAGATACTAAAAGAGTATTATGACAAAGAAAACAACCATGAAAAGAAAGATCAAACTATTGCTGTAGAAAGACCCTTCTTTGTAACACTGGGAGAGTATCGTTTAAAGGCCATCATTGATCGAATTGATTACCGGAAAGAGGATGTTTTCGTCATTCATGATTACAAAACAACGTCCCATTTTCCAGAACGTAGAAATCTTGAAGAAGATTTTCAATTACCACTTTATCAAATTGCTGTTGAGGAAACCTATCCCGATAGTAAAGAAATTGTATTAACGTGGCATTTTCTTCGTTTTAACAAAACCATAACCATTACTAAATCTGAGAGTGCATTAGAAGATATTAAGAAGAATATTGAAGACAATATTCGAGCGATTGAATTGGACCGTGATTTCCTTCCTCAACAAACACCACTTTGTGAATACTGTCCATACCAAGATGTATGTTCTGCACATCGCCACCGTTTTTTCATTGAATCAATGGAAGATCAAACAACGGATACCGGTTACCAAGTTGTAGAAAAGCTGGAGACTATTGCTTATCAAATCAAAGAACATAAGTATGAAATCAAGAAGTTGGAGGATGAAAAAAAAGATTGGGAAACGGAGGCCTGGAATTATGCCCGTGCCAATAATATGACAACACTAATAGGGAAGAATCATGTATTAACGATAGAAACAAAAAATGAGATTTCATTCCCAGACTCAAAAGATCCAGCAAGAAGTGCGTTGGAGTCTTTCTTAAAGAAAGAACACCTATGGGAAAAGGTGTCCAATCTATATGGACCGAAAGTTTACACTCTAGTAGCAGACACATCTCTTCAGAAGAGAATTCTTGACGAATTAATGAGTTTTTCTTATATCAAAAAGAAAATTACTTTTCGATTAAAGACAAAAAAAGACTAAATTAAGAAAACTTTGTGTTACACTAGTATGAAGAAAATTTACGTAGGGAGATGATGTATTAATGAAAAATAATTATATTGCCTTGTTTGTTGTTCTCATTGTTTTAGCAGCCGGTATTTTCTTTATTGTCAGATACGAAGGAATATCTGTTAATACACCCGATACACAAACAAACACAACTGAAACGACCGAAACGAACGAAAAAGAGAATACAGAACCACAGGATTCTCAAAATTATTCAGCTGACGATGTAAGTGATCCAGAAACCGTTGTATGTACTATTGGAGATAATTTGTATAGCTTTACAATGGATGATTTCATTAGTGAAATGTATCGAATTATGCCAAAGGATTTTGAACAGACTATGAGTCAACTATCAGCCCCCGATCAGAAAATTCAACGCAAAGAGCTTGAAGAGAATGTGATGGATTTCTTAATTGAGACCGGATATGTTACTCTATATTTCCAAAACAGTGGATTAGAAATTACTGATGAAGAAGTACTTTCAGAAGTTGAAAAAACCAAAGCCAATATTAAACAACAAAGTGGTCAGCAAGACTTTGACGTAGATGGCTATTTAAGTGAACTTGGTGTATCCCAAGAGATGTTACGCGAAGATATGTACAACCAACTCATGTTTCAAAAAGTTTTTTCACCTCTAATGGATCCAGTTACCGTAACAGATCAAGAAGTTCAAAAGTACTACAATGATAATATCTCGCAATTTGAACTACCAGATCAGATGAACATCGATGTAATTCTTACACATGATGAAAATGAAATGCAGGAAATCATCAAAAAGTACCATGAAGGGCAAGATTTTAATGATCTGGCTGCAGAGTATGCAAAAGATCCTCAGATTCAAGAAAACCGTGGCAAAGTAGGATGGGTATCTGAAAAAGATTTACCTCAAGAAATGGTTCGTCATATTTTTAATGAAGAGGAATATGGAGATAGTGACATTGTTTTCTTCAACATTGAAACAGCATACTATATTGTTCGGAAAATCGACTTTCGTCAAGCTCATACGCAAGCTTTCGAAGAAATAAAAGAAGATGTTGAACGGATGGCCTTGGAGAAGAAAAAAGAAGCATTGTATCAACAATTCATTGATGAGCAAAAGAAAGAATTTGGAGAACCTTCCATTAATCCTGATATAGTGTTTCCATCTGATGTCGTCGTATCGAATGTTCCACCAAATACCTTACCGGGAATGGAAGGTATGGTTGAACAATATATGGATCAACAGCAAGATACACAAAAACCATAATAAAAGAATCCACATAAGCCCTAAAAAGAGGGATTGATTCTATCAACGAATAAGCCCTCTTTTTTCAGCCCAGAATTTCTTATGCAGTGTATAGATAGTGGAATCAGGAACACATAGTCCTACTAGGTACAGTAGTTTCGTTTGAAAACCTGGTAGGACTATTGTTTTATTCTTCTGTAATCCAAGAATAGATTGACGAGCGACGAAGTTGGAAGAAACATAGAAACGACGCAATGAGCAAGGAACAGGAAGCGCAGAATTTGTATCAAAACATGTATTTGTGGCTCCTGGAAGAGAACACGTTACAGAAATGTTTCTTTTTTTTAGTTCATAATGAAGTAATTTTGAGTACTGCAAAATATATCTTTTAATGGCACTGTATGCTAAAGTTGATGCAGCAGGAGTATGGGCGCATATGGAAGAGATGTTCAGGATATAACCTAGTCCTCTTTTAACCATATCTCGCGAAAAAAGACTTGATAAGACGCTTATTGTAGTAGTTTGCAAAGTAATCATGCGTTCTAGTGTTGTTGGATCTTGAAATTCTCGCTCAGTTGCCATTCCAAATCCCGCATTATTGACAAGAATATCAATATGAAGTGATTGATTTTGGCAAAAATTGTATACTTTGACAGCAGATTGTGCTTCAGACAAGTCAATAGACAGGCTATATGCTTCAATGCCATAGAGACTTGATAGATTATTCTGTAGTTGCCGTAGTGCGTTTGTATTACGACCAACTAAAAGGATATGAGATCCCTTCTTGGCTAATTCAATGGAGAGTTCTTTTCCTATGCCACTGGAAGCTCCTGTCACTAGGGCCGTCTTCCCCCCAAAAAAAAGTGTTTTCGAACGCATGTTCATCATGTTACCTACTTATTGAAGGGTAAAAAAAAGACCAGGCTATAGCATATAGCCTGGTCTTTTAAGGTTATTAATCCTATTTTTTTTACGAAGAAACTTACTTTTTCCAATACCACCAAGCTGTATTCCATGTGATAGGAGAACTCGTTCCTGTAGGTTTGAAATTGGCAATATTTTTGTGCTTGGAACTAATATCTACCCGGTAGAACAATGGCAAGGAAGGGATATCTCTTGTAAGCTCTGCTTGAACAAGACGAAGATTGTTGTAAATTTCTTGCTTATCAAGCATTCTTAAAATGGCTGATGTAAGTTCATCAACTAGTTCGTTCTTGTAAGCTGTGTAGTTCTGACCACTCCAGCCGTTTTTCTCTGTAGGGATTTGTTCGGAGTTGACTATGGAGTATAGATTAGAGGTTGGACCCATGATCCATGCATACATGGCAGCAGAAGGACCCTTGAACTTTCTCTCTTTTAAGGTTGCTGTGAAAAAGCTAGTGGCTTGTTCATTTTTAAGGTTAACCTTAATTTTTAAGTTTTCTTCCCAACCTGAACTAATAACGGCTTGCACTTGTTCTCTAGCTTTGTTGGCGGAAGTTGTCATGAAGGTAATGGTAAACTGTTCTCCATTTTCGTTAACCATTTTGGCATCTTTGTCTTCTCCCTCAATATTCCAGCCAGCCTCTGAGAATAACTCAATGGCTTTATCAATATCATAATCCCATTTGGTGATGCTTTCATCATCAAATGCGGGATGTTTTGGAGGAAGCCATGCATGAGCAACAGGTTGTTGTCCTTCAAAGAATTGATCGGTAATCAACTGCCTGTCAATGCTAGAAAGCAATGCTTGTCGAACTTTGGGGTCAGATAAGAATTCGTTATCGCAATTTAAATCGCAATGCTCCCAAGTTAAAGAAGGAGTAAAGACAGGAATCTGATCTTTGGCTTGTTTTTCCAATTGTTTTGCTTGATCAAATGTTAAACCTGTCAAGGTCATATCTACTTGGCCAGCAATTGCAGCAGCAAGAAGGGTGTCGGTATTTTCAATGGTGCGGAAGATGATGTTATCAATCAAAGGTTTGCCATAAAGGTAGTGTTCGTTGGTTTCTAAAATAATAGTTTGTCCACGTTCCCAACTTTTTACTTTATAGCATCCGGCATGTACTGGATTCTTACCGTAAGCATTCTCAGAATCACCCTTTGTGGCTTCTACAATAAAATCTGCGTCATCTTTACATTTTTGCGAAACATAGGCTTCGTTGTCTTGTGTTACGGGATCGTCTGCATCAAAATCATAGTACGATTTGTCATTGATGTCGTAAGGCTCAAGAACATAGTCAAAGTTTTCTTCAAACCAATGGGCAGGCATAAGGCCAATACCCCCGTTAGCATACAGGTAAGGAGTATTCCATGTTACTTGAATAGTATAGTCGTCAATGGCAGTCATATCATCAATCCAGAAATCCATTTCATTGTGAATGACGGGTGCTGCAGGATGGTTGTAGAAATAGTAAGAGAAAAGAGCGTCTTTGGCTGTAATATCAGTACCATCAGACCACTTTAAACCTTGGTGTAGACGATAGGTGACGATCATTTCTTCAACTTCGCCTTCTTCATCATAGAATATTTCCCAATCACCATTTTCTTGTGTCGGCATTTTTTTGATCATCACGGGGAAACGACCCCAGAATTCGTCAAAACCACCTGTTGAACTTTCATAGATCAAAGAAGTAACTTGTGTCATAGCACTCATTTGATCAAGACCGCTAAACAATGTCGTAGGCTCTTGGGACTGACCAATCGTTAAGTTGTCACCACGGACAGGTGGGTGTAACAACATATAAACACTGTAACAAGCTTCGGAAACGAACATAGAAGAATCGGGGCGAATATAACGGAAGTCATCCCCAATTAACCATCGGTAATACATTAATTGATAGTCAGGAAGGATACAGACACTCATTGCATTGGCAATCTCATTGCCCATGGCTAGAGTTTCTTCCCATCCATCCTGAGCAGGAATAAGCGGTTCTAGAATCATGGATGCATGTTCTTTGGCTTCTTCTCCTTTAGCATTGATAAGCCAGACAGCAGCTTCTCCTCGAAGAAGTTCTTGGTCAGGCATAAATTCATCTGTTTGATCAACAATGCCATTTTGGGCGGCTGTAGAAATTGCATCAAAATACGGATGTTCTTTAGGTACATCGCTAAAGCTATATCCCGTATCTGTTTCTAATTCTAAACCTTTTACAATCCAATTAACAAATTGTCCTCTTGTGATTGGTTTGGTTGGGTCTTCGAGTTCAATACCACTGACGATACCAGCTTTTTGTAATTGTGTCATTGGTTCTTCGGTGTACTCGTAATACTCGATTTTTTGATTATCGGGTAATAGATCCCAGTCATAAGAAGTTACAACCTCGTGGCCTGAAGGATCACCATTTTGTGATGTTTGGCCACAACCAAATAAAAATGAAGAGGAAAGAGTTACAACTAGCAAAGTAATAAGAGCTATATGTTTTCTCATTCTACCCCCTAGGAATAATAGATTTTCTACTTTTATTATACGATAAAATTAACATTAATGAAGAGAAGGAGAAAGGAACTTGAAATTTATTTTACTTTTCGAATGGAAGAAATTTTCCATTGACTACCAATATAGGTGAAGAAGAAAAGAAACTCATAACCTTTCCTTGTTTCAATTTGTATTTGGGCATGAAATACATCAATTGAATCATAGAAAACAATGTCCCAATCTTGTTTTAAAGGATTTTGGATGAGCTGTGTAAAATCAAACTCAGTTGCAATTTCCATATCATCAAACAATTGAAAAGCTTCTTCTTTCTGATGGGTGCTTACATGATAAATAAAATCAACCAACGAACTATAGGGGCTTTCTTCAACTCTTTTGGCAACACACTGGAATGTTTTATTACTCGGGTCGTATTTCCATGTGTCTCGAAAAGATCTATACAAAGAGTTCATGCTTTCAATAAACAATCGATTTGCCACATCATCATTATCTAACGATGTTCCAATAGTCACAATTTGGTTCTGAGAAGGGGAGATTTCTAGAACTCCGTTCTGACCTCTCCATTCTTGTTGATTGGGATACCATTCTATAATCCATTGATTTTGTTCTTTGTCTAGCCGTGTTAACAAGATCATAGGATTGTCTTTGTAGACAAATAAGTAGAGGTTTTGCAGGGAATCCTGTATGAATATTTGATCAATTCTACTTTTTTCATTGAGAGGCCACGAGGATTGGAGTGGTTTTGTTACCATCTGAAGGGTATCTTGTTTTCCATCGTTCCAAAGTATGGCGTGATGCAGTAAGCCATTATCAATGCCATTCATAAAGTAAAACTCGGGTTGAATATCACTAAAATCTATCACCTTGCAACTTGTAAGTAGTGGGTGGTACAATGTTTTAATGTGTACATGCAATTCGCAGTTTTGATTGGGATAGATCTCGCTTGAGACATAAATAATATTGTTTCCTTCCGACAATTCCGGAAGTTTCTTGCGAAGATATTTGTAGGAGAAATGAGTTTGTACTTTTTCTTGAAGAACTTGAAAATCAACTTTAGAAACAAAAACGTCCAAAGGGATTTTCGAGATTTTTTTGGGCTGGGATTGGGACTGAAATACAGATTCAAGATATTCCTGCGCATGCTCTGCGAATTGAAATGCTTGGATAACATTGTCTTCATGAAGAGATATCTCAGATAGACACAATGTGGCTTGACACAGAATATTGTCTTCTCCAACGGAAGCAGTTTTTTTCTCACGAAAGTATGATTGGATATTCTCAAACTGTGTTTTTGCCATTGAGAAATCGTGCAATTTCATAAGAATTCTTCCGTGAAGATACATGTAGTCGTATGAAAATGGAAATGAAGTTACATGTTTGTTAGATGCAATCCCTTTAAGGCATGCATCAAGAGCTTCTTCATATTGATTGGAATACAGCAAAGAAAGACTGTAGTAGTACCAATAAGCTGTTTGATCTGGATATTTTTCAACAAGAGGACTGTAATAGCTTACGACAGACTTAAAATAGTGCGGGTAGTATTCGTTTAAAGGAATTGGCTCAAGGGTATATTGAGTAAGCGTCATAATATCAGAGAATTGTAGAATATCAACAGAGTAAGAATTTTCTACTTCTTTTTTCCATATGATAACTTCTGGTTTGTCATTCATGTTTTTCTTTTCATGCAATCCAATCATTTCGCGAATCTCTATAGAGGAATAAACAGTCGAAAAACTTCGTGAAGTTTCAAACAATATCATGTCGATAAAGTAGTAAATGTCCAACCCGTTTTCCAGGCCTGTTCCACTTGCCCAGCCAATGATTATTTCGGGAACTCCATCGCCCGTAAGGTCTTTTAGTGTTAAAAAATCAATTCCTAAGGCTAAACTTTTAGACTCCCAAACTAATTTCCAACCTTTTATAAATTTTTTTGCGAGAGCAACTTGAATTGTACTCTGTTCGCTACCTCCTTGCAAAAATTGACAAGCAAATAGGATTTCATCTTGGTTGTTACCATCAATATCGTATGTCTGATAAGAAGATGTGGTTGTCTGATTGTCAAAACAAAGGATTATGGCATCCTTTGGAAGAAGGGATTGAATAATATCAAGGATTGGATCATGAATAGAAGGGCTCATAATCATCTCTGATGGAGGGGGAAATAGAGTACAACCTTGGCATGAAAGCAAGATGATTGCAACAATACACAGTAGACTTTTGTTGTTCCAGAAACATCTAGACATTTTTAGTCTCCAACGGAAATTCAAGACAGATTTTTGCTCCTTTGGAGGGAAGGTTTTCTATACTTAAGCGACCCTGGTGTAATTCCATAATACTATCACATATTGCAAGCCCCATACCCGAACCTGTTTTTTTATTAGAACCTTGATAAAATTTTAGTTTAACGAAAGGAAGGTCCTTCGAGGGAATGCCTTGCCCAGAATCTACAATACAAATCTGCAGTGTTTTGTTGAAAGAACGCATTTGAACAAAAATTTCATTGTCATTCCCAGAGTATTTGATGGCATTGTCTAAAATATTATCAAATGCTCGTTTAACGTAAAAAGGATCGATAGAAACAATAACGGGATGAGACGGAAGGAATTTTTTTATCTTGATGCGATGTTTTTTTAAGGAAGGTTTTGCAAATGATATAGAATCCTCAAGGATATTTCGAATATCTGTTGGAACAAGGTGAATATTATCTGTTTGAAGATTCAATTTTGAAAAATCTAACAAACGATTTACCATTTCAGAAAGCCTATCACATTCTTTTTCAATAATATCCAAACCTTCTTGAATCTCGGGGTTCTGGATCATGTCAGGCGATTGCAAAGTAATAGCCCATCCTTTTATTGAGGTTAGTGGGGTTCGAAGGTCATGAGAAATCGAAGAAATAAAGTTGTTTTTGATTTCTTCTCGGTCTTGGATTTCTTTTGCCATATGATTGAATGTGGTGCCCAATTGCCCGATTTCATCTTTTCGATTCTCCGCTATACGGACAGAATAGTCTCCATTGCTCATCTTTCTTGATGCCTGGGTAATTTTACCAATAGGTTCTGACAAACTTTTTGAAATCTGAAAACCTACGCCTACACTTAAAAAAATTGTTACCATCCCCAACAAAACCAAGAACGAAGAAATTTGAAGAATACTCTGATTAGTCCTTTGTAGTGAAGTGATGAATCTTGCATATCCAATAAAATTACCAGAAGAATATAAAGGGATTGTAACCCCCAGTATCGGTTCATTGGTCTGCAGAGTTCGTGATTGCCATACGATGTATTCTTGGGATTTGATGGACTCAATATCATTGATGTATAAAGGGATGATATTTGTTGCCGTTAAAGTATCAGCAAGGATATTTCCATTGGATTCAAAAAGTTGCACTTGCGCATTTGAATTGGCTGCAAAACTTTCCAAAATGGTTTGTCTTTGTGTAAAAATGTTAGGGTTTTCAATATATTCATGAAAAAACATAGAGGAAAGAAGTGCCTGGTTTTTTATTATGTTTGTAACACTGTTTTTGTAGTAATAGTGAATAGTTGCCACGAGCGTGATTAAAAAAAACACGATGCTAAGGCATACTACAATTGTGTAACCAAAAACCAACCGGGCGCGAATGCTACGAAATTGAAAAAAGTGCATTATCGCCGCCAGCGGTAGCCTACTCCCCAAACTGTTTCAATAAGGTCTGGCTTGGCAGGATTATCTTCAATTTTTCCACGGAGCCTGCGAATATATACATCAATTGTTTTTGGTTCAGTAACAACATCATGCCATACGCGATCCATGATTTCATCACGGGAAATAGCAATGCCTGCATTCTCCATGAGAAGGCTCAGAAGGCGAAACTCTCTGTGGGTTAAATCAATCGCAGAACCATTCTTGGTAGCCTCTCTTGTTCGCAGGTTGATGGTTATACCATGGGAGGTAGCATATCCAGCATGGTAGTTGTTTCCTTCGGTGGCACGTTTTAAAATAGCATTAATTCTCGCAATTAATTCGATGGGGTTAAAAGGTTTTATTACATAGTCATCTCCACCGCTTTGAAAACCATGGATTTTATCTTGGTCCTGCCCTTTAGCTGTAAGCATGATAACTGGAACGTTGGGGTTGATTTTCCGGATCGCTTCGCAGGTTTGAAAACCATTCATTCCTGGTAGCATTACATCCAAAAGAATAAGATCGATAAATTCGTTATTTATTATCTCCAAACCCTCTTCTCCGGAACCAGCCTCAACGACCTCGAAGTCATTCCTGGAAAGATTAATAGCAGTGAATTTACGAATAGGGATCTCATCTTCAATAACTAAAATTTTCTTTTTCATTTTCATCCTCGGTAACAAAATTTAATTGAACCAATTTACATTTTTATTATACTACTTCATCAATATGAATAAGACAATGCTCATCCAAAATTTTAAGAATATCGAAATAAAGCATCGAGATCAAATTCTTCTAGTTCTTTCATCTATTGGTATACAACCAAAATGCTTACGGTTTTACCATGAGGCCTTTACTCATCGATCTTTTAAGATCGAAAATGATTGGCCTTATCAAGACAATGAACGCCTAGAATTTGTAGGAGACTCCATTCTTCAAAGTACTGTTTCTTTGTTTCTTGTTGACCAGTATTACCATGCTTCTCAAGGAGATTTAACAATTCTTCGATCAATGTTTGTAAAAACAGAAACTCTTACCACTCTAACTATGAGATATAATTTACATAAAGCTTTCTTGATGTCAAAAGGAGAGCAACCTACTCTTGAAAAGTTTTCCCACTTGTATGAGAAGGCGCAACCCTATACGCAGAGGTATGAACCGTATAGCGGCCTGTTTGAGGCTGTGGTTGCCGCTTTCTACTATGATTACGGCAGTATCACCACTACGAAATGGTTGCATACCATTTTTTTAGAGATTACTAACGACCTTGGGAAAGAAAAATATGTGAAAGATCCCAAAACACTTCTTCAGGAGTTAACTCGAAAAATGTATGGCAGCGAACCTGAGTATCAAACTCGTCTTGCGCCAGAAAACCCTAAACTTGGATTTTATGCCATGGTTTTTGTGAATAACAAATATCTGGGCTGCGGTTACGGGAAGTCCAAGAAGGAGGCCCAGAAATGTGCAGCCCAGAGTGTTTTGCAAAGAAGAGAGAAGCTTATTTAGATTCCAATAAGGTGTTTGGATCAAGAATAAAGTTTTGTCCTGAGGGCAAGATGATAATTTTTATATCATCCGCTAGCTTTTCAATCATTGTATATTGAAGGATTTCCGAGCTTAGCGATTCAGAGATCAATCGATTGGATTCTGCTTCACCTTGTGCCCGGGTAACCCTCTGTTCAGCTTTATACTTTTCCTGTTTCACAATTTCTTGCTCTTCCAATGCTTTTTGAGTAGCAATTTGTTTTAGTTCGATAGCATTTTCAAATTCACTGCTAAAAGTGATGTTCTCCATAAGAACATCTACCACTTCAATAGAATAGCTCTCCAAATCATTTTTTAAACGTTCCCGTATCGCTATGCGAAGAGCTTCTCTGCTGGGAGCTATGTCTATCGCCTTGTATTTAACTGTTTCGTCTTTCACAATTTGAGGAATCTTTGGAAAAATAATAACCTCAAAATATCGAGGGCCAATATTTCTGTATAGTTCTTGAATAATACTAGGAGAAACTTTAAAATTTAAGGTTAAATCCATTGTAATGTTTTGAGTTTCTTGGGAAAAACATTCCAAATTCGTAAATGTGTACTTCTGAATGCGAATGTCTGCAAGCTTCATATCATTCCAAGGAGGAATCATTTGCAATCCTTCTGATTTCTGATCAACAATACCTCCAAACTGATATATAATGCCCACATTCCCCGTTGGAACAATGTTCATGGAGGACCAAAGTGTCACGACAATGAAAACTAAAAGAACAATCCATGGGGTGGATTTTTGGTAGGGATTGACAATCCTGCTTTTTTGATAGTAAAGAAGAGAGCCAATGAAAATGACAAGCAATACGAAACTAAACCCTATATACGTCATGTTTACTCCTTTTGTTATTGAATATAATGTAGCAATAATTGTAGTGTATGTAACATTCCTTCTTGGTGAGTTCGTTCATATCCGTGGGAAGAAGAAACCCCCGGACCAACAAGCCCATGTTTGACCAGATATCCTGCCCTTAGGGAAGCTTCTACGTCAGAACCATAATAGGGGAATACATCGGCAGCATATGGAATTCCATTGGTTTTGGCAATGTGGATCAGTTTGGATGTAATGGTATAGTCATACGGACCACCACTATCTTTTACACAAATGGAAACCTTTTCTTCGCTTCCTGTTAAATCGTTACCAATAGCTCCCATGTCGACCGATATCATTTCTTGAGTATCGTTAGGAATACCAGATGAGCCACCATGACCAACTTCTTCATAGGTTGTAAAGCAAAGGTGAATTCTACGACGAACTGCTGTAGGATTCTCCTGTATCCATTTTGCCAATGCTAAAAGAATAACAGATCCGGCTTTATCGTCTAAATGTCTACTTTTAATATAACCAGAATCGGTAACTGTAAAGCGAGGATCAAAAGAAATGAAATTACCTACTTCCACTCCTTTGTTGATTGCATCTTCTTTGTCTACAATTCTTTCGTCAATAACAACTTCAATGTCTTCTTCTTTTTTTTCTTTCGCTATTGACCTTGATGTGTGTACTGACGATTCAGCATATTGTATTGTGCCCTGCAATGTGCCACCGGTATAGGTGTGTATTGTGCAGTTTTCACCAGATACGGTATTTTCAGCCCAACCCCCTATTTTACTAATCCGGAGTCTTCCGTTGCTCTTGATACTTCGTACGATTCCCCCAAGGGTATCTAGGTGTGCTGCTAAAGTTAATGCTTCGGTAGGTGGACCCATAGAACAAAGAATTCCATTTTTACAATTCTTTTGAGGAGACAGCCCCATTTCTGCAAGACGTTTGCAAACGGTAGTAGATATGGCATCCGTATAGCCGGCGGGGCTAGGAGTATTGCACAGTTTTTTTAGCACATCTACCATCCATTGTGTGTATTCATCTGAATGTAACATGAAACCTCCCAATGATAACATATGTGTATCATACCAGAAAAAAGGTGGATATAAAATGATCTCACGAGAAACTACTGAAAAAAAATACGAATATGGTATACTGAGTAACACCTCGAGTAGGAAAAGCAATTGCTGACAATGTCAGAGGAAAGTCCGGGCTCCATAGAGCAGGGTGCTAACTAACGGTTAGTGGGGGTGACCCTAAGGAAAGTGCAACAGAAAATACACAGCCTGTTTACAGGCAACGTTGAAATGGCGAGGTAAGAGCTCACCAGCAACCGGGTGACCGGTTGGCTATGTAAACCCCACCTGGCGCAAGACCAATAACAAACGTTTGTAGGTTGCTCGCTGAGTTTGTAGGTGTGTCGCTTAGATAGATGATTGCTGTCCTCTTTTGGATACAGAACCTGGCTTACTGATTACTCGAGGTGGATACTCTAGTAAGGAAGAAGATGATACACCATATACCAGTTTTTGGAAACGATATTGTACAGTTGTTGCAAGTGAAACATGACGCAGTTTTTTTGGACTGCACATGTGGCGAGGGGGGCCATGCAAGCATGATTCTTCCCCATATACCACAGGGTCACTATTATGGATTTGACAGGGATCCCCAGGTTCTATCTATTGCCCAGGAAAGATTATCCAAAATAGCTACTAACTTTACGCTGTGTTTGGCAAATTACACAGACTCTATCTCTCGAATCCAGAACAAAGAATTTCCTCAACCCAATGTTTTGTTAGCAGATTTGGGAATTTCTATGCTTCAGTTAAAAGAATCGCAGCGAGGTTTCAGTTTTTTATCTGACGATCCTCTTTGCATGCGGTTTGATTCAGACCAACAAGAAGTGCAAGCTTACGATATTGTGAATCGATACCCTGAAAAAAAATTAGCGGATATTATATATGAATACGGAGAAGAAAGGGCTTCTCGGAAGATCGCAGCGTACATCACTCGAAGCCGACAAAAAAAACACATTGAAACGTGTTCTGAATTAGCGTTTATTGTTGCAAGAGCAAAGGGCTACCGGAATCGAAATCGAGGCATTCATCCTGCTACTCAAACTTTTCAAGCACTTCGTATAGAAACCAATCAAGAAATGCAGCATTTAGAAAAATTGTTGCTACATTTACCAGAAATCATTGCTCAAAAAGGTATTGCAGCTTTTATCTCATACCACTCCATTGAAGATCGAAAAGTGAAGCATTTTTTTCGAGATTCCCTCCATTTTGAACGATGGAATAAAAAGGTAATCAAACCCTCTGATGAAGAAATTCAGCAAAATCCCGCTGCAAGAAGTGCAAAATTACGTATAGGAATTCGTAATGAAAGCACTTCGTAGTCTCATTGTTCTATTTTTTTGTTTACTGTTTCTTGGGATAACCCATACACTATTATGGATGGTAGATAAGAGGATAGAGAATACACAAAACTTGAATCAAGAGTTACGCATTCAAATCAGTGACTTGCAAAAAGAATTTGAGAATTTTGTTAACGTGAATGTTGTGATAGAAGAAGCAATGAATCGAGAAACCTTACAAATGATTAAACTTCCAAAAGATCAACAAGTGGAGGTGTTTACTATTGAGTTTTCTGAATAAAAGAAAAAAACATCGTATTGCTAGTATCCAATTTTTAGGATTTATTATGGTTCTTCTCTTGTTGCTTATATCAGCATGTCTTTTTTGGAGAGGTTTTTTTGATGACAGAGTAGCAGCTCTCAAGTATTATCCCTCAAGCACTCCAGACGCTATATTGCCCATGAGAGGGAAAATATTGGATCGCAATGGAAAAATACTAGCAGAAAGCAAAGAAGCTTTCAACCTCCAATGCAACCCTCATCAAATGGAGAATCCTGAGCTGTTTATGAACCAAATTGGACCCATATTAAATGTTGATGAACAAGTTCTTTTAGAGGATTATAAAGAGAGCATCAAAGACCCAAAAGTGCTTTGTGTCATGATTTCGAAGAAATTAACAGAAAATCAAAAAGAAAGAATACAAAAATTAGTCCAAGATTCCCCTATCTGCAACTATGAATTTGTTCCAGATCAAAAAAGAACCTATCCAAAAAGAACTTTAGCCTCTTCATTAATCGGGTATGTGGGCGATGACAATATTGGATTAAGTGGTATTGAAAATGCCTATAACAGTTTATTATCGGGTATTCCAGGTAACAAAATCTACAACCGAACCTTTAGCGGAAACAAAGTACCAGGATCTGAAGAACTTTTGAGCGTACCCGAGCATGGGAAAAACTTGATTTTAACTATAGACGAGAAGATTCAATCTAAGGTGGAATCAATTCTAGAGCTACACACCGAAAAAGCCAACGCTAAGGGCGGTGTAGCGATTGTTATCAATCCCGAGAATGGAGAAATCATAGCGATGGCTTCTTACCCATCGTTTGATTTAAACATGGGGCATGAGTATATTCAGCAGGTAAAATACTCAAACAAAGCAGTTGCCATGAATTATGAACCAGGTTCTGTTTTTAAGTCAATCACTGCCTCAGCAGCATTGGATTTAGGCTTTATAACACCAGAAGATACTTATGAGTGTGAAGGGCAGATATGGGTAGAAAATAAGCAAATCCAGTGCATTATACCTCATGGTACCCAAAAACTAGCAAGTTACATCCGCAATTCTTGCAATGTAGTTTTTGCTCAGATTGGACAAAAAATGGGTACCCACTTGCTGGATTTTGTTGAAACCTTTAATTTTGGATCTCGATTGCCCTTTCCATTAGCCGAACAGGATGCGGGTATTCTTCCCGAACGGGAATGGTATTCTGATCTTGAGGCAGCAAATATTTCGTTTGGGACATCCATTTCCGTGACTCCCTTGCAAATGATTTATGCATATGCAGCCATTATCAATGGAGGAGACTACTTAAAGCCTATTATAGTGAAAGAAATACAGGATTTTGCAGGAAAAACCATACAAACTTTTGAGAAGGAAATTTTAAAAAGAGTTATTTCAGAAGAAACCTCCTCTACTATGGTTGCGGTGCTGCAAAATGTTGTTCAAGATCCATATGGATGCTCGCAAGCAAAAATTCCTGGAGTGCCGGTTGGAGGAAAAACAGGAACATCTTACAAAAGTTTTCAAGGAAAGTATCAGGACGATAAGGTGATTTGTTCTTTTGTAGGGTTTTTCCCGGTAGATGCTCCTCGATATTTAGTTTTAGTATCTATTGATGAGCCATACCCAAGTTACAACGCCTACGGTTCTACCATTGCAGCTCCTGTATTTAAAGATATTGCTGAATGGATTCTTCGAATAGAGGATCGATCAAATGCTTTTGAGTAAGATCGACACGATTCTACCATATAAAAAAAAAAGACTATGCAAAGACCTTGCCATACATGAAATCCAAAGAGACTCGCGATTGGTGGAGGAAGGTGACGTTTTTGTATCCATTATGGGAACCCAAACGGACGGACATTATTACATAGAATCAGCTATTAAAAGAGGGGCTACGGGAATTGTGTTATCAGATAAGCATAATGTTTCTTCTCTCCCCAAACATTTGTCATACTGGACAGTTTCTTCTCCTGCCCAGGCTTGGAGTTTATTATCACAAGCTTGGTTCCAGTATCCTGCTTCCAGATTAAAGATGGTTGCTATAACAGGAACGTCAGGAAAGACCACTATGGCACATATTGTCTACAAAATGCTCCTTCATATGGGTCAAAAGGCTGTTTTAATCGGGACAGGGGGTGTTTTTATAGACGATCAACCCATGGACTATACTATGAAGGGAGCTGTAACAACTCCTGACCCAAAGGAGTTACACTTTATACTATCCAAAGCGATAGAAAAAGAGTGTTGTTATGGTGTAGTCGAAGCTAGTTCTCATGGTTTATCGCAAGATCGTCTTTTCGGGGTTGTCTTGGACGCAGTTTCTTTTGTTTCTCTTTCACCTTGTCACCATATTGAATATCATCAATCCGAAGAAGAATACATCCATGCAAAAGAAAGAATCTTTTCAAACGTGAAACCTCAAGGGATTGTTGTAATCAATAAAGATGCAGAGCTATATCAAAAAATGACTATTTCGAACTCTTCCTCCTATATCACGATTTCTTTATCAAATGATGCTGATTATCAGTTGATGCCAAATAGTTTTCGTCAGGACTCTTCACAGAACCCCTTACAATGTTTCACTTTGCGGGGGAAGAACCAATGCCATCATCTTTCTACGCCATTGCCCGGAGACTTTCAAATGTACAATATTGGAGCTGCTTTTTTGATCGGAAAGCATTTTGGATTTGAATCAGATCAGTTGAAAGCTGCTTTGCAGAGAATTCATCAGATACCTGGACGGTGGCATGTTATTCCTACGTTGTTACCAATTACAGTTGTCATCGATAAAGCCAACGTTCTTCTGGCTCTTCGAGCGATTCATAAGCAAATTGAAAGCAGTGTCTATACAAAGCGGATTGTAGTTTTTGGCAATGTAGGAGGAGGCCAGAAATCTTCCAGGGCGGATATTGGTAAGTTATTTTGTTCGTTTTTTGATGAAATAATACTAACCTTGGACGATCCTGAGACGGAAGATCCTGTTGCAGGCTTTTGTCACTTCATGTCAGCTCTTTCAAAAAAGGAAGCCAAAAAGGTTCGCATCATAGAAGACCGAAAAAAAGCCATCCAGGAATCAATTGATTTAGCCCCTAAAGGAGCTATTGTTGCAATTTTAGGGAGAGGGAATCAAAAAGAATTCTTAGTACAAGGGTCTGTGCAAATTTTTGATGATGTTGAAGTAACAAAACAGATTGTTTATGATAAGGAGAAGCATGTTTCTTGTGACAAATTACACATTAACAAAGATAATAACTAAAGGAACCATGTTATATGGAGATGAAAGTGATACTACAGAGTACCCACTGCATCTTGCAATTGATTCTAGAAATGTGCAGCCAGGAGATGTATTTGTTTGCCTAAAAGGGGAACGTGTGGATGGGCATGAGTATGCACAACAAGCTCTTGCTAAAGGAGCAAGAGGAGTTATTGCGCAAAAGCCCATTTCCTGTGTAGACTGTACAGATTCATTTTTGCTGCTTGTGGATGATACCGCTCAGGCTTTGTTGGACATTGCCTCAGAAATAACAAAAAAATATGACTCTATTCTGATCACGGGCTCTGCTGGGAAAACCACCACAAAACAAATGCTAGCTAAATTGCTGCCTTCTTCCTATGCTACCTTTGGAAACCTTAATACTCCCATTGGTCTTCCTGTCGCACTGACTAAGATTCCAAACAATACAAGATGGATCATTTCTGAGTTAAGTGCTTCCTATCCAGGTGAAATTGAAACTCTTCTTCCTCTTTTCCCATCCTCTAAAGGTGCAATTTTAACGGGAATTGGACATTCTCATGCTGAATTTTTTTCTTCGATACACGAAATCTTGCACTCCAAAGCTATGATATTTCAGAACGTAACCAATCCAAGAGCGTGTTTTGCAAATGGTCACTTGGACGGCCTAGAAAAGGATCTAAAAAGGGATTGTCCTCACGTTCAATTATATGGTTTTGATACTAATCTGACGATCCCGATTTTGATTGATTCCATGAATACAGAAGGAACGACCTTTTCGTTTCCCTTTAATGGAATGAAATATACATTTACAGTTCGATGTTTTGGAAAACACTATGCATTAAATGCCGTTGCTTGTATATGTTTAACTTTGCAGTTATACCCTCATCTTGACCAAGCAGAACTACAGAAGAGGCTACATGATTTTACTCCTGGAAAAGGTAGAGGCCGATTAGTACGCCTTGTGAACGGTTGTACTTGTATTGATGAGTCATACAACGCAAATCCTCTATCAATGAAGCTAGCTTTAGATGCTTTTGGTGCCTTTCCGTGTTCTTCCAAAGTGTTACTAATAGGAGATATGTTAGAGTTAGGAAGTATTTCTGATCAAGAACATGAAGAGATTGGTAGGTTGGCTGCAGAATGCAAAGCAAAGAGGGTATTTTATGTAGGCCAATATGGAGCATCTTTTCAACATGGATATGGTGTTTCGGAAGATGTTTCCTATTGTGATTCACTGGATCATTTATGGAAAGAACTGCAGATCTGGATCAAAAAGGACACTGTTATTTTTGTTAAGGCTTCCCATGGTGTAGGCTTACACGCTCTTGTTGATAGACTGGAATCAATGGAATAAGAAAGGAAGACTCGATGAAATTGCAACCATTTTTATTTTTTTGGGTCAGTTTTTTGTTTGTAGCTATTTTTATGCCCTTGTTTATCAAAATTTTGAAGAAACAACAGATAGGACAATTTGTCCGAGAAGAAGGTCCCAAAGATCACTTATCGAAGACTGGTACACCTACCATGGGGGGCATACTTTTTATTCTTGTAAGTGTTCTTTTGTTCGGACTTTATGTTTCGACTCAACCATTTATTGTAAACAATCTTTTACCAATATACCTTCTTCTTTCTTATGCAAGTATTGGTTTGTTAGACGATGTCCGAAAAACCATTCTCCGATCCCCCTATGGCTTGAAAGCAAGAGAGGATATCGCCTTGCAGATTGTGGCTTCTATACCTGTTGTTGTGTGGGTGTGCCTATTCTCAAATAGTACTTTTTCGGTCCTAGGCTGCATTGTATTTGAAGTATTTTTTATTCTATCTGTAGTCAATTCTGTTAATTTGACGGATGGCATTGATGGGTTACTAGGGAGCATTTCCATTCCTATTTTCTTTTTTTATGCCATCATATTATATTCACAAGGGCACTATACGGGAGTAATTTTTTCTCTTATTATGGCAGGAGCTCTTCTTGGTTTCATGATTTTTAATGCTTACCCAGCGAAAGTTTTTATGGGGAATGTTGGATCTTTTGCCATCGGAGGAGCTATTGTTGCTTTGGCTATTCTTTCTCATACTGAATTCTACCTTCTGCTGTTAGGGCTTTTGTTTGTTTGGGAAGCTTTATCGGTTATCTTGCAAGTGGGCTGGTTCAAATACACGAAAAGAAAATCCGGTGAAGGGAAGCGCATTTTTCTCATGGCACCGTATCATCATCATTTAGAATTAAAGGGGTATTCAGAAACACAAATTGTTGTATTGTTTACAATCATGGAGATCATCTTGTGTACCTTAGCAGGTGCAATTTATTTTTTATAACTTTTTCGTAAAATGAAGGCAATGAAAAAAACACTGGAACTGAAAGACAAAAAGATTACAGTTTTTGGCTTGAAGAAGAGTGGCAAAGCTGCCATTGAATTGTTGCTATCAAAGGGGGCATCTGTCTTTGCATCAGAAGCTTCTGCAAGCGTTGATCCAAAGACTATTATTTGGTTAGAATCGGTGGGTGTTGATTTTGAATTAGGCTTTCATTCTGAACGGACCTATGAAGGAAAAGACTTTATCGTTGTTTCCCCAGCAGTTCCTAGACGGATTCCAATACTAGTGAAAGCGCAAGAACATCATGTACCGATTATTGGGGAAGTTGAACTGGCATACCAATTCACAGAGTCTCATTTTATTGCCATTACGGGCACATCTGGTAAGAGTACTTCTGTCGAACTCACGGGCCATATTTTGCGATATCATATTGCTCCCGTTTACGTTTGTGGCAATATTGGTATTCCTATTTCTGAAATTGTCCATAAAACCAAAGCAGCTACCTTGGTAGTGGAAGTAAGTTCTTTTCAACTAGAGACCATCCAAGAATTCTCCCCCCATATAGCAGTTTTTCTCAATTTTTCTGAAGATCATTTGAATCGCTACCAAACAATGCAAGATTATTTTGCAGCCAAACTTCGAATTTTTGAGAATCAAACCGAACAGGACTTTTCCATTCTCAATGGAGACCAGGAATGTCTTCGCAATATCAATGTAAACAAGGCAAAAAAATACTACTTTTCAATGAAGAAGACAGGTATTCCTGGCTGTTGGTATGACCATGATACAGACGAAGCAGTTATTACAGTGAAGAAAAAAGAGATTAGAGTTTCTTTAGCAAATATGCGTATCAAAGGATATCATAACAAGCAAAACGCAATTGTTAGTATATTGTCCTCTTATCTGTATTTGCAAAATGCTTTTTCTGTAGACTTGTGTCAAAAGGCACTGGTTACTTTCCAGGGACTTCCTCATCGATTTGAATGGGTGGGCAGATTTAATGGTATAGGCTTCATCAATGATTCGAAATCAACAAAACCCTCTACTACAATTGTCGCTATGCAGTGCATGACAGAACCATTTGTTTTGATGATGGGGGGTAGTGATAAAGAAAGCGATTTTCGTGAAGTAGCAAAGAGAATTGCAACTCATCCATTTATCAAAGTTGTTATTGTGTATGGAAAAACAAGGAAGAAAATAAGAAATGCTCTTGATGAAGCTGGATTTCAAAACTACAAAATGACTCCAACATTTAAGAGTGCTTTTTTTGAGGCAACAAAGAGAGCAAAAGCAAACAATTTTATCCTTCTTTCGCCTGGTTGCGCTAGTTTTGATGAATTTAGCAATTTTGAAGAAAGAGGCAATGTTTTCAAAAAAATGATCTGGCGCACATTTAATCACTCATGATTTCTCCAAAAAGATTGCACGCAAACATATTAACCCTTACAATTTTGCTTTGTTTGATTGGCTTGTTAATGGCATTTTCTACAACTTCTACTCATTTTTTTAAAGATGGAGGCCAAGGAAATCCATTTTTTGGTCTACTGCAACAGTTTACATTTTTATTGGTAGGGTTTTTTGTTCTGTTCTTTTTCCGGAAACTATCCCAGCGATTTCTTAAACGATATGCCTATTTGTTTTACTATGTCTCTCTTATTTTATTGTTTGTTGTGTTGATTTTTCATACTCCCATAACCAATGAGGTTGGAGAAGAAGCAAGAAGATGGATATTTATTCCAGGAGGTTTCACTGTACAACCTTCTGAAATTGCAAAAGTGTCAATCATTTTTTATATTGCAGCCTATTATTCTCAGTGTAAAAAGAAGATTGTACTCAAGGATCATTTGCAGCCCCTATTTATGATTGTTTTTGGGGCAGCACTTATTGCGATAGAACCCAATGTTTCGGCAGCTGTTGTTTTTGCCGCCATTGGAGCCGTTACAATGGTTTTAGGGGGATTTCCTTTCTTGGTAGGCCTTATTGGGGCATCCTCGGTTTCTGTTCTATTTTATTTTGTGATGTCAAAGATTCCTCGTCTGCAAAGGCGATTAAATATTGTGCAAGAAGTTTTTGTGAGTCCAGATGCTTATCAGCTTCGACAAGGTCTTCGGGCGATTGTACGGGGAGGACTTTTCGGTCAAGGATACATGAAAAGTTCTCAAAAATTTGTCAACTTGGCATTTTCTTCGACTGACTTCATCTTTGCAATCATATGTGAAGAGTTTGGCTTAGTATTCGGGTGCCTTCTTCTTTTTCTCTATTTTCTGTTGTTTTATTATATGTTGCAAGTAGCTAGATTGGTAAAAAGCCATTTCTATTCCATTCTTGTTGCAGGGATTGCTTTTCATTTGTTGTTTCAAGCTCTCCTTCATGTAGCTGTCACGTTGGCTGTATTTTTGCCAACAGGAATTCCACTTCCCTTTATTAGCAAAGGAGGCAGTGCATTAATTCTCAATCTTTTTGAGGTGGGCATTGTACTGAACATCGCTGCGAGACTACCTGTAAAAAAAGAGAACGCAAAGGAGTTTTCGATTGTTGCTTGATCAAAAACATATCTATATGACGGGTATAGGTGGAGTGGGAATGACTCCTTTAGCTCTATACTACAAAGCCATGGGTGCTTGCGTAGAAGGATCAGATCTTCAATCGTTTCGAATGGAAACCACTTTACAGAAACAAAATATTGCAATTCATTATGAACAAAACAAGGAAAATATTCATCCCGGCATTAGTTCGTTAGTCTATTCCGCAGCAATACCACAGTCCAACCCTGAAATCATCCAGGCACGTCGATATAATATACCGTGTATCCATCGAATCGATGCATTAAAACAAATTGTACAATCGAAAAGTTTACTATCCGTAACCGGTAGTTATGGAAAGAGCACTACCACAACTTTTGTGTCAAACATGACAGAGCAGTATGGACTCAAGCCTTCTTGGCTAATAGGTGCAGATATGTTGCACTATCCGTGTGCTCGATATACAACAAGTGATTACTTTGTTTTAGAGACCGATGAATCCCAACCTAGCTTTCTAGACTTCTATCCGATGTATTTAATAGTAACGAATATTGGCGTTGACCACTTATCAAACTATGACAATGATCCAGAGAAGTTAAAACTAGCCATGCGTTCTATTGTTCAGAACACAAAGAAAAGAGTCATTGCTCCTTATTCGGTTCAACAAACCTTAGACAGTCAATCTGCACTCAATACTTGGACAACCTGTGGGTTGGACAAGGGAGAGTATCGAATTTCTCAATATCGTACGTTTTTTGATGGATCACGATTGCGGACCACCTTCCATCTAGACGGGAAGCACTCATCTTTTGATGCTGAAATCCCAATGCCTTCGATACGAAATGTGATGGATGCCGTACTCTCTTTTGCTCTCTTAGAAAATCTCGTTGGTCCCATTAGAAAACCCTCGGAATATTTTTACTCTCTACCTGCAGTGGAGAGAAGATTTCAGTTCATTTCTACCGATTCTACTGCCCTCCTGATCGACGATGAGGGAGATAGTCCCGATGTCATCAAGAAGGTGTTGGAAGATGCCAAGATGTATTTTCCTCATCAACATGTCATTGCTTTCCTACAACCTCACCGGTATTCTAGACTGCAAAACTTATTCTCAGACTATGTTCAAGCTATGCAATTGGCAGACGAAGTTGTTGTCTTGCCGGTGTATCCAGCAGGTGAAGAACAAAAGAACCGAAAAAACAGCATGGATTTATTTAAAGCTCTTCAAAAATGTCATTCAGGGTCTGTCCATTATGTTTCTACTTTAGAAGAAGGTGCTGCTCTTCTTGTTTCCTTTCTTCATGAACCTAATGCGATTGTTACATTAGGACCTGGCGATGTATGGAGACTTTATCAGGATATCCATAGATGAGAACCCCAGCAATCAATCTTTCTTTTTTTTCAGGGGACATTTTGTATAATGAATCCTTACAGCCATATACTACATTTGGCATTGGAGGACGAGCTACCATATTGGTTCAGCCAAATACTCTCGGTGATGTTACTCAAACCATTCTTGAGTGTACTTCTTTGCATATACCCTATATCATTATTGGATGCGGATCCAATATCCTTTTTTCAGACGAAGACTACCCAGGCGTTGTCATTAATATGAAAAATCACTTAACCAAAATACATCTTCAATCAAACCGTATGGTATTTGTTCAAGCCGGGGTATTGATGCAAAATGCAATCCAATGGTTTCTTCAAAATCAACTTACAGGATATACATATCTAGCAGGCATTCCTGGAACGGTGGGTGGTTGCATTGCTATGAATGCAGGAACCAACCGAGGTCGAATTAGCCAAATTGTACAACGCGTTCAGTATTTTAATGGAATCCATATCCAAGAAATGGAAGGAAAAGAACTTCAAGATTCTCTTCATTACAGGGGGAGTATTTTTCTAGAAAAAAAATGGTGTATTTTATCTGCATTGCTTCTACTAGAAGAAGGAGATATTGAAAAAGAGAAAAAACAATTACAAAATTATCTTCAGAAACGTTATGCTTCTCAACCGCTACGATCCAAAAGCGCGGGTTGTTTTTGGAAAAATCCTCCTCAGCAATCGACAGGGAAAATACTAGAAGAGTTAGGGTTAAAGGGCTTACAATTGGGAAACGTAAAAATTTCTGAATTGCATGCAAATTTTATTTTGAACACCGGTGGAGGCACATGTAAAGAAGTTTTAGCCTTAGCTGAAAAAGTTGAAGATATTGTTTACAAAAAAACAGGAATTGTATTGGATAGAGAAGTGCAACACGTAACCGGTATGTTGCATTGAAAACAATGTTTTATATAGTTGTAGTATATTTTTATACACAACGTTAGAATGACAGAATCAAAGATACTCCATGAGTATCTTTTTATAGGTATTGGCTTGCAAAAATGTATGTGTCATGGAAGGCGGTAAACTATGTGGCAATATGTAGTTAGACAAATGATACAAAGGTTTTTTATCCTGCTGATTATATCGTTTTTTGCTTTTATTTTTCTGAATATGATGAGTGATCCAGTAGACATTATCAAGTCTATGGACCCTCATATTACGCAACAGCAAATTGACATATATAAACGTCAACAAGGTCTTGATAAGCCTGTTATTATACGATATGGCTATTGGTTCAAGAATGCTTGGAAA
>CAYRWA010000090.1:0-16944 GCA_964427915.1 uncultured Caldisericota bacterium
ACATAAATATTTTCAGGAAGGGTTAATTCTACGTCAACATTGCCAGAACCAAAACCGCCCGTAGGAGTAAAGGTTAGCATAAAAGACGTATACGTTCCTCGCTCATTTACTACAGGGTCAGGGTCTTGGTCGATGTTGCAAGATGGAGGTGCATTGTATAGCATAAATCGACGATACCGATATTCAGGATGATTTGTATAGTTCCCGCCTGGAGGTATAGAATTCACGCCAAATTGTGTGATCAAACCAAGACTGGAATCATACAAGTCATAAATACCATACATACGGTTTTGGAAGTTGGGTGATTGTGAACCAGAATTTAATCGCCACTCATCTTCTTCGAGTTTGAACTGGAGAGGCGTAGTATCGGGATCGCCACCTGCATCTTCTCCAGTAGTAGAATACAAAGGACAAGTACCGGCATAATTCCATGGCGTCGCATTATAATCACCATTTCGATAGCTTCCTCCGATGTATAGGGCTACATCACTTGGAGTCCCAAACTCATCTACTCCTGTTGTTTTTTCTAGTGTAAGTATTCCTCCGTCAAAAGGCCTTGCAGGAGACGCAGTGGGATCATTAATAGTACCACAATCATCCCATGTATTTAGATTGGAAAGGTTAGCGAAGTTTCCAAAGTCATTGGTTCGTAATAGGTTTGAATTCTTTGCAAACCCTGCGTACAAATAATTATTAAAGTACTCATAGGCGGTAGGAGATGGTCCTTCATCAAGAGGGGTTGTCATATCCCATAGGGTAGCATCGGAATAGTACATGTACATTCCAGCCATATTGACAACATCAAAATAGCTTCCATTGGGCTGTCCGGTAACCTTGACACGCCGTCCAGAAAAGTGTCCGCGATAAAAGCTTCCCCAAGAATACATCCAGTAGTAGGCATACACAGTTCCACCGCCGCCCCAAGGGTAGAGATAATTCAAGGGGGTCCAAAGATTTCGATTGATACGTCCTGTGTATGTACCCGCATAAGGGCCACTAGGGATTGTCAGAGGAAAATAGTGATATTGCCCGCTGTAATTGCTTTCTACGATGGTTCCACAAAGTGCATTGATGGAAGAACCTTGGGTTGTCCCCTGTTGCAATGTAGAAGGGCTATTGTTGGTAGATACAAACCACCAGCCATTTTTCGACATGGTTTGATATGCATAATCTTGGTAGCTATTGGTTGAAGTAGATAAAAAGAATCGGTCGTTTAAGACTTTAAACTCGTATATAGCAGGAGGTCCATAGGAAAAGCTACGACTACCGTAATTGTATGACCATACTTCAGTCCAAGCTTGAGGTGGAGAAGGACTATTCAAAAGAGCATCTAAAGATCCTGCATATTGATAAATCTTTAGGTCCCAATTGGGAGTGCTGTAGTAAGAGGGGCAGGTTGGATCGTTGTAGGTGTGGCAGTAGCGGTCTTTAAATGTGGCAATATAAACGCTTCCATTGTAGGAAACAATGAAATACTTCCCGCTCGACATGCCCCGATAATCTTGTTGTGAATATGAACCATTTGGGCCAGGAACTACTGAACTATTGGTTCCCGTTTGATCCCATAAGTCGGTCCAATTTGAACCACCATCCCAACGTATTACTCTTGTTTTACCAGGATAATACGAGCCCACGTAGTAGGGATAATTCATTATTGCGTAAAGTTGTCCATCATAGTTATAGGCACCGTAATAATAGTACGTTTGGAAAAAGTCATAGGATGTATGAAGTAGGAGCCTTCCATTCCACATACTACCTGTAGCAGGATCAATATAGCTTTCTTCAACAACACTAAATCCACCACCATAGGCAGTCCAATAATCACTAAACCAAGAAGGACTGATTTTTTCCCACACTTGGGTATCAGAAGACCAGTGAACGATGGCACCCTTTGCATAATAGTTTGTATTTCCATATTGATTATGGTATCCATCACCAAATGAGGACGCAGGCATAAATTGGAAGAAATGAATGACTTTGGAACCATCTGATTTGGTTTCCACTAAATCAGCAAAAGATGTCATTCCATGAAGATAATAGCCATCCCATGCATAGTTGTAACCGTACTGATCTGTAGATGCTCCATCATTAGCAGCCAGAGGAGGAGTTTTAGGAGTGATATTCTCCCATTTCACATTATTCGTTGCTTGGGTTCGATTTGTGAAAGAAAAAGATGCAAATGCTATACTGAGAATCAGGCATATGAAGAGAGAAAATATTTTTCTGGTAAGTTTCATTCTTTGCCCTCCCATCAATTATTTTCAGGTACAATAATAACGCTATGGGCAATAACGTCATGGGTTTCGTAATACATTAGTCCAACAAACTCACAAATCTGTTGTTGTTGGATTTCAGCAGGAATATCTTCTGTTTCAATGATGACAAATTCATTCTTGCCTTCGTTATTGACTTGCCTCTTTTGAAAACAAGTCCCTTCTTCGATTGAAACAGATATCTCTTTTGCAAGTTCAAAACAAAACACAGTCATTTTTTTATTGGGTCGATCTATGGATCGAATTTCACCTATAAAAGGAAAGGGAGTAGGTACCTCTTCAACTTCAGGTGTGTAGATTGATCCTTGGTAGATAACTCCTGTATTGCGAAGTATATTTTTTTCGTAATCAGGTTGATCTCCAACTGCTGTGATTTTCTCTCCAATAACGATTGTGTTTACATCGGTTTGTTGCTCTCCATTAATAATGAAAGCGGTGTAATCGTTATAGAACAGTTTAAAGGTAGTAGCAGTTTCATGCTGTTTCGTGTAGTTGTTGTAGTAACGAACATTGGTAATGATGATGAAATCATCAGTAGTATCAATTTCTACTACTGTGCCTTTAAACCCATCTGGTTCAGGGAAAAAGGGATCTTCAATAGGAGGAAGATCTTCTTCACCAGGTTCCCCGGTTTCTTCTTGCATTTCAACAAGTGTGGCAGGTGTTTCACCTGCAACATCTTTGGCTTTTTGGGAATAAAATACTGTTTGCAATGGAATTCCGCCTTCGTCACGATCGACCGTTAAGCCGTATGCGAGCAAAGGTGTAGCAAGCAATAATATCACAAGCAAAACAGAAAATTTCTTCATAGCCTCACCTCTTTCAGTCAACAACTACCGTTATTATACGAAAAAAATACTCAAATCGTAAAAAATTGTTGTTAAAATTTTATATTAACAACTTCATTTTTACAACTGCTAATTTGATTCAAATTTTAATTGCCTAACCAAACCAACAAATCGTTCGGTTGTAGTCTCCCATATAAGAGACCCACCAACTTTGACTACTTGCCAATTATACTGTATTCCGTTTTGGTATTCCATAGGTTCCACAGATTCTACCCATAAAAATACACTTACCATTAGTGGATGATCTGCCACAAGTATGTTGCCTTCTGGATCAATGACTGGATGCTGTGCTTGTTTTTGTGTCTTTTCTTGAATAAGAAAAACAGGTTTTGCGTTTTTATCTACTAGATAATCACCAATTTGAACTTGGTCTGCTACGTCGGGGTCTAGATTGGGAACCACAATTTCAATACGCACTGGTTCAAGAGATGCTCTGTATTGAGCTGATTGAACCCCTTTCATAATAAGAAAAGTAAAGGACATGCAGAGGATCAAAATGACACCTATATCAATGGCTTTCCATCTAGGCTTCATGAGTTATTCCTCTGGCATTAATATGCCATACCCATCATTTTTTCTCCGGTACATTACGGCCAATCCTTTATAATCTTTGCTAATTCTATAGTAGAGAAAGAAATCGTGACCTAAAAGCTCTAGTTGTTCTACTGCATCTTCATCGGAGAGAGGAACAATAGAGAATTTTTTCTCTCGAATAATCTGTGGTATTTCTTCTCCTTCATCTATAATGGGTACAACTTCCTGAGGAAATTCTTTCTTTACGTGTCTTTTTTTATCGATGGATTTTTCTTTGTATCGTCTAATTTGACGTTCTAGCTTGTCTTTTAACTTGTCAATAGCACTACGTACATTGGTATCTTTCGTTTCTGCTCGAATAATTTTTCCATTTACATACATTGTTACTTCGGCCATATGAATCCCTTTGGACTCATTAAACACCAAGTCTGCCTCACGAATTGGTTGAAAAATTTTCTCTAATTTTTCTAATTTTTCTTCTGCGTAGCTAAGGGTGGATTCATCAAAACTATTGGAAGAGGAACTTTTTACGGTGATTTTCATAATAGCCTCCCAGGTTTTCAGCTTTCTAATCATTATATCGTTTTCATCTTTATTGCAAAAGTCCCTTTTCTTTTACGAAAAATTTTTTATACATTTATATATGGCAAACACTTTAGTAATGACTATTTTAGATATCCTTTTTGTGGGTATCATCGTGTACTATTTTCTCGTTTTACTTCACTCCACAAGGGCATTGCAGCTTGCTATAGGGCTAGCCCTTTTGATTCTTTTTCTCAATGCTTTAGCCTGGCTTTCAAAAATGTTTGGTTTGCTGGCAATGGACTGGATACTTAGCGGAGCCATCAATATTCTGACATTTTCTCTTCCCGTAGTAATTGTTATTCTTTTCCAACCTGAGTTACGAAGACTAATAAGCAAACTAGGAACAAGAGAGTCTATTTTTCGACGATTAACCTCTTTTTTGGACACTCCTACTCTGACACAAGACTCTGTGGACATTATCTGCAATGCAGTAAAACATCTATCTGCATGTCAAACCGGTGCATTGATTGTTATTCAAAGAGATTCCCCTTTGGACTCTTTTGAAGAAAGTGGTGTAATTTTAGAAAGTAACATTCAAGAGGAACTTTTGATAACAATTTTTACTCCTCCATCTCTACTACATGATGGAGCAGTGATTATTACAAAACAAACTATAAAGGCTGCAAGAGTCATTCTTCCTTTAACTGACAATTTACACCTAACTCGAAATTTTGGGACGCGTCATCGCGCTGGTATTGGTATTACAGAGGATACGGATGCGATTAGCATTATTATTTCTGAAGAGACGGGCTTTATCTCTCTTTCTATCTCAGGTCGTATCACGAGCAATTTAACACCAACAGAATTGAAAGGGATGCTGTCTGTTATGTTAAAGGTGAAATCATGATTTCCCTCCGGCGGTTCGTCACGCACAACATGTTTCTAAAAATTTTTTCGCTCATACTTGCTACATTGGTTTGGATTTATGTTTCGTTTGTATACGGAGCAAAAGTGACAAATTCTTCTGTGTTTCAAATCCAGATTCAGAATGCTCCCACAAAGTACCAGATATCACTAGAACAAGAAGAAGTGGAGATTACAATAGAAGCCCCCTCCAATACCATAGATACGCACCGTAAAAATATATCTGCCTACCTTGATTTTTCTGAAATTCAGTCAGGATCTTACAAGATGAAGCCAATTGTTGATGCTCCCGAAGAAGTATCAGTTCTTATTGTTGACCCCCCGTTTATTGAAGTAACCGTAGAAGAAATCATTACCAATGATTTTCCTGTGAGAGTTATCTTAACTGGAAATTTGCAGGCAGGGAATATTGCAGGAGAACCTACGGTAAGTCCAGAAATTGTACATATTTCTGGCATAGAATCTTCTATACATTCTATTCATAGCGTTTTTGTTGAAGTAGATCTCTCCAATGCAAGTTCAGATATTTTAAGTCATGCAAAAGTAGAGGCTCGTGATAGTTTGAATCAACCGATTCCTGGACTAACGATAGAGCCAGAATCAGTGCAAGTGTCAGTGCCTGTTTTGAACACTGACATTTCAAAGGTACTCCCTGTCATCCCTACTATTAGTGGGAATCCTCTTGGTACGGTCACGTCGATACTTGTTGAGCCCAATATTTTAACAGTATCGGGAGATATCAGTATTCTTGAACCTCTTCAATCCTTAAATACTCAGCCCATTGTTATTGATGGCGTCAATCAAACCGTATCCCGTGAAGTTGATATTCTTCTGCCTCAGGGGGTTCATGTTGTTCAAGAAAATCAATCTGTTCTTGTAACGATTACCATAGAACCTACAGCAAGCACTGTTTTTGAAAACATTCAAATAAAGATCTTAAATTTACCTTTTGATATCGATTACTCTTTGGAGTTCCCCACCATTCAAATTAAGTTATATGGTCTTGCATCCAAACTTCCACAAATAGAAGATATCGAAGCTTTTATTGATGTGCAAGGTTTAGAAATGGGAACCCATCTTGTTCCTGTTCAACTACGAAATATTCCTCAAGGAATCATAGCACAATCAATTCCCGATAAAATCACTATTGAATTGTTTCCTATTGAATCTGAATCTGAATCCCAATCTCTCCCACCTCTTTTGTCAATTCGAAAGTGTAGGGTGCTTGTGACACCAAGTCCGATTTAATATCAAGCGTATTGGAAAGGGTCTCGCTACGAATGTACTCTCGATAGCGTTCTATCCATTGCATATTTTCCTTGTTTTGCGTATAAAGAACAAGATGAATTCTCTCTTCGACATCCAAATCAAGTTGCTTTCTTTGAATCTGGATATGATGTACCAATTCACGCGCAAGCCCTTCCTCAATAAGAGAAGAATTGAGGGTTGGATCCAACACAATAACTGCACCATGAGATGTCTCTTCGGCTAGATAATGCTGCTTGCCTACTACTTTTAATAAAATATCCTCAGAAGAGAGATTAATGGTAGTTTTATCAGGCAATTCAAGGAGTACAATTTTACCTTCTGATACAATTTTGCGGAGATCGTTCGCTGCAATTTGATCTAGACTTTTTCGAATAAGAGGAATTTTGGGACCATGCTTTTTCCCTAGATTGGGAAGATTTGGTTTTACCGAATACGCAGCATACTCTTCAAAAGAATCCACCCTTACAACATTTTTTACATTGAGTTCTTCTTGAATAAGTGACATTGCATCTTCATCCACACTCATTCCTTCGGGTACAAAAATGTAACAAACAGAAAAAGGGGTTCGTACTTTTACTTTGGAAGCTTTTCGGGCTCGCAACCCGGCGTTCACTATTCCTCGTGTAACATCCATATTGATCTCCAGTTCTTTGTTTATCAGTTCCTGGTATTGAGTTGGATATCGATACAAATGAATACTGTCCTTCGTTAGGGTGGGGGCACCAGATTTCAAAACTTGGTACATATATTCCGATAAAAAGGGTGTGAAAGGAGAGATTATTTTAGCAAATTGGAACAAAACAAAGAAAAGAGTTTGATACGCTGATTGCTTATCAGTATCACTATCACTTTTCCAAAAACGCCTTCTGGACCGACGTATATACCAATTTGTTATGTCATCCACAAAAATTGAGATCAGTCTTCCAGCTTCTGTAACATCGTATACATCTAGTTTTTCTTTTACATTTTTTGCCAAGGAAGCACATTTGGATAAAATCCATCGATCCATATCTGCTTGCATAGCCTCTTTTAAAGATTCTTCCTTTGTGGGCTCGAATTGATCAATGTTAGCATACGTAACAAAAAAAGACAAAACATTAAGTAGTGGGATCATAAAATTCTTTAACGCATCTTTCAATTGATCTTCCATAAACCTTCGCGGAACATAGGGAGTACTTGAAGTAAACATAGACCAGCGGATAGAATCAGCCCCGTATGTTTTAAGAATCTCTTGAACATCCACAACATTTCCGCGAGACTTAGACATTTTCTCACCCTTTTCATCCAAGATGAGTTCAAAGGTGAGAACATTTTTATAGGGTGCTGTATCAAACAAAAGAGTACTTAATGTGAGCATGGTATAAAACCATCCTCTGGTTTGATCAATTCCCTCTGAGATAAAATCAGCAGGAAATCGCGAATCAAAATCTTCTTTGTGTTCAAACGGATAATGGTGTTGAGCAAAAGGCATAGATCCGGAATCCAACCAACAATCCAAAACATCAGGCACTCGCTTCATATCTGCCTGGCAATGCGGACATACAATATTGATAGAATCTACATAAGGCCGGTGTAAGTCAACGGGTTCTTCGGGCATAGTATGAGCTAGTTCTTTCAATTCCTGAATGCTTCCAATTGCATGGATATGGCCACAATGATCGCATTCCCAAATATTCAAAGGAGTTCCCCAGTATCGTTCTCGACTAATAGCCCAATCTTTTGCCTCTCGCAGCCATTCTCCAAAGCGGCCTTTTTTAATGTGGTCGGGAAACCACTGAATGGTCTCGTTATTGTTTTGCAATTCCGCTCGTATAGAGCTCACCTGCATAAACCAGCTTGTTTTGGCCATATAAATAAGAGGTGATTTGCATCTCCAACAAAATGGATAGGTGTGTTTGATAAGTGCATGGCGGAATAAGAGATTGCGTTTTTTTAAATCAGCAATAATTTCTTTATCAGCATCTTTAATCCACATCCCTTTCCATGGCGTGATTTCCTCTTTCATAGTCCCGTCAATTTGAATGGACATTACAAGAGGAAGGTCATTTGCTTTTCCTGCCTCCATATCCTCAACTCCAAAGGCAGGTGCGATATGAACAATGCCTGTACCATCCTCCATGCTTACATAATCAGCTGCAATAATAATAT
Source organism: uncultured Caldisericota bacterium (assembly GCA_964427915.1). Classification (GTDB taxonomy): domain Bacteria; phylum Caldisericota; class Caldisericia; order UBA6126; family UBA6126; genus JAGLCW01. The sequence goes on from CAYRWA010000090.1 coordinate 8,522, forward strand.
GCCCTTTTCCTTCCATCGTTTCATCAAAGAAATGAAAGGGAGCTTCATAATATAATCCCACCAGGGTCGATCCAAGAAACTCTTCTAGAACGTCAAAGGTATTTTCCTCGAACGTAGCAGTGACTCTATCTTTTGCAACAATAAAAAACCCTTGTTCGGTTTGTACTTTCACATACACTGCCTCTGGTTTAACTGCTGCAGCGACATTGGCTGTTAATGTCCAGGGAGTAGTTGTCCATACTAGTAAGCTTGTATTTGAATCGGTTTTCAGTGGAAACTTTATAAAAATAGAAGGATCTTGTACCTCTTTATATCCTTGTGCTACTTCATGGGAACTTAATGTTGTTTGACACCTTGGGCAATGTGGAACAGATTTATACCCCTTATAAATCATGCCCTTTGAGAAGATTTCCTTCAACCCCCACCACACCGATTCGATATAATCGTTAGAGCAAGTAATGTAAGGATTATCCATGTCAACCCAATAACCAATGCGCTTTGTAGCATATTGTTCCCACATTTCTTTGTACGTAAAAATGCTCTGCTTGCATTGTTCAATAAATTGAGCCAACCCATATTCTTCAATTTGATTTTTGCCTTCAATATGTAGTTTCTTTTCAACCTCTAATTCAACAGGTAGCCCATGGGTATCCCATCCAGCTTTTCGCGCAACATAAAATCCATCCATGGTTTTGTAACGACAAACTAAATCTTTATAGGCTCTGGCTAAAATATGGTGAATGCCAGGTTTACCGTTGGCCGTGGGAGGGCCTTCATAGAATACAAAAGGAGGATACTCCTTGGTGTTTTCTAAGGACTGATTAAATATCTTTTTTGTATCCCAAACATCAAGGATATCTACTTCAATATCCATCCAGGGTTTTTCAAGATTTACTTTTGTAAACATGTACTATCCTCCTACTATGATGATACAGTACCGATGTATTCCCAGATCATATCTTCGATGTCACCTGCAAGAATCCCTTCGACATTTGCTGTCTCGTAATTCGTGCGTGCATCTTTTACCATTGTATAGGGTTGCATAACATACGAACGGATTTGGCTACCCCATTCTGCCGAAACCCCTTTCAATCGTAGGTCATTAATCTCTTCTAGGCGATTCTCTTCTACTCTCGCCATTAACTTTGAGTAAATTACCTGAAGCGCATAGGCTTTATTCTGCATTTGCGAACGTTCTGATTGACATGTAGCTGTAATACCTGTAGGTATATGTACAATGCGAACGGCTGTGTCATTTTTTTGAACGTTTTGTCCGCCATGCCCGGAAGCATTAAATGTATCGATACGCAAATCTTTTTCATCTACGTTCACGGTTGCCTCAGAAAATATTGGAATGACTTCCACCATACTAAAGGAAGTATGCCGCCTATGGTTCGCGTCAAAAGGAGAGATTCGCACCAACCGGTGCACGCCTCTCTCGCTTTTCAAAAATCCATACGCATAATCACCTTTTACTTGAATAGTGGCACTTTTCAAGCCTGCTTCTGAGCCGTGTGACATGGATAATATCGAAAAAGAAAACTCTTTTTTCTTCAAAAAGGAAATATACATGCTAAACAACATTTCTGTCCAATCCATAGCATCTACTCCACCGGCACCGCTAGAGAGGGATATATAACAATCACGTGCATCGTATTTGCCATTCAAAAAAGAACGGATCTCTACGTCTTTTAGTTTTGAATCCAAAAGTTTTGTAGTTGTTTCAAGTGATTTTTGAAATGATTCTTCTTCGGGCTCTAATTGAATGCACTCTAATACCGTCTTCATTTCAAGAAGGAGATTTTCCAGATCAGCGATTGAAGTTTTCATTCGCTTGAGCTGCTCCAATTCTTTTAAAATCATTGTTTGGTCCTCAGAAGGTTGTTCCCAAAACTTCTGTTGACTGGTTTGGGTTTGTAGTTCAGCTAACCTGGCAAACGTTCCGTTTGTGTCAAAGAAACTCCTTTGCTTTTTTTATACGCTCTAAATACTGATGGTATTTCTCATTTTCAGCTTGTAAATCTATCATGTTAGCTTCTCCGTCCGCAACACTTTTTGTATTTTAAACCGCTTCCACAAGGGCACGGATCATTTCTACCAATTTTCCTTGATCTTTCAGGTTCTTGAACATTTTTGTTCGTTTTCTTCAGCTCTCTGGTCTCTTTATGTCTTTGTTGATCTTGTGGATTTTTATTCAGAATCACCGGACGTTTTTGGACTTGAATACGGAAAATTAACTTGACTACATCTTTTTTAATAGAATGAAGCATATCCTCAAAGATTTTGAATCCTTCAATTTGGTAACGAACAAGTGGATCTTCTTGCCCATATCCTCGGAGACCAATTCCTTCTTTCAATTGATCCATACTGTACAAATGATCCTTCCATTTGCCGTCAACAATGTATAGAAGAATCTGACGTTCCAAACTTCTCATGTTTTCAGATCCTACCTCTTCTTCTTTGGCAGCATACAATTCCTTCACTAGTTTCGTCGTGAAAGCAGGTAGGTCTTTGATAGTTTCCAGGTCTGGAAGCTCCGGTTTGGATGTAGTTAGGTCGTAAATACCCTTGATATAGTCTTCTACATTGGTATCCAATCGGTTTTCTTTCGGAATAGCACGATGTGCAATGTCTACCGAGAGCTGTTCTAACATGCTTTGAATGTGGTCTTCAACTTCTTGGGATTCCAATACACGTTTTCTCTCATTGTAAATGATCTCTCTTTGTTTATTGAGTACATCATCATATTGAAGAAGGTTTTTACGGATATCATAGTTATAGGCTTCTACTTTTTTCTGTGCATTTTCAATGGCTTTCGTTAGCAAACCACTCTCTAGTGGCATATCTTCATCTAATTTCAAGGTATTAAAAATGGATGTAATTCTATCCCCACCAAAAATACGTAGTAGTTCGTCCTCCAATGAAAGGAAGAACCGTGTTGAACCAGGGTCGCCTTGTCGTCCTGAACGTCCTCTAAGCTGGTTATCGATACGTCGAGATTCATGCCGTTCTGTTCCTATTACATGAAGTCCTCCAAGGTCTTTTACTCCATTTCCCAATACAATATCGACTCCACGACCAGCCATATTCGTAGCAATGGTAATAGAGTTTCTCTCACCAGCCAATTTAATGATCTCTGCTTCTTTCTCGTGATGTTTTGCATTTAAAACTTGGTGGGGAACTCCTTTGCGCTTCAACATGGAGGAAATTTTTTCTGATTTTTCAATCGATCGCGTTCCCACAAGAACCGGTTGTCCAGTTTTATAGGAATCAGCGATTTCATCTACAATTTTTCTATACTTTATGGATTCTGTCTTATATACAATATCAGGATGGTCTTTTCTAGCAATTGGCTTATTGGTAGGTACAACTATAACGTCCAATCCATAAATTTCTCGAAATTCATTCTCTTCTGTCTTGGCTGTTCCAGTCATACCAGAAAGCTTTTTGTACATGCGGAAGAAATTTTGGAAAGTGATCGTCGCTAAGGTTTGATTCTCACTTTTTACTTTTAAGCCTTCTTTTGCTTCAATTGCTTGGTGCAGTCCGTCGCTGTAGCGTCTTCCAGGAAGCAATCGCCCTGTAAACTCATCCACAATGATCACTTCGTTTTCTTTGACAATGTAGTCTACTTCACTCTTAAAACAAAATTTCGCACGCAAGGCTTGATTGAGGTGTCGAAGTATTTCAATCTGGGAATCTGCATATAGGTTTTCAATAGACAAGATAGCCTGCAATCGTATAATTCCTTTTTCTGTTATGGTTACTGATTTAGTTTTTTCATCAATTTCAAAATCTTCTTCGACTTGCAAGCTACGTATGGCATTTGCAGCTGTATAATAAAGGTCTGTTGACCGCTCTGATGGTCCTGATATGATAAGAGGTGTTCTTGCTTCGTCCACCAAAACAGAATCGACTTCGTCTACAATTGCAAAGTTTAAATCTCCTTGTGATCGTTGCTGAATATCCCGTACCATATTATCGCGAAGATAATCAAAACCAAACTCGCTATTGGTTCCATATGTTATGTCGGCATTATACGATTCTCGCTTGTCTTTTGGGTCTTGATCAGCAGTAATATAGCCAACATTCAATCCTAAAAACCGGTATATTTGCCCCATCCATTCCGCGTCTCTCTTAACTAAGTATGAGTTAACGGTAACAATATGGCAACCTTTTCCAGACAATGCCTCTAGATATGCTGGCAATGTAGATACAAGGGTTTTACCCTCCCCTGTTTTCATTTCAGCAATTTTCCCTTGAAACAAGGCAATACCACCTAGTAACTGAACATCAAAATGCCTCATTTGTAGGGTTCGAAAAGCAGCTTCCTTCACAAGGGCAAAAGCTTCTGGTAACAAAGAGTCTAAGGACTCTCCATTTGCATGCCGGGATTTGAATTCATTTGTCTTTGCTACAAGATTCTCATCGGACAAATTTTCGAATTCAGGCTGAAGTTGACTTATTCTTCGCACCAGAGAATTATGCTTTCGTAAAAATCGATCGGTTGTATCAAAAAATTTAATCATAACAACACATTATATCATGAATTGTGGATGAGTTAAATCTTCATATAATGAATTTATGAAAAAACGTTTATTTTATTTTCTTCTTGATGGCTTTGGATGTGGTGAAACACAAGATGCATTTCGCTTTAAAGATGAGGGAGCATATACGTCCCTTCATATTCTTCAGAACAATCCCGAGTTGTCATCCTCCTATATCCATGAAATTGGACTGTTCCACTGCCAGGAAAACAATTCATACTGCTTCCCGCAAAATCCAAACAAAGACACTTTTTCTTGTACGCAAGAAATGTTTGGTTCCATTTTGGGGGAATTCCGTACTTTTCCAAATGGTTTCCCTACATCTATTGTCAGCAATTTAGAAAACCTTTTCGATACACATTTTTTAGGAAATGTTGCTATGTCGGGGACAAAAATCATTAAAGAGCTAGGAGAAGAATCCCATCAACATGGAACTCCCATTATTTACACATCTGCTGACTCTGTGATGCAGTTTGCAGCCCATGTAGATTCATTTCCTCTTTCTTCCTTGTATTATCTCTGCGAGATCGCTTGCCGTCTATACTGTCATGAGCTTCCCCTTGGTAGAGTTATAGCCAGACCTTTTCGTGGATCATCTGCTGAAACATATGTCCGTACAGTGGACCGAAAAGACTTTGTATACCCCACTCCACCAAATCCTATACTAAACAGTCTACAAGATCGCCAGGTTAGAATTTTTTGCAATCGAATTTTTTCTGACATATTTCACAACAATACTATGACAATTCTTCCAGGGAAAAACAATGGTAGTATTTACTCCCATTTTTTATCTACCCTCCAATCTCCTCCTATGAAAGAGGATGAGCTATATCTTCTTAATTTAGAAGACTTTGATATGCTATATGGACATCGGCGCGACGTAAAAGGATATGGAAAAGAATTAATGAGATTTAGCCACGTGTTAAGAGACAGTATTCCACTGTTGCAAGAATCCGATGCTATCCTCATTAGTGCAGATCATGGCAATGACCCCACATTCACAAAACACACCGATCACACAAGAGAGTATACTCCCTACATTTGGCTCGATACTCATTGTGTACAACACTTGGAACAACCAATGCCTTTGTCATATATTGGGCAATCCATTCAAAATTTTTTTATGTGATGCAATGAACGAAAAAGTTTTTCTTCAGCACGTAAACATTCGAATTAAAGAATATCAAAACGATCTATCACGGTTCTTATCAATCCCGCTTCAAAATGTTAATTTAATGCAAAAAGGAAAACGCTATAGATCCCTCTTCTTGTATTACAATCCCCATATTAAATCACAAGAGCTCAAAATTCATTATGCCGCCATGATAGAATTAATCCACACAGCTTCCTTGTTACATGATGATATCATTGATCACAGCAATCAAAGAAGAGGTTTGCCTACTTTAAATTCTCTTTACCCCATATCTATGCCCATTAGTAGTGGTTTTTTCTTGTTTTCAAAAATTATTATTGGGCTTTCAAAAGAACATCCAAAAATATATTCAGCGTTCTCCTCCGTTTTAACAAAAATGTCCTTGGGTCAAATCTATGAAATTCAGAACCAAAGTCCTTCGTTTTCTACATACTTACAAATTGTATCCTTAAAAACTTCTTCCCTGTTTGCTTTGGCAAGTGGTATCCTTGAAAATGGTTTTTCAGAAAGCGAATCATTGCTTGGATACAACTATGGGATTGCCTTTCAAATCATAGATGATGTAATGGATTACATGGGGAGTAAAAAAATGATGGACAAGCCTCTCCATCTTGATGCATTGTCAGATCTATATACATTGCCAATTGTAGTAGGGAAAAAAGGAGTATCTAAAAAGAAGAATCTACTTGTATGCAATAGAATAATTCATCGTTATGTGAACAATTGTAAAATGCATCCTTCTTCTAGCTCGTATCAAAAACCAATTCAAAAACTTATTGAGTATTTGAGTACAATTCAAAGCCCTTGATTCCAGTACGTGTTACTAGTAATCAGTGCCACCATACTGGGAATAATAGCGTCCTTTTTTACTTTTTTCAGGATGGAAATAGAAAATATTTCCTAGAACTCTTTTATCGGATAGCCGTTTAAGGTCTTCTTCATTTTTAATGGAATCATCTAGGTATTCAAACAAGAAGGCCAGCAAAACGCCTAAAAACAACCCCAAAACGATTCCTATGGCAAGAATAAGCATGAAGTTCTTATTGGTAGGATTTTCTGATGTCGTTCCTTCTTGATAAACTTTTACAGTTGGAGTAAGCTGTTTTTGTTGCAGCTCCATTTTCAAGAGCTGGTCCATTAAATAGGAGCGGATTCGATATTGAGCTTCAATGTCTTCTTGTAAAAATACTCGCCTTTCAGAGGTTATTGCTGGGTTGTCAATTTGACTTGCAATCAAATTAATGCGGTTGTTAATTTCCTCAATTTGTAAGTGCAATTGTTGACCACTTTCAGCAAGTTTTGATTCATACATATCAGAAACTTCTTCTATGAATATGGAATTAATAGTATTTACAATTTTCTGGGCATAGCTAGGATTTTCATATTCAAAACTAACCTTTAGTAGCATGGTATCCTTAATAACAGAAACAGAGAGCCCTTTTCGTAGATCTTGTACGGAAAAAGTAGGATAATTAATCTGGTTTGAAGCTTCTTTTAATACGGGATCTCCTCGTAACATTTCAGCATATGTCATTGCCCATTTCTCACTAGCAGTATAGTTGCTAAAAGTGTCATATCCAACACTCGATGAAGAACTGGGAATCTGTACAATAAGAGTAGAATCAGATCGATATAAAGGGACAATGCTATCATAGTACAAATAACTTACTAGCAAAGAGGAAATAACAAGAACGAGAATAACTACCCAGCGCCGAACAATAATATTCCAGATATCCTCTAGTGAAATCTCATCAAAATTTTCATGTTCAACTACATTATTTAGTTCTTCCATCATATCACCATTGAATTTTTATCAGCTAATAGTAACAGATATACCGGGCAATTGCAATTCTATTGTCATCCATTTACCCGAAGCTGTTATGTTGTTAACGCCTTGTACTAAAGGTACTGATACAGAAAAATAACCATTTTGTAAAGTTGTCGAGCTTGATGTACCATTGGTTGTATTGTACAGTGTGCCGGCAATATCACCCGGAAGATCTAATTTTAGCCTTCCGTTCAATGTCATGTACATGGAATAGGGATCGATGCCGATCGATAAGGATTGGACAACTTGATTGGTTGCAAAAGAAGGAGATTTCACACTCACTTTTTTAGTTCCCTTCGATGAATGCACGTCTACTGTAAAGGAAGATCCTGCACCTTGTTGAAATGAAGAGCCTTTAGAAACTCCTTGCACCATGAAAGAAGCATTTTTAGCTTTGCCAGATACTCCAATGGAACCTGCAGATCCTGTCAAAGAGGCAAATATTTGTGCCCAGGGGTTCCCTACAGCAGAATCCTTTTGAATATCTTGTAAGTCATCTTTTGAAGAAGAATGATCTTTCTGAACTTCGCCCTTCTCTGTATGTTTACTATCTATCATAGCTAGTTTCGTTTTTTCGAACAATTCTTGGTACTCATAAAATCGATCTATCATTGCTCTGTGGGTATCCCAAGAATACATTCTGTAAAAAAAACTGTTTTTCAAAGAACTATTGAATTGTTGCTCGGAAGGGGTTATGGAAGAATAGTGGTAATAAAAAAGTACACTGGTAAAAGAAAAAACTAGAATTAAAAGAATCAGCACTTTACTCTTCATTTTCCATTCCTATTTAATAAGAAATGACAGAAGAGAGATGAAATCATCTCTCTTCTGTCATATATAGTAGCAGGTTTGTGTTTTGTAGTTATCGTTTGTATCGAATTGTGGCGGTTTGTGT
>CAYRWA010000091.1:0-2604 GCA_964427915.1 uncultured Caldisericota bacterium
ACGAAAATCGTGTACTCTTGCTGAATTACCAACAATTTCACTGGCTTGGGGTAGTTTGTCCCAGAATGTATGGAACCAATACCCAATGGTTGAAGTATCAAGAAAACCTCCATCTTTACTGGGGAGAAATACTTGTCTTCTTGGTAGCATAGATTCCATGATAGAATCATATTCTCTACAAACTTCTAGTAAATCTCTACTTGTGTATACAACCCGTGCTTTCCAGCCTTTTGATTCCCTTATCATAATCTTTCCCGACGTGAGGTTTACATCTTCACATTGTAAAAGACGTGCTTCTGAAGAACGAAGTCCACAACAGTACAGTAGGCGGAAGAGAACTGGCGCAACATATTGTCTGATTGGGGAAAATGAAGAGATGGGACAATGGTCAACAGCATGAAAAAAAGCTTTTAATTCCTCATCTGTGTATATGTGAGCTTCATATTTTATTTGTTTGTTTGGGATATGTTCTGGAATCACATAGACATTGTGGCCCATTCCATTCAAGTATTTAGCAAATTGACGTACTGGCGTTATCCGTCGCAAAAGACCGTTTGGGTGTTCCTCTGGTTTTAAATGGATCCAAGACTCACTCATTCCTTTTGTGATAGTTGTTTCTTTGGGAAATTCTTTTGCTACCAGGCGATCAAAACGATGTAAAATTCGAATTGACGATTTGTATGGGTACCCTGCTGCTTGCTTTTGTCGGATAAATGCATGCAGGTAGGAACCTAAACGACTTTGAAATGAATCAACAGTCATGTACGCCACCCCCATTCCATGTTATTTTGCCTATGATGGATAGATCCAGTGCACACATCCGAAGCATGGACTCTTCCATGGAGATGTAGGATTGGGTAGATTCCTTTGAAGTATGACCCAGTGTTTTTTGAATCACTGGATGGGGAATTTTAGCAAGCAGTAATCGATGCACCAATGAATGCCTAAAAACGTGAATTCCGGTTGCATTGCCATTTTCTGGCTTTATTCCCGTCGTACTGAACAGTCGAGAACATGTTGTATAAGCCGATGTTAACTTATTGTAGGGAGCTTCTTTTCGCAAAAAAATGTAGGGATATGAATCGTTACGCTTAGGTCTTTCGTTCAGGATATAATCCATAAGGGCATTTCCTACCTCTGGAAGGAGAGGAAGAACAAGAGATTCTCCTGTTTTTTTCTGTACCAAATGTATCGTATCGGTCTGCCAATCAATATTCTGAAATGTAAGATGACAAATATCACAGTCACGAAGTCCAAGGTGTATAGCAAGGAATAAGATAGCCCGGGTACGTTTGCATTCTTTTTCCAATCTTGCAATCAGTATCTTTTGATTGCCTTGTGATACATATGGGGATACTGAACCCCTTTGTACAAAGCCTCCCATTACTGCTCCTGATAATTCTGTTTTCAAGAAACCCCTTGTATGGAAAAATTTCAATATGGAGCGTAGAATGGGAAGTATTGTCGACATACTTCGACTACTGCAAATACTGGCGAATTTTATGATGATGCCTTGTACTTTTTGGGGTGTAATGGACTGTAAATCCGTTCTAGTTTCTAATCTGGCAAATTCAACTGTTTTACGAAATACATAATCTCGTAGTTCTATTGAGGACTTCTGAAGATTCATTTGCTGAAGGAGATGAATGTATTGCTGACGGATGTCTTCCATTGCAGAAGAATTACACGAAATCACTTTGCGTATTGGTTTCCAATGGTAACACCCTGTATGTGCAATTTCCTTCAAAACATAAGCAGCTTTGCGATTTATTTTCCACTTCCATGTTTCCATAGAATGGTTTCGATACTGATGATCGTTTTTGTGGATATAATTCTGTAAAGTTTTCTCATTGTATGTGCATAAATTGGCCGCATGGAATGAACGTCGTATATCCATCCAGGAATGCCAATACTGCCCCATTGACGAATTCGTTAAATGAAGGTATTTCATTTCAATACCAGCTTTAACAATTAAAAAATCAATAGGTACATCATTGTGGATTGGGAATTGATAATTTTGAAAGAATATTTGAACAGTCTCTTCTTTTGGCATAGGGGATTCGTGAAACAGAATCCCGTGTTCATCCTTTGCATTTGTACACGCAAATGCATCCATCAGCTTGCAACAATGAACATGCAGTGAATGTCGGTTATGAGAACCATTGTCATCAGCAATGAAGGCATCATAGAGTTCCTGACAAGGTTCTTCGATGTTCATTGTTTTGGCCAGTTTGATCATTTGATTGAAGTAACGACGTCTGGATTGCCAAGTAGCATCGGCTAGCTTTGGTTTTAACTTTTCTAAAATAGCAACAACATCAGTTTCAAGTTTCGTCATGCGGTACCTTCTTTCTGCCTTTATTGGCTATCTAAAGAATACCACTATTGACGCGTTTTTTATCTTTAATTTCAAAAAGTCAAACAGTTGCTATGCTTACATATGTAAGTGTTTTTGAAGATAATATTATTTTGGGGATAATCATGGTTACCTTCAATTGAAGGTAACCATGAAAAGGGTGGAGTTGAGAACAAAGTAGGCTACCACAGGAGAAATCTATTTACTCCCTATCTAGAAGTAACCTCTTTGAAAGAAACCAACCAAGA
>CAYRWA010000092.1:0-5888 GCA_964427915.1 uncultured Caldisericota bacterium
ACGTGCATGGATAAAGACAGAGTTATTACAAATCGAGGGCTAGCCCAGATGTTAAAAGGTGGGGTAATCATGGATGTTACTACTGCTCAACAGGCAGCCATAGCGCAAGAAGCTGGTGCTGTTGCCGTGATGGCTCTAGAACGCGTACCATCAGATATTCGTAAAACTGGCGGTGTTGCTCGAATGTGCGACCCATTAAAAGTAAAAGAAATACAAGAAGCAGTTACGATACCAGTTATGGCAAAATGTCGTATTGGTCACATCATAGAAGCCAGGGTATTGGAATCTCTTCACGTTGATTATATTGACGAAAGCGAAGTTTTAACTCCAGCTGACGAAGAAAACCATATTGACAAAACAACTTTTCAAATTCCTTTCGTATGTGGTTGTAGAGACATTGGGGAAGCACTTCGAAGAGTATCCGAAGGAGCTTCTATGATTCGAACCAAGGGAGAGGCTGGTACTGGAAACATTGTTGAAGCAGTTCGACATATGCGAAAAGTACAAGCTCAGATTCGTCAAATTGTTTCGATGGCAGATGACGAACTGTACACTGCTGCAAAAGAGTGGCAAGTTCCTGCTAGTTTGCTACGAGAAATCAAAGACAATGGAAAATTACCCGTTGTTAATTTTGCTGCTGGTGGCGTAGCAACACCTTCTGATGCTGCTCTCATGATGCACCTCGGTGCAGACGGAGTATTCGTAGGATCAGGCATCTTTAAATCCCAGAATCCATCTGTCATGGCAAAAGCAATTGTTGAAGCCGTCGCCCATTGGTCAGAACCAGGCATTATTGCCAACGTCTCTGTAGGTCTTGGCGATGCCATGAAAGGGCTGGACATTCATCTTATCGAAGATAAAGATAGACTTTCTGATAGAGGTATATGATTAGTGAAAATTGGTATCCTGGGATTCCAGGGTTCTATTGAAGAACATGAGTATGTGTTTAGAAAACTTTCTGTTCCGACTGTACGCGTGAAAACACCGCAAGATTTAGACGATATTGACGGCCTTGTTCTACCTGGTGGAGAAAGTACTCATATGCTTCGATTGCTCCACTTCAACCGTCTATGGGATCCTCTTCGAATGAAGATTCAGAAAGGTTTACCTACCTTCGCTACATGCGCAGGAGTGGTTTTACTTTCACAAGCAATAGATAATACAGAGCAAGAGACCATGGGCCTTTTAGACATTGTTGTTTCGAGAAATGGCTATGGTCCACACTATTATAGTTTTGTAGAGGAGGTAACCATTGAAGGCTTTACGAAGGCATTTCGAGCGGTTTTCATACGAGCCCCCATTGTCCGCTCATTAGAATCAAACATTTCTGTTTTGTCACTAGATAGTAAAAACAATCCTATCTTTGTTCGACAAAAAAACATATTTGGTCTGACGTTTCATCCAGAAATTGGTAATGATGATCGTATTCATTCCCTATTTATTCAATCTATAACCTAGGAGGAAGTAGTATGTCCGGACACTCTAAATGGCACAATATTAAAGGTAAAAAACAAGCCGAAGATGCAAAAAGAGGAAAACTGTTTACAAAATTAGGCAAAGAATTAACAATAGCTGCTCGAGAAGGTGGAGGGAACATAGATTCCAATCCACGCCTTCGAAGTGCTATTGAAAAAGCAAAAGCTGGCGGTATGCCAAATAACAATATTGATCGAGCTGTCAAGCGAGGTACTGGGGAATTAAAAGATGGTTTTGAAATCCTTGAACTCGCTTACGAAGGATACGGTCCCGAGGGAACCGCCATCTTAGTTGAAGTAGCGACCGATAACAAGAATCGTACCTCTGCTGAAATCCGGAAAATATTCAGCAAATTCGGAGGAAGCATGGGAGAACAGGGTTGCGTTTCCTGGATGTTCAAGACGGTAGGAAACATTACTCTGAAGGATTCCGATCTCTCTGAAGACGAAGTTTTTGAAATTGCAACAAAATGTGAAGCAGAAGATTTCGTAAAAGATGAAAATGGATGGGTCCTTACTGTAGAACCTAAATCGTTATATGCTGCCAAAGAAATACTTGAAAAAGAAGGGGTTGAAATCGAGAATGCAGAACTCGACAAAGTACCCAATACCTACGTAAAATTGGTTGGCGATAAAGCGCAAAAAATGCTTCGCCTGTTAAATGAACTAGAAGATAGCGATGATGTCACCAAGCTATTTTCTAATTACGACATTGCGGATGAAGAATTTGAAGTTTTCTTAAATAGTTAATTACTTGTGAAAGACAACACCATCATTCTAGGCGTTGATCCTGGTATAGCCAATACAGGATATGCGTGTCTTCTATGCATAGAAGACACGTTTCGCCTTTTAGATGCAGGGGTCTTCATTACAAAAAAGGGCCCTCCTGAATATCGCATCAAAAAGATTTATGAGTTTTTTCAACAGCTCATTTTTACCTATCATCCTGATTGGATGGCGATGGAACGTTTGTTTTTTTCCAAAAACGTTAAAACAGCTCTTGCCGTGGAAGAAGTTCGAGGTTCTCTTATGCTACTTTCTGCACAGCAGGATTTGCAATTCATTCAATACACTCCGCTTCAGATAAAAAAAACTCTGACCCATTATGGGCAAGCCTCCAAAATGGAAGTGAAACTTGTATCGGAATCCCTCTTGAATATGACCTTGCCCACTTCAGACGATGCGTGCGATGCAGTTGCGGTTAGCCTTTGTCATGCTTATAATTGTGATTGGGGTGATATTTATGATTAAACAACTAGAAGGAACCATTGTTAGTACGTCGGACCAGTTTATTGTAATAGAAGCTGTTAAAGGCATCGGTTTGCAAGTATTTGTTCCAACGCCTAGTGAATATACTATTGGTGATTCGGTTCGCTTATATACCCATATGGTGGTGCGAGAGAACAACATTTCTCTATATGGTTTTCCTTCTGTTTCCCACGAGAAAGTTTTTGTCACCCTTCTATCGATTCCAAAAGTTGGTGCCAAAATGGCTCTTAGCATTTTGTCTGCATTTTCACTACAGGATCTGTTTCAAACTATTTCTGAAGGTGTCCCAGAGGCTCTATCCAAAACACCTGGCATTGGTGCTACCACAGCCAAAAAAATCCATCTCTACTTGAGTGAAAAATGGAAAGATGAAATCCCTATGCAAGAAATGGAAAAGGAACCCTCTTGTTATGAAGAAGCACATGATTTGTTGTTGGAAATGGGTCTAACACCTATTGAAAGTAAGACTATTCTAAAGCGACTTCGACTCCAAGGAAATACTGCTTCCACAGCAGAAGAAATTGTGAAAGAAGTGTTGAAAGCTCGTCAATGATATGAAATCAACTCGAAAGAGACCCGACCTACTTACCATTGTTGTCCGCATTGTGGTGGTTTGTGTCCTTGTTTTTATGAGTATTAACTTGATTCAATACTATCACCTTTCTTCCCAGCTAAAATCTCTTGAAAGAGACCAGAGAATTTTCAAGGAGCATATTGAAGAATTGCAAGATAAGATTCAATATGCAGAGACAGATTTCTTTATTGAAAAAATGGCGAGAGAAGAATCTGACCTTGCAAAACCAGGAGATTTTGTTATAAAGTTTACGTCTAAATAATCCATTTGGCGGTATAGCTCAGTTGGTCAGAGCACACGGCTCATACCCGTGTTGTCCGGGGTTCGAATCCCTGTGCCGCTACTTTTTTTATGAATAAAATAACACAGCAATTTATTACACATTACAGAACATTTCCTTTTCCACCCTCCACAACATTTTTACTATCTGTTTCTGGAGGAGCTGATTCTATGGTTATGCTTCATCTCTTCCTTTCAACCCAAGCCCTTTTAAAGCATTCCTTTTCTGTCCTTCACATGAATCATCACTTGCGTGGCCAGGATAGCGATCAAGACGAACACGTTGTCTCGTCTTTTTGCAGCCATCACTCAATCCCTTATGACATTGTCCATTTTCGCTCCTCTGATTGGGAATCTGTTACGGGTACTGGACTTGAAGAAAAAGCTAGAAAACTACGAAAACGCACCCTTGAAAAAAGTCGCAAAGAGCATTCTATAGATGTTTGTGTTATTGGACACAGTCAAAACGATCTGTGTGAAACGTTTTTGTTTAATTTTATTCGAGGTTCAAGCCCTGAAAAATTATCTACCATTCTTCCCATGTGGGACCCAACAAACAGAATCTTCAGGCCACTTCTTTGTTTTTCCAGACAGCTGATACGAGACTACGCTGCTCAATGCCATATTCCTTTTCGAGACGATGCCACCAATCTGGATATACAGTTTTCCAGAAATCGCTTGCGGAATAATATCCTCCCCGAAATTCTTCAAATAAACCCTCGTTTTGCTTCTTCTGTTCTCCGGTTTCAAGACATTCTATCGAGCGAAAATGACTGGATTGATAAAACATTGCAAGATACTATGAAAACATGGGTCATCACGTCGCATAAAATTCAGTTTCCCTATTCTTTATTTTGTTCTTTGCACAAAGCTCTTCAAAGAAGATCCATTCTCCAGATACATAGCATCCTACAGGGTCATCGAGTTGATTTTTCGTTTGCTTGCGTAGAAACAATTCGAATGGCCATCCTTTCACATCCCCCAAAGAATGGTATCTTATATACGGATCCTAAAATGAATGTGCAACGTGAAGGCAACGTTCTTGCCTTTACAATCAATGAGGTTTTTTGATATGACAGAGAACATTGACCCCTCGGATATTCTGTTAACCGAGGACCAAATAAGAAGTGGTGTGGAACGTGTCGCATTGGAAATATCAGACGCATTTCCAGCCACTGAAAAATTGCTTATGATAGGAGTTTTAAATGGAGCTTTTGTGTTCCTATCTGATTTGTGCAGAAAAATTCAAAGAGATATTGCCATTGACTTCATTCAAATTTCCAGTTACGGGCAAAATCTCCGTAGTTCTGGGAATATTACCATTAAGAAAGATTGCTCTTTATCTGTTGCAGGACGCACAGTTATTATTGTAGAAGATATCATCGACTCCGGTCATTCGATGGTGTATGTAAAAAACTATTTTGCTCTGAAAGGTGCTAAAAAGATATATGTCTGTACTTTTTTGGATAAGAAAGATCGAAGAGAAGTGCCATTGAAAATAGATTTTTGTGGGTATGCAATTCCCAATTATTTTGTCGTTGGATATGGACTCGATGCAAAGGAAAAGTATCGATGCCTTCCTTATATTGCAAAAATTAATGAAGAAAAGGACTAATTATGCCAGAACAAAAATACCCAAGACCCCCTCGTAAAAACGATCCTCGAAAGAGACCACCCAACTTCGGTTTTATGTGGTTTATTGGCATTTTTCTTGTCATTATTTTGTCTTCTTTCTTTTTTAACACTGTCAATGCACCCTCACCAACCGAACTTACAATCAACGAATTCCGGCAGTTTGCTGCAGAGAAGAAAATTGAATCTGCAAAAGTTCATGAAACTGAAATAGTTGGCGTTTTGAAACCTGCCACCGTAGAGGGTAGTGTACAGTTCAAAGTGATCATTTTTCCCTCGCAAGCTGATGACTTCACTTCCTTCCTTGTGGAAAATGATATTCCGACCAACATGGTCATTCCAAACAATTCAGAAGTATGGGGATATGTACTCAATTTTGGATCCACCATTTTAATCATTTTTCTCTTCTGGATTTTGCTTAGCAGAAGTATGCAAAGTGGTGGTGGTGGACAAGTATTCAATTTTGGCAAGAGCACTGCAAAGCTTTTTATGGACAATCATCCACGCGTTACACTAAAAGATGTTGCTGGTCTTAATGAAGTAAAAACTGAAGTACAAGAAATTATCGATTTTTTAAAGAATCCCGACAAATTTAAAAAGATTGGTGCAAAAATTCCAAAAGGAATTCTATTAGTAGGGCCTCCTGGGTGCGGCAAAAC
>CAYRWA010000093.1:0-2678 GCA_964427915.1 uncultured Caldisericota bacterium
TGATCGTTCTTCTTTTTTGGCCAATTGGTCTAGTTTTTCTTCTAGCTCTTTGGGCAAACGTAGAGTTACCATCATAACACCTCAATATATTCTATTTCTCTAAATTGTTTTTTAATAAATGCCAGGTTGTTCAATAAGAATCTGCAAACAAGAGGATGTATTGCTACTTTAATCAAAACACCTCTTCTATGCTATAACCTTTTTTTCGACCTTCCGCAATATCATCAGCTTCTTGATGCAAGAGATCGATTGCAGTATTGATTTTTCTTTTCTGGGCAATGAATCTTTTGGTTAATCCTGCTCCTAAATAGTCCTTCGAATGTAGACTTTTTAGAATTTCTTTCGTAAAGTCCATATTCTGTAAATCATCTAATGATGGGTTTTTTGTATGTTTCCTAGTCATTGGTGCTCCTCAACTCTTATGATACGCAAAGTATTGAATGGTGGCAGTGAAAGTCATGCGCGGGGATAAATGCGGTAGCCGGTTTTGCGAACCTCTTCCAGAAAACCGCTATCATCATGAGATTCTACAATTAATACGGGCTCTAAGCGATCATCCACACAATGGCATAATTTAAACAGTAAAGTTGCTTGATCTAAAAAATCCCCTTTTACTTCAGGAACAACGACAGCAATATCGATATCACTCTCTTCGTTTGCAGTTCCTTTTGCATAGGAACCATAGAGAATAATTTCTATAGGGTCAAAATACTGAATGACTAACCTTGCAAAATCTTTAGCTAAATTGGTAATTGCTGTTTTATCCAATGCAACAATCCTTTTGTTTGAGTTATAAAGTGAATACATCGGTCATGATCAATAGATGGAGAGAGATCTCTTTTTATTGTAGGATAACGTGCTTCAATATTTAAGGGTCCCAGCGAATCAATTAAGTCTCTTTGATCCTGCGTCATTTTGTCATACAAATCGGTTACTAGAGAAAGTTTCATCAATCTATGAGTATGAGGTGGCATTTCACCATGAAATTTAGTTACATAAACAGCCTTAAGGATTTTTTCAATTGCTTGATGACACATAAACCCTACATATAAATAGCGTTTGGTTTCCAACATTGCTTCAGCTGTTGTTAAGTCATATTCAGCAATTTCAGTCCAGTATTGAATCTTGCTGTTAATATTTCCCATATTTTCTGCAATTCCATTTCTTAAGATTGGTAGAATTATACGTGAATTGAACAAAAATCCAAATCAACTATGTTTTTCGCTGCATTGCTCTATATCAATTCCATTCTTTACACGAGAACATAAGACATTTTTAGGGTACATCTCTATGAGACCAGAATATTGAATTTCATGCGGAAACCATTTTTTGCTCAGAGTAATACATAAATTCTTTTTTGGGTTCATTTCAGCAAGCTTCTTTTATCTTCAAGTATTGTTTCAATTTCGCCAAGAATATCATGAATGTAATCCTTATAGCTTCGTATCATACAATGATCACTTCTTGCAAGATGTTCTGTCCTATGGTTGGTTTCAATGCACTTCTCATGACCAAATCAACGGGAACTTTCAAAACTTCTGACAATTCTGTTTCCATTTTCATAAAAGCAAACAAGCCAATAGGAGATGAAAGTTCAATGAGAATATCAAGATCACTGTCTGCAGTTTGTTCATTTCGTACATAGGATCCAAAAACACCAATCGTTTTGACATGATACTTTTCCTGCAGCAATGGTTTCATTTTTTTGATGGAAAACAGTATTGTGTCTAAATCTTGAATTAAAGGTTGATATGGAGATTGTTCATCTTTGACAGATGTGATAGCGGTGTTTCTATTCTCGCATTGATTTGGGTGGGATTCTTCGTAGCAATCTATATAGTCTTCCAAAGCTTTTCGAATGATATAGGATTTTGATCGTTCTTCATTTTTTGCACATTGTTTTAGTTTTTCCTCTAATTCAATGGGCAAGCGCACTGTAATCATAAACTTACCTCACATGTTAACTGTATTACATTGTAGTACAATAGAATAAATCGTCAATGTGGCAAGTAGCTAATACAAATTCAAATTTCAACGTAGAATTAAACTATTATATTGCAAATATACATCAATATACTTGATAATAGTACATAATGTTGTAAAATAGCAACAAAAGATAGAGATTGACCTCGGAGGTTAAGGCAATGGATTTACATTTGCTTGCCAAGTCTGATCTAGAAATCGTGATGATAATTTGCCAGGCGTTGAAACAGATGCGGATCAATAAAAACATCTCTCAACAAGAAATAGCGGAACGATCTGGGCTTGATAGAACAACGATCAGCAGAATGGAATCTGGAAAGTCGGTGAGTCTGCTTACTTTAGTGCAGATCTTACGGGCTCTGGATATGCTGGAAGTTATTAATGTTTTCAAGGCATATCATATAGAAAGCCCGATCAAACTTCTGAAAGAGGAAGAGAAAAAGAGAAAAAGGGCTGGGAAATCCAAAAAAACACTGAAAAAACAAAGTAAAGAGGATGTTGAATGGTAGATATTGCGAGAGTAAATATATGGGGGCAACTTGCTGGAGCTATTGCATGGAATGAAAGCTCCAAAAGTACAGCTTTTGAATATGACAAAAACTTCATTAAGCAAGGATATGATATTGCTCCTTTGCAAATGCCTTTAGAAGAATCTGGTAATGGGTCTATTTTTACGTTTCCGACGTTGCAATTTG
>CAYRWA010000094.1:0-78053 GCA_964427915.1 uncultured Caldisericota bacterium
GGCAAATATTGTTTTGATACATTTTTAACGGAGCCAAGTATCATCTCCGGCTTGCCGACATAGTGCAATCCTACTGTCGAAACCATTACACCCCCATATACATTTGTCAAGATACTACTACTAGTATACCCAATTCTAGGAAATTTATGCTATGAAACAGGATGTAGCTTTTGAATAAAATGTAACCTGTGTAATGTAGCAGACTGCAATATTGCATTTTTTATTGCGAGTTCATCGGAAGAACCATGGCAAATGATTGAGATATCTTGTACCCCCAATAAAGGGGATCCACCGTATTCACGGTAATCAAGCTTTTGTTTTAAAGTAGAAAAGCTGTCTTTAAGAAACAAGCCGCCTACTTTGTGTTTTAAAGAAGATTGAATTTCTTCTCTGAAAAATTCTTTTATAAACTGCATTGATCCCTCTACGGTTTTTAAAACAACGTTCCCAACAAAGCCATCACAAACCATTACTTGAATATTACCGACAAATAAATCTCTTCCCTCTATAAAGCCTTGGAATGAATCGGGAAGACGATCTGACAATAATTTGTAGGCGTCCTTCGTAAGGTTGTTTCCTTTCGAGGGTTCACTTCCGTTGTTGATGATGCCAATTTTGGGATCAGGGCACGAAAACATCAAAGAGTGATAAATAGAGCCCATTATTGCATAGTCAAGAAGATTTTGCGGCTTGCTATCCAGATGTGCTCCTGCATCAATTAATGTACTGACCCCTTTTTTAGTAGGAAACGGGATAGCAATCCCAGGGCGGGAAATATCTTTCATTCTTCCTAATAAAAAAACGGAGGTTGCCATTTGTGCACCTGTGTTGCCAGCGCTAACAATGGCGTCACAGGCATGGTCTTTTACCAATTGCACGGCTTGGTACAAGGAGGTAGATTTTCCAAACCGAAGGATTTTTGATGGAGTTTCGTCCATTGGAAAGTTTTCTGGAGCATGGACAATAGAAAAATGATCACGATAAGAAAGAAAGCACTCTTTTTGTAGGGCTTTTTCAATAATATCGTGATCACCCGTAACCGTAATATGTATGTTATTATTGCTTTTAATGGCGTCTAGCGCACCATAAAGTCTGGTTGTATAGCCTAGATCACCACCAAGAGCATCTAGTGCTACGCGAATCAAGCAGTTGCCGATCTCTCAGATTTTTCTTTTATCGCAATGATACTTTCGGTGCCATAATGTCCGCAATATTTGCAAACATTATGAGGAAGAATAGCCTTGCTGCAATTAGGACATTTTGTTAATTGAACGGGAGTTAGTTTTTGCATTGCTCTACGATGCTTGTTTCTCCGCGCAGTTCTTTTCTTTTTCGGAACGTTCATCAATATCTCCTTTAGTACGTAAAATCAAAAAAATATAAGCAAGAAAAGTAGTATAGTAAAGTACAGATGAAAATCAAACGAAAGTTAGTGTTCTTTTCTGGCAGAACCAACTAAAAATGCACCTTTAAGAGGGTTTATAAGTTTTCTAAACAGTTCAATGGTAGGGGCTTCTGGTTCTAAAAAAAGTGCTGGATGATAGTTTACAAAAACAGCTGATTCAATGCTGGGCGTTGAAAAGGTGTCAAACCGATTAAAAAGGGTTTTTAACGATTTGTATGTAAAAAAGGTAGCGTGTTTGTAGATTGTATTGTCAAAGTTTGGTTGCTTCATGAGAGATTGAATCCAGAGAGATTCTTGATTGAGTACTCCAAAAACTACTCTTCCTCCTGGTTTCAAGACACGGTGTATTTCGCGTAATGATTGGTCAATATCAGAAACAAACTCCAAGGAGCTAATCGCTGCAACAAGGTCAAAACTATGATCTTGAAAAGGAAGGCTTTCAGCAGCAGAAACGATAAAGTGTATAGGAACAATGGAATGATTCGTTTTCTCTTGAGCAACATCCAACATTTTCTTGGAAGGGTCGACGGCAGAGACATGGGCACCCTTGTTTGCAAAACGGATGCTGTATAGTCCTGTTCCGCAGCCAATGTCTAGGACCCTTTTTCCCATTAAGTTACCGCAGTGTTTTAGGATTAATCGTTGTTCTAGAGCGTCAACAAATTCTCCTAGAGGTGTTTTGTACCAATCATCATATTGCGCTGATATAGAGTTAAATAAATCTTCGCTAGGCATATCCTTCTCCGTATAGTGTAAAGTTGTGATATTCATTTTACCACGAAAGAAAGAAATTATATAATATTAATATGCACTATTACAGAGGAGAACAAAATGAAAGACTTTTACAAAGAAGCCGGCGTACAAACACTTGCTGATGGCACTTCCATGAAAGGGCTGTTGCATTGGGTAGACAAAACATTTGCATTCCGTAGTCCCGGAGAACATGGACACGTACTGTTACCCATTGGCTTTTTTGCAAATATCATCCATATTGGAAATGATCTCGGTCTTGCTGTTTCTACCGATGGAGTTGGAACAAAACTATTGATTGCTGAACAGCTTCAGAAGTATGACACGATTGGCATTGATTGTGTCGCCATGAATGTTAATGATTTGATTTGTGTAGGCGCTGAGCCCGTCAGCTTCTTAGATTATATTGCAGTGGCAGAGTATGACTCTGTCATGATTGAACAAATTGCTTTTGGCCTCCACGAAGGGTGCAAGCAGGCTCGTATTTCTATTCCAGGTGGCGAAATCGCACAAGTTAAAGACTTACTGCATCCTGCAAAAAATGCATTTGACTTAGTTGGAACTGCCATAGGAACAGTACAGAAGGATAGAATTATTACAGGAAAGAATATTACAACTGGCGATGTTATGATTGGCTTTCCTAGCAGTGGATTACACAGTAACGGGTTTACGTTGGCCAGAAAAGTTCTGTTAGATACTGCTAGTCACGCTTCTACTAACACTCTTATGGAACTTTTAACCCCGACAAAAATTTATGTAGAAACTGCTATGTTACTGCTACGAAATTTTACTGTCAAAGGATTTGCCAATATTACAGGAGATGGTTTGCTAAACATTCTACGTCTTGATTCTTCTGTGGAGTACATAGTCGATAACCCATTGCCAGTACCCTCCATTTTTCACACGATTCAAAAAAATGGGATCATCCCCCTTGAAGAAATGTACAAAGACTTCAATATGGGGCTTGGTTTTGTGGCGATTGTATCACAAAATGATTACGATGACATACACACGCTTTTAGATTCACATTCCATTGATCATGCTAAGATTGGGATTGTACAAAAAAGCTCTCATCCCAAGCTTACGGTACCCAGTCTGTCCTTAATAGCAGAGCATGGAACAATTCGACACTACAAAAACGAACCTTTTATAAGTTATTGTCCTGGGTAAGTTATGTATATTTTCTTTGTATTGGCTTCCCATATAACTGAGGCCCCAAGTGCTTCTGTGACAAAACGAATTGGCACAAAGGTTCTGCCATTTCTTATCATCGGGGGAACGTCCAGCGTTACGGGTTCGTTGTTTACATATGCCGTATTGCTGCCAAGTATTACATCAACCCTATTGCCATCTAAAATATAGGATGCTTTTTTCAGGTTGTTATCCCATAGGATTTCGGCTTTTAAGGCTTCTCCAATGAATCGGAAAGGCACTAGGGTTCTCCCGTTTTCTGTGAAAGGAGCTTCGTCTAGCTCTACTCTTTCCTTGTCAATATAGGCCGACCTAGAACCAATCTGCAGAACAATGGTTGTTCTTTCTTTTGGTTGCACTTCAGCATTGTCTAGGGATAGGATTTGAATGCGAGAGTTACCCGTGTCCGCAATGTAGACATATTCTTCAGTCCCCCATATGTCCCCAGGATAATTAAAATAACCTTCCTTTTCTTTGTATCCCTCGACGGTGGAAGGATAAAGGATAGCTCCGTTTTTACCCGCTGAAAACAATTCCTCTCCACGCTTGGTGCAAAAATAGATAGTACCATTGGTTGTGTTAAGAATGGACAAAATGGAGCCAGTAAGGTGTATGTCTGAGTACAGTCCTTCCATTGGTAATGAAAATTCTGCTACTAGATATCCTTTTGAATCTACTACCCGTACTTTCCTAAAAGTTGGAAGCAAGATGTACAAAAACCCTGATTCATCTACACTAATCGAACATTGATTTGCTAATGATGGTTGCCCTTTTAGGGAGCTAATCTCAAGTTTTGTAACATTGTTACCGTTTCTATCAAACGAATATAGAAGACCATCAAACCACGACAAAACAAAGAATGTCTGATCAGAAGATCTGTAGTAGATGCTTGATTTGGGAGGAATATAAGAGGGAGTGGGAATGACTGTTGCCTTGTTTTTTCCAATATTGTAATGAATGATGTTAAGCTGTATGCCTTTAATAACGATGAAAAGAGAATCATCTTTGTCCATAAACAGTTGAACATCGGTACTAAAATCGGAAACATTAGCAATAGAAAGGATTTGTCCAAGCGATACTGAATTTTTCAAGGAATCGTTGTGGTAATGGCTTATTGTATTGGATAACAGATGAAAAGAAAAAATATTAATTTTGTCTCCCGTTATACGATATGGGGACATTGTGTCCGATGAACACACTGGAATAAATACAGTGGTCGATTCTTTCCCAATCAATTCTATTCCTGTCGTGGGTTGGCATACCAAAATTTCTTCTTGTGAGAAGATACAGAAATCAGGATTGTTTTCCATATTGGTAGGGGATGTATTCAGGTAGTCTCCTTCGCTACGGATGGAAAACGAATCTGGTTGCAAAATGTAATAATAGGAGGGGTTGCTAAAAAGGGCAATATCACCCTCTGGAAGGCATGAAATGTGAGTGGGAAAATTAGATAGCGAGGTTAGTTCAGTGTGTGTTGTATAGGTACCAGATAGTGTAAATTGATAGATGCTTGCATGTGAATTACGAAGATCTCCATAAGGGGCTTGAAGGATATAAATGGCATTTTTGGATACCGCTATGTCAATTGCAGTGACAGGGCTACCATTCTCATCGGTGAGTTTTCTTGCAATGTAATCGTTATCGTGAGTGGAGCCCATCCATACAGTTCCACTAGATTGTTCTTTGAAAACAATTTTCTGTGATTCTATTGGTACTATCCGATTGCCAACAGCCCCAATAAAGCCTTTGATTGTATTCAGCTGACTAGTTTGAAGAAGAGCACCTTCCCCTGAGTATCTGTAAAGGAAGGAGTCCACACGAAGATAGATTTCACGATCCAAAGAAGTGTGCAACTCAACTTCTGCATAATAGTTTGTATTCGGAAGATAGACCGGAAAGGAATGGATGTACTTTTTTGTAGCATCGTATTTGCTAATGCAGGATTTGAGTCCATCTAAAACCAATATATTGGAAGATTGATCTCTTGCTATTCGTATTGGATATCCCAGCTCCCCCTCTATAGGTCCATGGCCAATCGTATACCAGCTTCGATTTGTATCTGCATATGAAGATAGCGGAACCGATGTCATGATGAAAATGGCAATCAAAATGCATACTTTTACCAATACAAATATTTTATTTCTTACAATCATCTTGACCCTTCTTTCTGTCCGACTTTTTTTTCTGGACCGAAAAAAACGAATTTTTTAAAGAGGTAGATTTTGTGATGATGCCCTTACTACTATTCTTAATCTTGGTAGAAAAAATGGAAGATTTTTTGGCAGAGTATTCTGCTGCCCTTTTAAAACCATAAACGATAATGTACCACATTTTCTTTGGGTTCAGCTTGCTTGTTCGAATCATTTTGACAAACAATGGGACGATTTTTGGTAGAATGAGCAAAGGAATCAATATACTGGCATATCCTTCATAAATGCCGTGGTTTTTTGAGAACACAAAAAGGGGTACAAGCAAGAAGCAAAAGCCTGCTGCAAAGGAAATATTCTTTGTTATTGTATTCATTAGAACTAAAAGAGGAACCAATAACAAGCTAATGAGAGGAAAGATGGCAAATGAAACGCCTGCTGCAGTAGATGCCCCTTTTCCACCACGAAAGCCAGCAAAAATAGGCCAATTATGACCGCAAATCGTGGAACCGGCTATCCCTAAAAACCATCCTCCGTGAAGCAATTCGTTGATGTATAAAAAATAGCCTATTGATGTAGGGATATAGCCTTTGAGAAAGTCACAAACGAATGTAAAAATACCCCATATTTTGCCAATGGAATGATAAACATTGTTTGCCCCCATGTTTTGGTATTCATTGTCGCGAATATCCTTTCCTGTTTTCAGCTTGCCAATGATAAGCGCAGAGGGGATAGATCCAAACAAATATCCAAAAAAAGTTAGCAACAAACCATTACCGATAGTTGTCATAGCGTCCTCAACAAGAAACTCTTATTCATTAAAACACAATATACAAATGATAGCATTTATTTTGCGTCAATGGTAGGCTAATCAACATTGTTTCTAGATTGTGAACCTGTCAAATCTACAATCAATGCAAGTACATCATCTTGACGTTGGAAAGGATCTAATGAAAGAAAACCGCACGACACAAAAAAACGGTTTTGTTCGTTTTGGATACAACCTATTCTCTGATCAAGCGATACCCCCAGTAATACCGCATTGGATTCCAATGGAACGTCCTTCCATGCCAGAGTATGAAAAGGTTCCCAGTTTGCACGCGAAGGTATGAAATAAACTTCTTTTTCTAGTATACCTGTATCTTCCGATATTTTGATAATTGGCTCTAAATGCCTACTATAGTTAGTTAGAGAGAATGTATGTGTTGCTATTCCAAAAAATTGAACCAGCTTTTGGTTCAATTTTTGTTGATATGTACTTGGAGCGAATCCTATTACAATGCCGCCTTTGTCTGCGAAAGTTTCAAGATAGTCTACCAAAGGTGAAAAACTGCTATAAGAGAAGCCAAGCCAATAATTGTCAAACAGTATCATTCCCTCCAAGCGATAATCTTCTACGTAGTGACTAGGGATGATACAAAACTCGATTGTTTTGTTTTGGAAAGAATGGTGTTTTACTTGGTTTACAACGTTGTTTAACTGATTGACGGGAATGGCTTGATCCATTTTGCTTGCAAACATTAGGTTGACTGGAAAGCCAATGCGAAAATACTCTTGTTCTACATTTGCCTCCATAATCCAATTTGGTTCGACGAAGAGAAAAATGGGCTTGTCGTGGGGATTTTTTAAAGGATCCGATACAAACCCTTTCACTGTATGTCTAAGAATATATTTCCCTTTTTTGTTTGGAATGGGGATGTGAAAATGATGTAAAGAATATCCTTGGGGTTGGAAATGTTGTTTTATTGTTGTATCGGTAAACACTGTGGTGCCTGTTTCATCCAGTACGGCAATGGATGACTCTACAAACTCGACCAATTCATAGCCGTTGTTGGATAGAGAGTAGAAGTATGGTAGAGTTTCTCCAGGGTATACTTTTTGGATGCGCGTAAAAGGGTACTGTAACGAGATATTGTGGGGAGGTGTTACCAGTAACAGAAATCGAAGTTCTTTACCTGTTGCATCAGAACAACGAATACATACTTTGTAAGGGAGAGGTTTTTTAATCAATATTTCCGTCTTATCTCTAACCATTTCCGACAAAATGATGTTTTCAGGGTCATTGTATTCAAATACGAGAACTTTAGTACAGTGTTCCATCTCTATTTCTAAAGGACTTTTATTGTCTAAAAAAACAGCCGGAGACACTGCGCTGTCATCCCTTGTAATTAATGACTTAATGCGTGCTTTCATCGAACGTATTGGACTATCTTGAGATACAGATTGATGAAGAATTTCCAAAGTGGGGTCTCCTAACAAAGTAAACCCTGCAAAGCTGTGAAGAGAAAAGTCATACATGTAGTTTTCTTCTATATATTGTGTTAATGTTTTACTACAGATTTCACCGAGAGAATCCGAAGAGGAAATGTTTGCAAAAAAATGAGAGCATATTGCATCCATTTGTTGAGGGTTTGCATACACTACTTCACCACTCAATGTTTTTTCGACAGAAAAGCTTGAGTAATTTACGCGTGCTCCACCTACAAAGGCAATCGCGCCAGCTTGTGCAAAAAGCAATGATTGACCAAAAGAGGTAGGAAGTCCAAATACTGGATCTGATTCATACTGAATTCCTGAATCCCTTGTGTCAAATGAACCATTCATGCATGAATAACTAAACACAATAGGAAGCTTTTCTTCTTTTTCCAAGTGCATACTATCTCGTACGTCAAAAAATCCTGGTTCTAATCGGACTTCACTTCCAGATCCATGAGCACATATATTGGCAAAACCGACCTGGCCTTTTTGAAAAAGAGAAGAGGCTTCTTCTTCATTACAGTTTCCTTCGGTAGCATACAGCTTTGACACTTGAAACTCTTCGTCAGGAAGGGCATTTATAATGTGTTGGTTAAGCAATTCCCCTACATAATGATAGTGGAATAAATCCCCGCCCATGAATGCCATTTTTGAAAACCATTCGATATCGAGATTCTCTTTCCAGCACGCTACTTTTTCAATGTAATGGTCAAGCTCTTCGACTGATCGTACGGGGATTCTCCCCAAGGAGCTTTCAATAAGCAATACTTTATTCCCTCCATTGGGTGACATGTAAAAGAAATCAGAGGGAATAATTTCGTTATAAAAATCATTCGTGAGATTCCACTCCATCGTTCCAGTAGTAACATATACTGAAGCTGGAATCACAGAGCTATCACCTATAATAGTTACAAATTTGTGGGGGTCATGTTCCAATTTGTATTGCAGGAAAGACTGAATTTTCCAGGAGAGTTCCTGGTTCCAGTTTTCTAAAAACCCCCACATAGCCTTGTCAATGTTTTCTATGTCTCGAAAGGAACCAATATTTCTTTGTTCCCACTCCTTTTCGTAATCAAAGCTTTCTATTGTAGATAGCGGGATTATGGAACTATCAATACCCCATTGGGTGTGTAAGTCCTGCAATCTCATTGCACTTGAAATCCATATATCAGGACAGATGATGAGCTCTTTGTTTGTTTCTGCTGCTGCTGATTGTATTGATTCATCTATATTTGGAACAACCAAAAAGGAGCATTCTTTAACAAAAAATACTTTGCCAGAGCGAATTTGTAATGGGTAAAACAGAATATTGCACGATGGATGAAACGAAGATCCTGTTATGACATAGTCTACTATATTGCCAGGTAAAACACCTGGTTTGCTTCTTTCTGAGCCATCCGTTGCATACATATAGGGAGACTTTTTTATATCGTTACTAGATACAAAGGACCCATCTTCATGTAGCAATGGACTCCAGAGTAGTTTATCTATATAAATAGTAACATTGTGGGAAACTTGTTGAGAAATTGTCGTAAACAAAAGTGTAGGTTGTTCCGGAATAGTCAACGGCGAATAACCATCCAGAATGAGTTCTATTTTGTCATTGTTGTATTGATATTGAATATCTAGGGGTTCTATGGAAATTGTATACATTGTAGCACCGGAAAGACTAGTACGAGAGATTGTACTAGAAGATGCTTCGAAGCATTTGGTTGATTTGTAGGAGGATGAGAACAATAAAAACAAGATTAAAAAAGAGCAAATCCATTGATATATTTTGCATTGCAACATCTAATT
Source organism: uncultured Caldisericota bacterium (assembly GCA_964427915.1). Taxonomy (GTDB): domain Bacteria; phylum Caldisericota; class Caldisericia; order UBA6126; family UBA6126; genus JAGLCW01. The sequence goes on from CAYRWA010000094.1 coordinate 9,547, forward strand.
CTCCATTCTCTGCATTGGTATCTTTCTCTTATTATATGCAACCACCAACAATATCGAAACAAAAAAAAAGACAGATAAAAAAACATAACCATTCTTGAATAAAATTAGAAAAATATAATGATAGAAAAGAGTTTTTACAACGAATACAAAAAAGTTGTTTTTTTATGCTTAAGTGATGTATAATGCATTCAAAACCATTGGAGGAATGTTATGAGTAAAGTACGTGAAGATTTGTATTACACCCCCACTGATGAATGGGTAAAAGTTGAAGATGGCATTGCCACTATAGGATTAACTGATTATGCACAAGAACATCTTGGTGATATTGTTTATGTGGAACCTTGCGACGAAGACCAAGAGATAAAAAAAGAAGATGTACTTACAACCGTTGAATCCGTTAAGTCTGCTTCAGACATTTATTCTCCTGTATCCGGGAAAGTAATCTCTTTTAACTCAGATGTTGAAGAAGAATCTTCTATTATTAACAAAGAACCTTATGACGGTGGTTGGATTTGTAAAATTCAACTTACTTCTGAAGAAGAGATTGATGCATTAATGACCGCACAGGAGTATAAGGCATCAAAAGAAGAATAGTGTGTTTGTGAGAATTCTATTTAGCCATAAGATATCGAGGTAATCATGAGGTTTATTCCAACAACGTCGAAAGAAAAAAAAGAAATGATGGAATCTATCGGAATTAAGACTGTAGATGACCTGTTCCAATCTATTCCTGCGGACTATATTTTGCAAGAACCTCCTGGCATTGGAGAGGCTATGTCAGAGCAAGATGTAACACAATTCTTGTCGGAGTTATCAAAACAGAACATATCTTTCGATGAGGCCTCCTGTTTCATTGGGGAGATTGCTTGGCATCACTATGTGCCTTCTATTGTGCGAGCTACTGCTTCTTTGCCGTCTTTTTATACAGCATACACTCCATATCAACCTGAGTTAAGTCAGGGAACTCTTCAAGCAATCTATGAGTTTCAGTCATACATGGTTCATTTGACACAAATGGATGCTTCCAACGCGTCGATGTATGACGGTGCATCCGCTGCTGCCGAAGCCATGATAATGGTACTAAATGCAAACCGAAAAAAAACCGCCGTTATTAGTTCTTTACTTCACCCCTACCTAAAAAAAGTTTTATACACTTACGCTACTCCTCGCAATATCCGCATTGTTGAAGTGACATCCGATGAAGGAAGCCTTCATCATGAAGAGCTAGCCAAATCGTTGCTCGATGACGTAGGGTGTTTTATCATTCAATCCCCTAATGCTTTTGGAATTATTGAAGATATCGAAGGCATCTCTTCTATTCTCAAAGACAAAAAAATACCATCTATAGCTGTTGTATTGGAGTCTTTTTCTTTAGGACTTTTGCAACCTCCAGGTGCTTTTAATTTTGACGTTGTTTGTGGAGAAGCACAATCTTTTGGAATGTACCCTCAATTTGGTGGACCTGGTCTTGGATATTTATGTGCATCTTCTAAGTATATTCGAAAAATGCCAGGCAGAATTATTGGAAAAACTATGGACCTTGATGGAAAGTCCTGCTATGTAATGACACTGCGAGCAAGAGAACAAGATATAAGAAGAAACAAGGCAACTTCTAATATTTGTACTAACAATGCACTTTGCGCATTACAAGCAACTGTATTTTTGTCTACTGTTGGAGAAAAAGGATTGCGAGATCTAGCAAAACGTAATTATAATCATGCACACTATGCATTTCAAGAATTGAATGATGTAGACGGAATTACCATACCCTATAAAAAACCTTTTTTCAATGAATTTCTTGTTCAATTCAACCAACCCGTTGATATTGTAAGAGAGGCCCTATTGCAAAGAGATATTCTGATCTCAAAAAACACTTTCGCTGATTATTTTTCATATCTCAAAAATTCTGTCATTCTTTCCTTTACCGAAATGAACTCTAAAGCAGAAATAGATCATTTGAGAGATGCATTGAAAGAGGTATTAAGATGATCAAAAAAGACATAAAGCTACTCTACGAGTTGTCCCACAGTGAAAAATCTTGCTATAAACTACCGTATACAGAAATTGTACATGATTATGTTGAAGAATCTTTGCCAAAACAATGGCTCCGTGATGAATTGTTTCTCCCGAATGTTTCAGAAACGGAAGTAGCGAGACATTTTTATAATCTATCCATGCTAAACTACGGTGTTGAAAATGGTATGTATCCTCTGGGTAGTTGTACGATGAAATACAACCCTAAAATGAATGAGCTTATTGCCCAGTTTGATGGCTTTCAAAAGACACACCCATTGCAGGCTGACAATACTGTCTCCGGAAATCTCTTCCTTTTGTTTGACCTTGAAGATATGCTTTGTGAAATTACCGGCATGGATGCATTTACATTGGCTCCAGCAGCTGGCGCACACGGTGAGTTAGCTGGTATATTGCTTATTAGGAAATACTTCCAAGACAAGGGTGAGATAGATACTAGAACTGTCATTTTAATTCCAGAATCCGCCCATGGTACAAACCCAGCATCTGCAGTTGCCGCTGGATTTACCGTAGAAGAAATTAAATCAACCGAAACCGGAGAAGTCGACTTAGATTCGCTTCGTAGCAAACTCAATGACAACGTTGCAGGCATTATGCTAACAAACCCCAACACCACAGGCATGTTTGAATCCAACATTAAAGAAATTGCAGCTCTTCTACACGAAAATGGTAGTTTGTTGTATTATGACGGTGCTAATCTAAACGCAATCCTCGGTCTAGCTAGACCCGGAGATATGGGTTTCGACATTGTTCACCTGAATATTCACAAAACTTTTTCCACGCCTCATGGAGGCGGCGGACCTGGCGCCGGACCAGTAGGAGTAAAAGACCATCTTATTCCGTATCTACCTGAACCATTGATTGGCATTGAGGATGACCTAATAGAAACCTCAGATATGGATATCGAAGAGAAATTATATCGAGTTAATAGAATGGACCAGTCTATTGGTCGTATGCGGTTAACTGATACAAGTTTCTCTGTTTTGGTAAAAGCTTATGCCTATATTCTAACGCTTGGAGAAGAGTATATTCACGAAGTTGCTGAAAGTGCTGTATTGAATGCTAACTATATCAAAGCTATGTTAAAAGCATATATATATTCACCGATATCCGCCCCATGCATGCATGAATGTGTATTGTCAGCATCCAAGCTTGAAAATGATATTACTGCTTTGGATATCTCAAAACGTTTGATGGATTATGGTTTTCATCCACCTACAAATTACTTCCCACTCATTATTCCAGAAGCGTTGATGATTGAACCTACCGAAACAGAAACCAAAGAAGAAATGGATCGGTTTATTGAAGTAATGAAGATGATTGTAAAGGAATCAAAAGAGAACCCAGAACTTTTAAAGAATGCTCCTGTACATACCCCCATTCGTAGAACAGATGACGCAAAAGCAGCAAGAGATCTAAACGTTGCTTTTCGAAAAAATGTAAACTAGACTTTTCTCATATACATTTTCTTATCTTATTACTACGTTGGTCGATTTTAATATTGCCTACATATACATGTTTTTGATGTATATTGTATTTAGAGACGTCTGTACAAAGGAGAACCAATGAAAAGAATTACTTCTATCAGTATCATAATTTTACTCTTTCTAACCGTTATCTCAACCAATACAAATGGACTTGAAAAGAATTATCGTTGGATTAAAATCCCTGTTTATGGTGGCGTTATTAGCTCTATATCACAAGGATCTAACAATCAACTCTATTGTTCAACCATGGGAGACGGGATCTATTCTTTAGGAGATGACCACTGGGATCCTATTGAAAATGACATTCTTCCTGATTATATACATTTTGTTCTGGAATGGAAAGGTGTTGTGTTCTGTGGGACAGATCAGTTTCTTTATGTGAAACCATTGTCAGGGGATTGGAAAAAAGTATCCAATCATTTATCGAATGAGAGAATACGAGCTAAACAGATGTACGTCGCATCTTCTCGAGATAATGACGTGTTCTTACTGAGCACCGATAGGGGATTATACAAATCATTTGATCAAGGTACTACTTGGAACCTTGATTCCACAATTACAGTACCTGTGTATACTATCGCTGTGAATTCGAACAGACAGAGTCAAATTATTGTATCGGCAGCTAACGGTCGTCTTTTTTCTTCAAATGATTACGGTATTGAATGGACCGAAATAAAGAATGATAAAGTTTACGGCAAGATTATTTCCTTGAGTATTGATAAGAATAATGAAAAAATTCTCTATGCAGGAACTTCAGAGAAAGGCGTCTATATTTCAAAAGATGGTGGGCATACCTGGAAAAGTGAAAGTGAAAATCTATCCAATCTATACGTGTCTTTTATAAAACAAACAGATCAGGGTATTTTTTGCGGTACATATGGAGGATTGTATACATATCATGTACAAAGTTCACGCTGGGAAAAAGTAGGCGACAATCTTTTAAATGCTAACATTACTACGGGATTGTATTATGAGAAAGATAATACCTGGATTGTGGGAACAAATGGAAGCGGTATTCACAGATTAGACGATGCTTCTAAAAAGTGGGCATCGTTAAGTACACATATTACAAATCTTCATGTTCGATCTTTTGAGCAAGACTCAAAAGGAGAGACAATTCTTTTAGGAACTTGGGGCGGTGGAGTTTATAGATCTTTTGATAATGGTAAATCCTGGAAAACCTCGAACAATGGTTTGGAAAATCCTTACATTTTGTGTCTAGAAAGAATAAATGATACAGAGTACCTTGTTGGAACTTTTAATGGAGGAATATATAAGAGTATCGATGCCGGGCTTTCATGGGAGTCTCTACAGACATCTAGTATTTTTACTAAATACATTTACTCCTTAGAATCTCTTCCTACAGACACAAATACAATATACTGTGGCACCAATGGTAATGTTTACAAAACAGACAATGCTGGACGATATTGGTCTAAACTATCGTTGGGGTCTTTTGAAAATCCTGTGGGAAACATTACTGACATAGCCATTAACCCAAACAATGAAAACGAAATCTTTGTTTCCACTGACGAAACTGGTTTGTATTCTTCCAAAAATGCCGGCAAAGAATGGTATTTTTCGGGTAAAGGAATTGATAATCGCCACATTACTTCTGTTGTCTACCATCCTCTATATGCAAATACTTTATTTTGTACCACAGTCGGCAGCGGTGTGTATTGCTCAGTAGACAATGGAAATTCTTGGGGAAAATGTAACGAAGGCCTAGGGTCTAGTGTTACTTATTGTTTATCGTTTAACGACTCCAATAAAGAAGAATTTTTAGTAGGTACAGAAACAGGTATCTATAGAAGAAAAACCATGGAGGCTTCTTGGGAAGAGTTTGGTAATGGACTGCAAGGCCTACGAGTACGCTCGATTATAAAAAATTCGGGCAGCGACTCTTTTTTTGTCGGAACCGATCAAAAAGGACTTTTTCGAAATGTTCGCTTCCCTAATGTGCCTATGCCAATGAGTCCTAAAAATAAAGAAAGAATTACCACCCTACGACCTACACTTTTATGGACAGAAACGACTGAAGTTACTATCCCTTACACATTTTCTTTACGTATTATGGATGCTTCACAAAGAACTATTTATGAAAAAGACCATATATCAGGGGATCAGTTTATTATACCTGTCAATACTTTATCACGATATAATACATATCATTGGACGGTTAGGGCAGAATCTTTTGCCGGAAATACCCAATGGTCAAAACCATATTCATTTACTGTTATTGGTCAAATTGTATTGCAGATTAACGAACCCCTTATGACAGTTAATGGAAAGATTGTTGAAATTGATCCTGGTCGTACTACCACTCCCATTATTCGAGAAAATAGAACATTTTTACCTATACGAAGTATTGTTGAGTCTTTTGGAGGAAGTGTTACGTGGGAGTCAACCAAGCGCTCCATTGTCTTGGATTTTATGGAAAATACAATCCAGCTTCAATTGATGAATCCAATTGCTACAAAAAATGGAAAGAGCATCCAAATCGACCCAGACAATGAAAATGTAACACCTTTTATTCAGAATGAAAGAACCATGATACCTCTTCGATTCGTTGCAGAAAGCTTAGACATTGATATACAATGGAAAGCAGAAGAACGAGAAATTATATTGGAATACCCAAGAAGTTAAAGTTTATGGGAAATATGAAAACAAGCGATACTTTAAATCAAAAGATTGTTCCTTATCGGAAAAAAGGAAAATCTGGCAAAGAAGATATTGAAAAACGTAATAAACTAGTTACAGATCACTTATGGATCGTAGAATATGTCTTAAAGAAGTACAGAGACGATTACCCTACTGTTATTGAAGAATTACGATCAGTTGGCAATATTGGCCTTATAAAAGCTGCAGAAAGATATGACGAAAATAGGGAAGCCTCTTTTGTTACTTATGCTACCATAATTGTGGACGGTGAAATTAAGCATTTTTTACGAGATAACCTTGATACCATTCGCATTACTCGAAAACATTTAGAAGTTTATAAAGATGTTATGAGAATCATTAATTTGTATATAGATGACTATGGCGTTGCTCCTACAACTAAAGAAGTTGCAAAATTGTCCAAATATTCTGAAAAACAAATCATAGACGCCATGGTTGCGGCGTATGCAAAATTCCCCGTTTCCATAGATGAACCAATAACGGTAAGTTCTGAACAAATATTAGTAGGAGACACTATCCCACAGAAAAGGGATATTGTCGATGAAAAAATTAAGCAAAACTCTATTGATAGGGCTTTGATGAAGTTACCAGAAAAAGAACAAAAGAGCATCATCTTGCGATATAAATTTGAATTAACAAACAAAGAGATAGCAGAGTTGCTTCACTTACAACAATATCATGTATCAAAGTTAATTAAAAGTGGACTTAAAAAAATGAAGGAAATTATTCATGAAGAAACTGGCGTTAAAAAATTGAAGGAAGGTTCTTCTTAATATGTTTCACGTGAAACATATTAAGAAGAACCTCTTTATCAAAGATTTTCTAAGGAATGATTTTTTTCTTTTTTAACAAAGAAATCAAAATAATCATATCAGAGGGTTTCACTCCGGGTATATCATGTAAATCTTTTATTGTTGATGGTTTGTGTTCGTTTAATGCGGCTATACATGTTTTTGATAACATCTCAAAAGCTGCATAATCAAGATCTGGGGGAAGAGGATGATTGCCATATTTATCCATCTGCTTACGCTCATTTTTTTCTCTTATTAAATATCCCTCATACTTGCTTTCAATCATTAACTCCTCTTTTACGTCTGGAGGAAGAGATTCAAAAGTACTATCTAGCAGGCTGATCATTTCTTCATTCCAATCAGTTCGCTTCAGCAAATCGAAATAGGAGTAACTTTGATGGATTTCAGGTAAGGATTTTTCTTTTAAAATTGCTATCATCGATTTACTTGGTGTGATTTTCTTTTGAAGAAGTAATTCTCTGCCCATTTCTAACGAATTCATTTTTTCTTCAAAAATTCTCCAACGTTCATCGGATACTAGGCCAATCTTACGACCAATAGGGGTCATTCTTTGGTCTGCATTATCTTCTCGGTTCAACATCCTGTATTCAACGTGAGAGGGAGTAATTCGGTACGGCTCGTTCAGAGGTTTGTGAATCATGTCGTCTAGCATAACCCCAATATAGGAATCATTTCTTTCTAGCAGTAAGGGTTCTTGGTTCTGTACTGAAAGTGCAGCATTAATTCCTGCTACAATACCTTGAGCTGATGCTTCATCATATCCTGTGCTACCGTTTATCTGGCCAGCAAGGTATAGATTCTTGTATTGTTTTGTCTCTAAGCTAGTTGATATCTCTGAAGTGTGAACCCAATCATATGCAATTGCATAAGCAGGACGAAACAGTCGTACATGCTCCAACCCTTTAATTGTACGGAGTATTTCCAATTGACAATGCGGGTATATGCTCATGTTTAATCCTGCAATATAAACTTCATCGGTATGGAATCCTTCTTGCTCAAAAAACAGGGAGTGTCGCACATTGTTAGGGAACCATTGGACCTTTTCTTCAATGGAAGGACAAGATTTGGGGCCAGTTTTAATCATATTGCCCGACTTAGAGGGAGAGTACTGTAGATATTTTTTTGTAACCTCGATGGTTTTTTCGTTTGTCCACCCCAGATAAGAAGATAGCTGGGGCTTCCATATTTTTCGAGGTGTAATAAAGGAAAGGGAAATGGGAATTTCTTCGCCCGGTTGTTCTTGCAACAATTCGTATTGTATTGATTTTTTATCGATTCGTGGAGTTGTTCCTGTATTAAAGCGTCGAACATCAAGTCCAAGTCTTTTTAGGTTTTCTGATAAATCTCCACCTTTTAATTCGCCTCCTCTGCCAGCATCGTAGGATACCCAACCAACATGTATTTTTCCGCCAAGATGAGTGCCTGTTGTTAATATTACAGTTTTTCCGTATATTTTTTCTTTGTATATATCGATGATGCCAATACATTTATCATGATCTATAATCAGGTCATTCACGATAGTTTGGTATAGATGGAGATTTGGCTCTTTCTCTACCACATATTTCATGTTTTTACTATAGGCAGCCTTGTCACATTGCACCCTTTTTGATCGTAGGGCTAAACCCCTCGAAGTGTTCAGTATTCGAATCTGCGATAAGGCTCGCTCTGCATTGCGAGCTATTTCACCACCAAGAGCATCTACTTCAGCGATGATTTGGCTTTTACCACTTCCGCCTATGGCAGGATTACATGGCATCCACGCCACGGTGTCTAGATTGATGGTGAGCAAAAGAGTGCTACACCCCATTCTAGAAGCAGCAAGAGCAGCTTCACATCCAGCATGTCCAGCGCCGACTACAAGTACGTCATATTGTGTTTGCATAAACATCTCCTATCATCTCTTTGCCATCTAGAAAAACTTTTTCCGGGATTGTAGATGCTATCTCTTTTCTGGGAATGCGAAAAAGGTCTCTGTTAAGGACAAAGAAGTCCGCTATATACCCTTTGGCTAAAATTCCAAGAGAGTTTTCTTGATAAACTTGACGAGCTCCAGATATAGTATATGCATAAAAAGCTCTTTTTCGAGACATGAACTCTTCCGCACACGCTATGTTTTGAAAAGGATTCTCTGATTCGACGGGCGCATCTGTAGAAAGGGAAAACAACAAGTTTTCTTTTTCATAGCTTCGATAAGGATACCCTTTGTTCGCAAGATACGTAGGTTCGAGAATTTTCTGTACCGTTGGTAGGTCGGAATTATAAAAACAGGGTTGTATGCTAAGTTCCAATTGTTTCTCTTTCATCTCCTTTATTTGGTTTGGTGATGCAAACTGAGCATGAATGATTCTGTGGCGAAGAAATGAAAACAAGTTGCTAGAAAAGCTTTTCAACACCTTATCTAGTGCTTGATCTCCAATGGTGTGAATACAAACCTGTAGATGGTTTTCATTGGCCAAGTGGATGATCTGCTTCAATGTATCAACCGAATGGTAGCAAACCCCATTTTGCTGTGTGTTTTTGTAGAATGTACTTATGTGGGCTGTTTTGCCACAAATAGATCCATCCATATAAATCTTAATCATCAGGTTTGTGTGGATAAAACTTTTTGATGGATTGTTTTGAATATTTGCTTGATTTTGGATCCAATGCCGTAAATCTTGTAGATTATGGATCGATACTTTTTCAAACAATCTACAAGGGAGTTGAAATTCCGTTCTTTGGAAAAAGCAGTGCATACGCTGGGGATTCCAGTCTTCACTATGAACGGATGTTACGCCATATTGAAGAAATCGTTTTGCGCCTTCAATAAGATATCTCTTTTCATTTTCTATGTTTTGGGGTATTCTTTGTCTCATTTCTATAAGGGCGGTTTCACATATCGTACCTTCTTGTAATGATGTTTTATCAACACCATCTAGTCCAGACAAGTGTAGGCGATGAATCGCGGAAGAGTTAGCGGTAGCAATATGACCGCATTTTCTGATGAGAATAATGGGTTGAATGGTAGACACTGTGTCTAAGAAAGAACGGGTTGGCACAAAGCCTACCTTTTCTTCATCCCAACCTCGCAACAAAACAAACTCTTGACGCTTAAGGTGATTCTTGATTATTTGATAGAAGACATCTTTAGAATCTACTCCTAGCAAAGAGGGGCAAAGATGTTTTTCTCCTATTCCCATTAAATGACAGTGACTGTCGATAAAACCAGGGTAGATATATTTCCCACTCCAGTCTACAACAGCTTCGTTTTCTTGTGGTGTCATACGTCTCCATGGTTGCAAATCTGCAATTCTGTTTTTTGTAATGCGCATATCAAATTCATCATATTGCATCTTTATTGGATTGTATATATGTGCTTCACGTATTAACATAATGTCGCCTTTTCCATTAAAAATAGTAATATAGTAACCATACCACTTAAAAATAAATATGTTGAATAAAAATGAAATGTAAACAACTTCACTCATTAATTTATTATGGCGAATGCAAGCGAATCGAATTCAAACAAATGCCGTGTGAGGGTGTATATAAAACAATTTGTGCATTTTTAAACACGGATGGCGGGAGTCTTTTGATTGGAGTTGATGACAATGGCAATATAACGGGCTTTAAACCTTCTACTAAAGATATTGAGGAGTATCGTGAGGCAATATCACTTTGGTCCTCCAGCCATATTCGAGAAGAAATCATCAAAGTCAACGGAAGGTCTGTGTGGGTCATTCATATAGAGCCTATTCATGAAACAAAACATTCTTCTGCCACTTGGAAGGGAGATAAGTATGTACGAATTGGCAATTCTACAAGAAGAGTTTACGTTTCTACGAAGTAGAGGTAAGGCATGATTAAAGAGTTTTACAAGAAGAGCATTAAAGATCAGAATATAAAGTTCAAGAATGACAATATTGAGTCTGATTATTTAAGGACTGAGGATGTTACCGGTCTACGACTATATATAACTGGCCTATTGGGAGTGGCGGGAACAGCAAAAAAAGATTTTTCACTGATAGAATTAGAAAAAAAAGCTCTTCAAAATGCAAAAAGTACTCCTTATTCTATGGATTGCTCTAGTGGTCTTCAGCAGAAGATTATTTACAACTATGAAATATCCAGTGAAAAGGATTACAAAAAAGCGATGACTTCATTTGTTGAAGCACTTAAAAAGAAACTACCACATTGTATCTTTCATGGACAAATGAGTTTAATTGATAGAGAAGAATCTCTGACAAATGAAATGAATTTGAAGCTTCGATATAAAGATCATTACATCATGATTAACATGTATTTTACTACCCAAGAGGATGATACCCCAGTACCCTTTTCGTATCGAGGAAGAAGATTTTCTAGAGAAATATTTGCAGACGTAGTTCAAACTATGGGGGAAGCCTGGAAGAATGAAACAACTGTTAAGGACAGTTCCTGTCTGCCGGTTATATTTCCATGTTCCAATCGATCTCCTTTTACGGATTTGTTTCACCACTTACATGGGGAAAGAGTTGGGAGTGGAAATTCAAGGTTTTCTGGACAGGTGAATCACCTTCTATTTCATCCCTCTTTTACTCTTTACTCTTCACATGATATTGAAAACCTTATTACACCATTTTTCGATATGGAGGGTACGGTATTGCGACAAACAGAGGGTCCTTTGTCTTCTTTTCGATGTCCACTAATTCAAGATGGAGTATTTGTGTCTCCTTATACAGACAAAAGAACAGCTAAACAATATCAGTTTCCTTTGACATCGAATGCTGTAGGAGCCTACAACCGAGTTCCCTTTCCAGGAATTGCTCATTTCCAATTGCATCAAACCCATGATACGTTAGCAGATGTGTTGCAGGGCAAAGTAGGGATTGTGGTTATGAACGCTAAGGAAATCAAGCATTCACAAGCAGGTGATTTTTTCTGCCAATCGAAAGTTGCTTACTTAACAGATGGCGTTCAGCTTTTAGGCCGCGTACCACCCATGACAATTCAATCCCATACGATGAAAATGTTCGGAGAGGACTATATGGGTTGTTCACGGCATATTTTGTATCCTTTATTCTGCAAAGACCTGTTTGCATTTAAAGCTCACGTTTCTTATCAATAGGAGAGTTGTAAGATGAACTTCAAGGAGATATCGAGTGATTTTAAATCTATATTAAAACTAGATACAGAGCCTATCGCGGTTAGATTTTTACACGATAAAAAAGAAGCAAAATCTGGAATCGTGTCAAAAAAACTTAATTTTTGCCAGCTAGTGGCTAACGCTAGGTATCAGAGCAGAACTTCTACAGGTATTCCGCAGCGAATGGTATGTTCGTTGGGCGCTGCAGCACTGGGCCTTATTCAAACTCCAAAAAGTTTTCAAGATGGCACTGCTGCAATTGGGAAGTATACAATAGATGGAGAAGCAGGAAAAAGCTTCTTTGAAAATACATATAAGCTTGGTGATAGTGGGAAACAGTTTGAAGCTATTGAGGTGGGTCCTTTGGAAAACAGTACTGGAGATGTTTTTGTCATCTATGCAAATCCAGCACAAATGCTTGGCTTGATTCATGCAAATTCGTTCCTTGATGGAAGAAAAACAACAGGTGATACGGTAGCAGAAGGTGCTTTGTGCTCTGCTACCGCTTATGCGAAAGGGATACGTCAACCCATTGTGGGTTTTCCGTGTGCGGGTGACCGAAGATTTGCATCGACGCAACACTCAGAATTAGTTTTTGCCGCTCCAATGGAGGATTTAAAAAGGATCCATGAATCTCTAGTTGAGCTGCGAAAAAATGGTCCTATATACCCCATTCCTCCTCAATCAGATTTTGAATCGCTTATGCCATCCCCATATACTATAAAGGAGGTAGATTTAGGGTGATAGTACACCTTCTCTTCTCGGTATTTTTCTTTGGGAGTGGTGTTTGGTTTGCTATACTTGCCTTTTCTAAATCTGTACATATACGCATTATGCAATCAAGCACTTTTTTTTCAATGATTGTATTCATATTGGTGGGACATATTCTTTCCATTTTCTTCTCTAGAGAAATTGAAATACAGTTTTGGCATGTTGCAACACTGGTTGTTTCAATATTGTTATATATTGTTGTACTCATTATTGTCCGAAGGGAATACTTCATCCAGGGTATCTCAGAAGAAGATTTTGTAGAGTACTTGATAGATTTTTTGGATGAACAGAAGTTTTGCTATCGAATCTCAGAAAAATCGATGATTCCAGACATATCTCCAGATGTTCCCATGAAAGCGTTTTATATCGTTCTTACAAAAACCGCGTATATAAGAACGAGTACAAAATCCTTGCTCCGTCTTTCGAAAGAATATTTTATTTCGCGCATGAAAGATGCCTTTGTTCCTAAGGTGTCTTATGAAAGAGTTCTATTTGCATTCATTAGCGTGCTTTTATTGTTGTACGCATTTTATTTTGCTAGATATGTGTAAAGGAAGGTTTTTCCAATATGTTTAGTTGTTCTTTTTGGGTAGCTTTGATAGCCAACATATGTGCTCAAGTTTTAAAGCCAATCATTGAAAGGGTTCAAACAGGTAAATGGGATATTTCGCTTTTGTTTGTGAACGGAAAGTTTCCAAGCTCTCATACAGCAACGGTGTCTGCTCTTACTATACGTATTGCCATAGATTGCGGACTATCTTCAAATATCTTTGCTGTTTGTTTTATCCTTAGCTCCATTGTTGTTGCTGATGCAACAGGAGTTCGACAAGAAGTCGGAAAACATGCAAAATACATTAATGACCACATATTAAACAGGAAGCCAAACGAACCATTGGTACATTTTCCTATGAAAGAATTAGTGGGACATAATATGATAGAGGTTTTCGGGGGATTTGTTCTGGGGGTTACAATAGTTCTGATATCCCTTGTTCTTTGTAGTCCATATTGCCAATAATAGAGGGGATTGTAAAGAAAAATGCGAATCCACCATTCATTTCGTTGTGGATTTCGTAGGTAACAGATAGTGTCGATAGCAATTGTTTTACAATCCAAAGTTCATCTTCAAACAAGGACAATAAAAAGCTTGAAGGGTTTTGTATGACAAAATCCTTCGTTAATGTGCGAAAGACAAGCAGAATGTTTCGTTGGTGCATGGATGTTCCAATGTATACCTTTTGCGTGTTGAATCGCTCAAAAATAGTTTCTAATAGTGTTGTCAAAACAAATTGAAATTTTCCTTTCTGAATGAAAACTTGCGGAATATTTTCTTGAAATTGGAAGGTGATGGTATTTGAAAAGTCTGGAAACATCTTAGCAATGCTTTGGATTAGTTTGTTCAATAGTACACAGTCAAAAGAGATACTAGATACAATATTTGTAGCGTAGAAGTCCTGTACAATTTTTAGATTTCGAAGGATTTTTGGAAGTGATGTTATTCGAGCATTCTCCTTTGATTGCTTGGATGGAGGAAATTGATTTGCATTGTATACCTTGTGGATTTCTTCAGAGGCTTCTTCCAAAAGTTTTCGAAACCATTGGTCGTGTTTTTCATTCTGTTTTTGACTTTGCTTTGCATATTCGGTGATTCGAATCAAGAATCCTTCCTTTTTTGCAGAGTTATACAAAATAGGAAGGATTTTTTCTCTTTCATGGACATAGTCTCCGTTTGAATCAAAGTAGTCTTTTTCATGAAAATAAGTAAACCCAAGAGTTATATATGGGAACGCATCAGCCCTTTTATGCAAGTGATATTCTTCAGAGAGTTCTTCAGAGGATCTACTTAACACATTCGATGAATCTAAATGAACCCTATCTAATAAACTTGGATTGGCATAAAAAATTGTGCCCTGTGCATTGGTTATCAAGATGGAACTCGAACTTTTATCTAAAACAGATTGAAGCAAAAAAGATTTCAACTTAACGGATTCAATCTCACTATTCTCTTCAAACAGGAATAAAATGCCATTATTTGTATCCTTGTAGGGTCCCATGAAATGAATGGACAATATGCAAGGAATAAAGTCATTGGAAAACGTTTTAAGAGAAATCTGGAGATGTTGAAAGCTAGTTTTTTTGGAGATGCATTCTGCGATTCGGTTTTGTATTTCGCTTGCTTGATGCGGTAGAAGGTAGTCTTTAAGGGAAAGTCCGCGCATAGATTGCTGATTGTTTTGCAAAACACTACTTGCCCTTTTGTTTGCAAGGCATATTGTAAGTTTTTCGTCGCAAATAAAGATGGGTTGATGAAAATAATGAAATACTTGTTCGCAGCTGAATGGTTCTTGCAGTATACGGTATTGAGACAGATTGGAAAAAACCTCTACAATGGTTGGGAGTTGATGAAGCTGGTGCTTTGGGATGACATAATCACAGCCCAGCTGCATGTAAGTTCGAATTTTCAAAGAGTTGTTTTCGTTTTCGATTGCAATAATGGTTGTTTTGTCTACCAGATAATGGTCGCGTAAAAAATGCATTTGATCTATAAAAGAGGCTTCATTATTGCCAGGGAATAGAATAATGCAGTGAGGGGATTTTTGTTTAACAAGATTGTTCTGAACAGTTTGTAAAAAGGTAATCTCATCGGCAATGGAATACAGAAGTTTTGACACTTTTTGTTGATGAATTCTTTCACAATTAATGACTGCAATCTTGGGCTTATGGTTCTTCGGTAGCATGTGTTTATGTCTTGGGATGGAGATGAAACTCAATCCCTTGTGCTAAAGGCAACTTACTCCCGTAATTAATGGTATTTGTTTGCCGTCGCATATAAGCTTTCCAAGAATCGGAACCGGACTCGCGACCTCCACCCGTGTCTTTCTCTCCACCAAAGGCACCACCAATTTCAGCCCCACTTGTTCCAATGTTTACATTAGCAATGCCACAATCTGAACCTGCAGCTGAAAGAAAATACTCTGCTTGTTGTAGATTGTTTGTAAAGATCGAAGAACTCAATCCTTGCGGGACATCATTGTGAAGTTGAATGGCCTCTTCCAAAGTGTCATAGCTCATTACATAGAGAAGCGGGGCAAATGTTTCTTTCTTTACAGTAGGAGTATTGCCAGCTATTTCTGCAATGCAAGGTGTCACATAAAAGCCACCGGGATAATCTGTAATGGAGAGATGTTGTCCTCCATAGAGAATAGAACCACCTTCTTGTTGAAGGTGCTCGATAGATTCTATCATTAGTTTGCGAGCTGTATCGTCAATCAAAGGCCCCATGTTTGTTGACGAAAGGAGGGGATTTCCAATATGAATCTGTTCATATGCATGAAGCAACGATTCAATGAATTGTTGACGTACATTTTTTTGAATAATGATTCTACGCGTTGATGTACATCTTTGACCTGCTGTTCCAATGGCACCGAAAAGAGTTGCATGAAGAGCCAGCTCCATATTAGCGTCTTCCGTAATGATGATCGCATTGTTTCCGCCAAGTTCTAAGATGGATTTTCCTAAACGTTTTCCAACAATTTCTCCAATTCTCTTTCCCATACTTGTACTACCTGTAGCACTTATGAGGGGAATGCGAGTATCATGAAGTAACGATTCTCCAATCACAGAACCTTGTCCAACAATCAAATTGTTTATTCCTTCTAGATGATGCTTTACAAACACCGAGTTGATGATATTTTGGACAGCGATTGCACACAAAGGAGTTTTTGAACTCGGTTTCCATATGCATGTATCACCACATATGAGTGCTAGAAGTGCATTCCACGACCAAACAGCGACCGGAAAGTTAAAGGAAGTAATAATACCAACAACGCCATAGGGATGATACTGCTCATACATTCTATGGGAGGGCCTTTCACTGTGCATTGTAGAGCCATAAAGCATGCGACTTTGACCAAGAGCAAAATCAGAAATATCAATCATTTCTTGAACTTCTCCCAGTCCTTCTTGATATATTTTCCCCATTTCAAGAGTTATCAAGGTTCCTAATGGTTCTTTGTATTTCCGAAGTGCCAAGCCAATATCTCGAACGATTAATCCTCTTTGGGGAGCAGGGATCAATCGCCATTTATGAAACGCAGCGTGAGCTTTTTCAACGGCTTGTTCGTAGTCTTCTTCTGTCGCTAGGATTACAGATGCAAGTGGTTCACCATCGATGGGTGAAGTACTTGTAACCTTTTCTCCATGGGTTTTTTTCCACTGGTTTACATGGCCAAGACAAACGCCATAATTCACTTCATCAATGCCTAAATCTTTGAGTACTTCCTTCATAGAATCCTCCATGTACACGTAAATGGATCACGAAGATGATTTTCTTCCATAATAGCACAAAAAGATACTATGATGAAGACAATTCAGGAGATGAATTGTTTCTTTTCGTTAAAGAAGTTCTTCCATACAATACTGGCGAAAATGAAAATACTCAACGACACACTGCCAGTAATACCGAGCATAATGCCTATTTGGTACCGTATTGCTGTTACCGGAGAAGATCCAGCGATAATCTGACCACTCATCATACCGGGTAAAAAAATGATACCCATTCCTAGCATTGAATTCAGGGTGGGGAGAATCGCTGCTTCGAAGCTTTTGTTGATACTCTCCCGTATAGCTTCTTTTGGTTCAGCACCAAGGTGGAGGAGTGTTTGTATTTGGTCTTTTTTTGCTTCTACGTTGTCTAGGAGAGTTTTTAATCCAATGGATACTCCAGTCATGGCATTTCCAATAATCATTCCAGCCAAAGGGATCCAATATCTAGGGTCAAAAAGGGAAGGAGGGTTAACAACAATGATTAAAAAGAAACAAAGCGCTAGTAATGTACCACTAGAAAGACTAATGATGACACTTTTAAGAATATGCGGGGACATTTTTTTTTGAGCGATTTTTTGAATGTTTAAGATCGCAAAAATTTCCATCAGAAGCACTGTAGTCAAAGTAACAATGGGGTTGTTTACTTCAAGGATAACGCCTAAAAGATAGCCAGCTAAAACAAGCTGAATAGTCATTCTGAAGGATGCTATCAAAAGCAACATTTCTTGATGTATCTTGCGATTTTTCATAAAAAAGTAGAGTAGAACAATGAAAATATAGGCTATTGCTAATCTTGTTATCTCTATATCACTCATGGTTGATCCTCGATGCGATTTTTGCGAAGGACAATGGTTTTGTCTGCTAAAGAGCAAAGCTTTTCTGAATGAGAGGAGAAGATTAGATTCATAGAAGAGAGTTTATGCACTTTCATTAAATACTGCAGTATTTGGTCAGCAGTACCTTCATCCAATGAGGACGTAGGCTCATCAAGGAGTAAGACTTCTGGATGTAGAAGCAAGCAACGAATGATACAAACTCGCTGTGCTTCACCCCCAGAAAGTGAATAAACAGATTCTTGAAGAGAAACGGTAAGTTGAAAATCTTCTAGGTATTCTTGCAATTGTTTTTCGTGGGGAAATTCCTTTTGTTGCATCTCTAGGCCTATTGTAAGGTTGGTGTAAACTGTGCCAGGAAACAATACGGGTTTTTGCTCTACAAGCGTTACGTTTCTGCGGTGATGAATGATATCCATTGAGGCAATGTCCTTTCCTTTGTAAAACACAATCCCCGAAGTGGGGCTTTTTGTTCCATTGAGAAAAGAAAGAAAAGTGCTCTTTCCAGAACCAGAAGAACCTTTAATGCTTGTAATAAAAGAATCAAAAATTGTAACTGTGGAGGATTGAATGACGTTTAAAAATGTGATTGAATGGCAACTAAACAATTCTTTCATATGCCAATAGTATACCTGAAAATAATTGGCAACTAAAAAATTTCCTTGGTATACCTGAAAATTCAAAGATGTTTTTTTAAAAACAACCTGACGAATTATGTATCAAAATTTTTTAAAGGATTGTGGATAAAATATCATGATAACTGATACGCAGGGATTAACAATGAAAACTGCATTCTCTAATTATCAAAAAGATGCCCCTTGTGTACAAAACTGCTAACACTTTTAAGAAATAGCCCTATACCCCTCATGATGTCGTGTTATTGAAAGAGGCCTCCTAAAAAACTAGAAAAAAATTGTTTTTTGAATTGGAAAGAAGAAAAAATTTATTTCTAGTTTTCAAGTCGATTTTAAAAATAATTGTGGAAAACATGTGGAGAATTTAGAGGAAAAAAAATAATTCTTCATTGTCTTTGATTTTTTGCTCACATTTCATCAAAGAAATTTTGCAAACATTATGTATAATGGGTTTTGTGCAAGATTGAAAAACCATCTAGTAGCAGAGAAGACTATCAAAACAATTCCCACAGTTCGTAACTTAGCTGTGGAAAAAAGGTGGATAACTATGCAAAACTGGTTCGTATATATCTGTATTGGATTTACCGGAGGAGTTCTTAGTGGGCTTTTGGGGCTTGGAGGAGGAATCATTATTATCCCTATGTTGATACTAATGGGACTTCCTCAGCTTGCAGCACAAGGTACAACCCTTGCCCTCATGGTGTTACCTATTGGCCTCTTAGGTGCTATCGAGTACTACAAGAACGGTCACGTTGAAGTAGTTATAGGTTTGTTGGTTGTCGTAGGATTTTTTGTTGGCACTCTTTTGGGAGCAAAAAGTGCTATGAAAATTCCTACTGTTTGGTTGAAAAGAATATTTGGTGTCATTATGATTTTTGCTGCTCTTCGAATAATGTTTGCCAAATAGATCAGCGAATCTTTAAATACAAACTATAGAAAGCTGAACGCCATTATATGTCACACTCTTTTTGGTTCAAAGCCTTTGTTATTTTTGTTACAGGAGTTGTATGCATGGAACTTCTTTTTTACCAAAAGCCAGCTGTTACTCATTATCACGTAGAATCTTCTCAAATACCTAAGCAGTTTCATGAATTTACAATTCTGCATATTTCTGACTTACATAATGCATCGTTTGGACACCAGCAAGAATTGTTGGTGAATATCATAGATGTAATATCCCCTTCCATTATTGTTTTTACGGGAGACTTGATTGAAAGAAGATATGATGTAAATACACAAGGGCTTGTGTTAATGGAACAGTTAACAAGAAGATACCCTGTGTATTTTGTTACTGGCAACCATGAGGAATCTATACCGAATGCTCTTTATGAAAAATTGCTAGCAGATTTACAAGACAATAAAGTAACCCTATTAAATGATAAGGCCATTGTGCTTACAAAAGAAAATAGTCAGCTATTGTTAATGGGCTTAAGAGATGCTCTTGCAACAAATCCTGCCAATTATGCGTTAATGCTAGAACAAATGCGACAGGAATGTGGGCAAGATTTGTTTTCGTTGTTATTGACACATAGGCCAGAGTTTTTCAAGCAATATGTGAGTGCTGAAGTAGACGTTGTGTTCTCTGGTCATACACATGGGGGACAAATACGAATTCCCTGGTTTGGGGGGATATATGCTCCCAATCAAGGGTTTTTTCCCACTTATATGGAGGGAGAATATCAACAAGACCGTACGACAATGTTTGTAAATAGAGGACTAGGGGCTACTGTTTTACCTTTTCGGTTGTGTAATCCACCCGATATTTCTGTCGTTCATCTACTTCATTGCGATGATAGAGATTGATAGAAGAACAAGCTGCGATAAGGATTGGCTATTGAATTATTTAAGCAACCAGTTATTCCGCTACCGAACATGTGAATAGAACCAGTTGAGTATGCAACATCTTCAAGATCGGGACCAACAATATCTGATTGCATCAGATTCCCATTTTCTATATCCAAGGTTACAAGCCTACCATTTGTCAGCAAGACAAATAGTTTTTGATGAGTTGGGTCTGTAACTATATCGAGTATACTATTTTCTGACTCATCAGTGTATCTCCAAACTTCTTGAAAGTTTGTTGTATCCATGCAAATGATTTCTCCTTTTTGGAACAATTCACCAATTAAAAGAATCTTTTTGTTCAGAACAAAACTATACATCGACGATGTAGGGAGAGGTCCTTCTGCATTGCCCGTAAGGATTTTTTCTTGCTGCTTTGTTCCGTCACTGTCCAGCGACTGAATAAGCAGTGTGCGAGTGTCTATCGATTCGTACCGAAAACATGCAAAGAATCTTTGCAGGGAATGGCTAAACGATGCATCAATGAGTGCTTCTGTTGGATTGTTGCTGGATGGATGAAAACTCCAAGACTTCGAGGGAGCTGATGTTTTCAGTGAATGAAACTGCGTAGCTGGTGGATTCATGCCTCTTGATAAGTAGTAATAAGACGAGCCAATTAGATGACTTTGAAAGACGTGATTCTCTAGCGAATGATGTTGGATCGTTTGGTCTTTTGAAATAAAAAGTAAATCTGTGTAGGCTGCCAAAGCTGTGGTTTTCGAAGAAACATCTGAGTCGAGATGATGCTTAATGGTTCCACCAGCAAACAGGGGGTATGTAGACAAAGAAATGGAAGGCCCGTTTTTTGGTACCACCTTCTTTTCATTGGCTGAACAAAACAAATCTCTACTGTGTAGCGATGCATTCTCAATATACAAGTAGCGACTTATGGGTGTTCCATTTTCATCCGTACCGCTTCCAACAAAGTGATTAAGGCAGCGTTCTTTGGTGGTAGGGAACAATAGTTCTCCTGTAGGGTCGTTGGTTAAGGAAAAGAAGTGCAGAAGACCATAGTCGGTGGATCCAAAGACATGCTCATTGTTGATACTGATTGAATTTATGGGAGTACCCGATAGAGTAACAAACCAACCATTTTCGGTTGTTTGAATACTGGCTAGGTCTTCTATGAGTTGAGGATTTGATTTGGTTCTTGTGCAGTAGGACATTGTGAAACAGAACGATAGAATGATAAGGACCGAAACAATAACTCTGATTTTCATCATACAACTCCTTTTATGAGAAGGGAAGGAACCAATCGCGAGGATCTTTCATGCCGTCTTCTAGTTGATAATACATGGATTTTTTGTTGGAATGAAAAATGCTGACAAAATCTTGATCTACTTCAATTCTATTGGTTATTTTATTGTTTTCGATGACAAGGATTGTACATGCAGGTTCCCCTGGGATAAATCTTCTTGCAAGTAGAGCGTTTTGGAACCGATACAATTCTGCTTGGGGGTTGTTTTCGGTACGTAGCGTTAATGCTTTCTCTACGGATTCATGTCTTTTTATGACCCCTTTTTTCACAGAAATGGAGTATATTGACCCATCTAGCAACGAAAACCACAATTTTTCTTGACATACAACGCAATTACTGCCCTTCCCAGTTTCTTGAAAACCTATGTCATCTGTAACAACTCTCCATTCAAGAAGATTTTTTGAAAGTTTTCCTTCTACTATCCCGAATTTCAAGTTTGTGTTGTTCTCAAGCCATGCAAACTGAAAATATACAAACGTAGTAGCTTCTATTTCAACAGCATCTAAAGGTCTTATAAGGACGGCATTTTTGTAATCTTCTAGAGTGGGGTTAAGGGTATATTTATCATGTTTGTATCCATGGTATTCAGCGGTAGCCTGAGTATGGCTTCCATGATCGGCAATGGAGATCTGAATATGTAAACCAGGGCGTAAAACCCTTTGTATAGAAAGGGGTGTTTTTGGTCTGACAAAAGTTTTTTGAATGTGAGATTGCGTTTGAATAGAGGGTTCTATTTCAGAAGGTACATCTATAAAGATCAAATCGTGTTTTCCATCCCATATAAAAGGGTACGTATCCGGCGCGTCTGATTTGAAAACAGGCTTTTTTTCAAACATAACAATGCCGTTTATCACGTTCCACTCATGAGCCATGTATTGGTTGTTCTCTGCTTTTTCGTCATAGGTTAGAAAAGGGATAGAGTTGACAGTAGAAAATATGTGCGATTGCTCAACTCCATAAATTAGAACAAAAACAATGACAACTAACGATAGCAGAACAATCCATATAGTCTTACCTAGAAGCTGTTTCATTGATACTCCTTTGTGTTCAGATAGGAAAAAGCACTTTAGAGTAAGTCTATTATTAGTTTAACAGCAACAGCAATCGTTACAATGACAAAAATTGGTTTGACGATTTTGTTCCCATTTTTAATTGCCATATGAGATCCCAACCATGAACCTCCAATCATACAAATGCCAACAGGGATGCCTACGACAAATAGGACTTTTCCATACAGTATAAAGGTAATCAAGGATGTGATGTTGCTAATAAAATTAAGAAAGCGCGCATTTGCACTAGAACGAAGATAGTCGTACCCAAATAACTTAATGAATGTAAACATGAGAAATGATCCAGTGCCAGGTCCAAAAAAGCCATCATAGAATCCTAAAGAAAGAGACAGGAACATACCTATCCAAATACTCTTTCTAGTAGGATGTTGCAAAGAAGTATCGATGGTTCCTAAAGAGGGGTGAAATATGGAATACAGGCCAACAGATAAAATCCCTATACTAAGCACAATGTTTAATAAAGTGTTGTTTAGTAACAAGATTGTTCGAACTCCCACGATGGAGCCGATTAGAGTGAAAGGAGCTAAAAGTAACAAAAGCCGAAGATTGGTTTTTTTTGAACAAAAATATCGAAATGAACTAGTGAATGAGGAGAAGCTTGCAGAAAGCTTGTTTGTCCCAAGGGTAAACTGAGGAGGCAATCCAGCTGCTAAATAGGCGGGTATAGTAATAATACCACCTCCACCAGCAATGCTGTCTACCCAGGCAGCTATAAAACCAAACAAACAAAGAAAGATATAGCTTGTAATACTTAGTTCCACAAATGTGCTCCTTGTAAAGCAGTGCTTTGATGATCTCTCAGACAGTAAGATAGGTATAGGCGATATAAGCAAGAGACAAAAGTGCACTATTCCATATGGCATGAAATGCAAATCCCCAAAGAAACCCAAACTGTAACCGTATGTAGCCCATAACAAGTCCTGATATAAATTGAGGCAAAATAATCAAAGGTGAAAGAAAATATATCCATAGGCTAGAGGAGGAAAGGTTAGATATATGCATGAATCCAAAAAGAATCGCAAAACCATAATAGATCCATCGAAAATGTGTATGCCAGACTGTTTCGATAGAGGTTCTCTTCCGGAAAAAAAGGATGGTACAACTACTGCCAATCAATATGAAAATGCCCATCATGATAAGATTGTTTGATCCAAAAAAAGACGAATTCTGTGAAGAAAAAATAGAATGCAATAGAATAAGGATATAGACAATGGAAATCCCTAAAGATATGGGGTGAAAATGCAAGGGCAACCGGAATCCAATTTCTTCTGTAAGTGGTAGCAGGATTCCCCCTATCAGCAAGAGTTCCCAATAAGAGCTAGATTGTACAAAAGACGCTAGTTCATTGGTTGTGGTTGTACCTAATCGGGAGTCAATTAAAAAAAGAACATATGTAATTGCTCCTCCAAGAATAAGCTGCACAACAAGGTTGGCCGTCAGATACTGAAGAACAATCTCGATCCGACTGCCGCATGAAGTCTGCAGAGGCTTTTTTACAGCTTTTGGTTGAAGAATGTAACGAAAAAGATTTGACAAGGCATGAAATTTTTCATTGTTCTGTTCAATCATATACATTGTTTGGGTATAAAATTATTGAGAAGGTTGGGAATGAAGAGTAGATAGGTCGGGATTTTCTTCAATCTGAAAAATAATATACTTACCTTGTTTTTGTGTAAAATAAAAAGCTACATTCTCTTTGTCTTTGATTCGAAATGTAATCACATCTTCTCCTTTGGAATTCAGGACCCATTTTGGACATGAATAAAATCCCGTATTTCCAACAATTTCAAGATCGTGGGTCTGCTTTATTATCGAAGGTTCTGTTACCAGTTCTTCTGCGTTTTCAATGTTGCCATTATACAGGTAATACAAATAGTCAACAAGAGTTTGATAAGGTGACTGAACAATGCTTGAACTCATCAGGTTGTAGGTTCCGTTTTCCAGAATCCAAATTTCTTGATAGTAGCGGTGATATGTAGAGGAGTTGCATTCACCAAAAAGATACCCTTTCCCTGTTGCATCTAAAACGATTTGCCCTTTTGCCGTAACTATTTCAAAATTGGGTTCGTTTACGTGTATGGAGCCATTGGGATAAAAAGGAGAACTAAACTCTATTTTCCAAGATCCATTTCTTAGAACGAGGTATTGATATGACTTTAAGAATAAATCTTTGGAAGGTTCTTCTACAAGGATAAGGCCCAGTTTGTCTTTATTTGTGTAAAATCTGTCAGGCTTAGAATCGGCAGTCTGTTGGTGAGAAAAGGAGTGGATAAAGAAAAATGGAGTCATGTGAATGGTTCTATCTTCTGCCCAGGCAATAACGGTTCCCACTTCTTGGATTTGAAACAAAACCATTCCTTCATAGGTTTCTGACAGGAAAGAGGGTAGGGTGGGATTTGATATAATCAAAGGTGGTGTTTGTGACAATCCCCATTCTTGGAACGTTTTCCATTGTATAAGCAAATGAGAAAAATCTTTGTTTTTGTAGTACTCCTGAATCATGTGGTAGGGCTCAATATAATTTGCTTTTGGTGCTATATTGATGTGAGGATTTAATTCAATTAACTGATCGTTTGCCTTGTATTCATCGGAGGATATTGTGGGCATCATTTCCCATACACTTTTTGAAGCAGCATATTTTTTTTGATACAAAAGTGCATCCTGTAAAGCAATGTATGCTTTTTTCTTTAAAAACTTCATAGAGAAAGGCTCTTCGGGGATGTCAGGAATCCAGTTTTGAAGAACAAGTTGTGCTTCTTCATATCGATGTAATTGTAGTAAGCATTTGCATTGCAACAAGGTCAAAAGGTGTTTTTGTTCCACTGTCAAAGAACTAGTCGAGGATTGTAACAATCTTTTGATCTTTTGTAGAGCAGTATCACTGTAGTTGGCATATGTTTCATATGCAATGAGTTGAATGGCAAGAGCAAGGTTTGAACTATTGGAGCGAACTTTTTCTTGATACTCGGAGACAATATCGGGGAAAAAGAAAGGGTAAGAATCTTCAGCATAAACAAAACTAAAATTGTATTCCCAGCTGTTAAGGCGGAATAGCTCAATATTTTCTTGGCCAGCTTTATCGAATGTCCACCGAGCAATCTCAGGCTTATCATCGTTCCCATAGCTACCAGGGTAGTTTTCAATGTGCAATTTATGGTAGGTAATTGTGTTAATGCGATTAAGCGTCCATTCTTTTCCAATGGTATCAATAAGGTAAATGTATAAAACTTTCTTTTGATTTGGAAGTTGAATCCCAACATATATGAACTGTTTATGTAAGTAGACCCAATCGAGCTCTTCTCCTTGAATTAGGCTCCATCCCTTTTTTACCCAATTTTCTCCTTCCTGCGAGTAAAGATTGAGCTGAATGTGGCTTGGGTAATCTGGGTGCTCAAGAAAAATGACACCCTCTGGGCCAGGGTTTCCATCAAATTCGGCATAGACGAAGTATGATCCGGGAATACTTTTTGGTATAAACACACGGGCATCTTCTGGAATTTGAGATGCAAAAGGAATCGTAATTTGAGAGACTTTAGCAGTAACCGAGGAGACAGGTAAAGAGCTTTCATCCATCGGAGAATCCGATTTTTGGCAAGAATACAGGGAGAGAAAAGATGAAAACAAAAAGAAGCAAAGTAAGGAGGAAACGAAAGTTTTCATGACACTATTGTAGCACGATTGATTGTTTTGTTTTAGTCTGCAAGAATTTTTTTCATTTGTTCTATAAACTCTTCAACATCCTTTTTTGTTGTATCAAAAGATGTCATCCATCGATACTCTGAGTTGGATAGATTCCAGGAGTAAAAAAATGAAGCTTCTTGCATGAGTAAGGCATGGGTTTTTGGAAGACGTACAAAAACAGCATTGGATTCGACTGGTTTTGTAACTTCTAATACAGGGAGATGGAGTTGGATACATTGTTCCAGATATTTTGCCATTTGGTTAGCCTGAATTGCGTTTTGAAGCCATAAGTCTTGATCAAAATAGGCTAAAAATTGCGCAGATATGAACCGCATTTTGGAGGCTAATTGGGCATTTTGTTTGCGGATAAACAAAGCGTCCTGTGCTAGTTTTTGGGATGCAAAAACCAAAGCTTCGCCATAGGCTAATCCATTTTTTGTCCCCCCAAAGGAAAGCATGTCTATGCCACAATCCATAGTAATGGCTTTAAGGGGAAGTTGTAATGTGGCTGCAGCATTGGCTATCCTTGCTCCGTCTACATGTACATACATGTCATTTTGATGGGCAAAATCACAAATGGCCTTTACTTCTACTGGAGTATACACGGTTCCTAACTCGGTTGCTTGCGTGATAGAAATTATTTTTGGCTGGGAATGATGTTCAATTCCTTTGCATTCCAAGAATCCATATAACTGCCTTGGGGATAGTTTCCCCAACGTATTGGAAACGTGTTTTATGGAGCACCCTGTTATTTTTTCCGGACTTCCGCATTCATCACATACGATGTGGGCCGTGTCAGTGGTGAGGATGGAATGATAGGATTTTGTGCCACAAGCTAGCGCCGTAATGTTGGCTCCGGTTCCGTTATACACGAAGAATGTACTTGTGTTTTCTCCAAAAATTTGCTGGAACACTCGCAATGCCTCTTGTGTGTAGGGGTCGTCACCGTAGGCTACAAACTGTCCATGATTGGCTTTTTGAATAGCATCCAATATAGCAGGATGAATCCCCGCATTATTGTCACTTGCAAAGCTCTTATTGCTTGAATAATGTGGCCACTGTATCTTCATTGTTGTCTCCTGTTGGAAGCTTTTGTAGATCGAAATGATGTATTTCGTAAAAAGAAGGGAATACATCTTCAATTTCTTTAGCAGCTAATTGAAAAGAATGTAAAATAGAGGTATGGCACGTAAAGTAAAAGATTTGGTGCTTCTTTGACATTTCCAGCAATAACTTGGCTGCTTTTTTTTGTCTGGCTGCATCAAAACGAACAAAAATATCATCAAGAAACAACGGGAGTGTTTCTCCATGTTCAGAGAGCTCATAGATGAGTCCAATTCGGATGGCTAAATAGACCTGATCAGCCAGACCATCACTCCATTCTTTTTCTGTTTTTCTTGTATCGGAGGTATCGTACAAGACAAAGCTTTCCTGGCTATTCTCAGAATCACTCGTTTTCATGAGATGATATCTGTGATCCGTTATTTCATAGATCCAGTCACTGGCATATCGAATGACACCAGGTTGTTGTTTTTCTTCAAAGACAGATTTTGTCTTTTGAATCAAACTATAAGCAACAACGTAGGTAAGCCATTCTTCTGCTTTTTCCTGTAGATTGTTCTCAAGAGATTCTTTCTGTTGTTGAAGATATTCCATTTCATTGTTTGCGTATAGGTCTTCTCTCTTTTGTTGGAGTTTACCACGTTTTTCAACTGCATCATTGATCTGTGTTTCTAACGTTTTAATCGCGTTTTGACAACGAAGCAAACGATCTTCATTTTCTTGAAAGTCAATCTTTGAGAGTGTTTCAATAGTATCATTCCACCTTTCGTCATTGCCTACTTTTCCATACAATCTATGGAAAAGTGATTCTTGTTCTTCTTTGCTCCTTTGGAAGGATTGATATTCTTTTGTCAGTAGTTCAAACTCCTCCATATCGCTAACTTGATAGGACTGTAGCAGAGAATGATATTGTTTTACTCTTATGTCCAACCGTTCTTGAATATCTACTTCGCTGCGCTTTAATTGTGCAATATGTATATCCAACTCTTTTTTATTTTGAGCCGCTTCTTCTGCATCAGACAATCGTTTTTGTAGATTTGTAATAGACTCTGCTGAGAGTGTTTCTTTTGTAACAGTTTCTTCCAGACCGTGCAGTATTTTTATAAGTTGCCCTTGGACATTGCGAATGGTTGATTTTACTAAAACCTGCCTATCAGAATATTGAATCAATGAATTTAACTGAGTTTGTGCATCTTTGATCAAAGAGAAAAGAATATCTGCATCGTGGATACTAATTTGGTTTGAAAGGTGGTGTTCTCGTTTCCATGCTTCCCATTTTTGGGATATGTCTTTTACCTGTTGTTCTGCTTCAGCATATTGGTTGTTTATTGTTTCAATCTTTGCTTTCAATCTTGTAAAGTCTGATTGCAAATCAGCCATGGTTTCTTTCCATCTTGCAATAGCTTGCAATCTATCTCGATGATTCTGTAAGGTCTGCTCCCACATTGTCAGAAGCCTGGTAATATCAGAATTATCAAAAGATTGCATTGGAATCTGGTGTTTTTTGCAGTAGGTTCGCATGGTGTTCTTTATGTCTGCTCCCT
Source organism: uncultured Caldisericota bacterium (assembly GCA_964427915.1). Lineage (GTDB taxonomy): Bacteria > Caldisericota > Caldisericia > UBA6126 > UBA6126 > JAGLCW01. The sequence continues at coordinate 38,682 of CAYRWA010000094.1, forward strand.
CACTTTTTTTTGGTTTTTGTTTTTTGAAACCTAGCAGATAGAAAAGGAACAGAATGCTACCTAGTCCAACAACATATCCTATGGTTCGGACAATTGCCATACTTGGCAGAAGAACAATGCTAGATAAGCTTACAAACAACAAGGTAAACAGACTCAGGAGAATAGACTTCGATGGCATTTCATGAAGCCTGGATTGAAGATTGGATTCCCATTCTTTTTGTTGCAAGTAAGAAAGCTGTTTCTGAAATTCTTTGCATTGTTCATAATGGCCAACAAGAGAGGCATATTCTTTGCTTGTTAAAAGGTTGGATTCTTCTTCTTGAATTTGTTTATCAACAGTTTGTAACTTCCGTTGCAAAACGGAAACATCTTCTTCGTTTTTGCTCTTTGTATCTTCCAACCTTTTTACTTGCTGTAGAAGATTGTTGAAGTCTTGTTTCCAACGATGAATCTGTAGTTCTTCTTCAGCTGTTTGAGGGATATTGTCTTGTAGGATTTGTTCGTTCCACTGAGGATCTATTCTTGTAAGTAGTTGATGCAGAAGTTTTTTTTGTTTCTTTCTTTCCAAACGTATTCGAGGAAAATCTTCGACCGCTTGCGCATATTGTTTTTTCTGTTCGACAAGCTGGTGAATGAATGGTGCTGCTTCAAGTATGGAGGTTTGTATTGCGATTTCTGTATATCTCTGCTGTAGAACCGATCGCTCTTGATAAATCTTTTGTAAAGATTCTGTAAGATTTTCCCTATCATTGTAACACTCTCTTGCTTTTTCTAGTCTGCTTTCTGAAAAGGCAACAGAATGGAACAAAGAAGGAAATTTTTCAAGCTCCTTCTTTTTGGCTTGGTAGGATACCCAATCGTTCTTCATGCCATGCCAGAGAGATCTTTGAAGCTGCTCTTTTTGGAGAATTGAAGTTTCTTTCTGGATTTCCCGAATACGATCTTCTAGAGAATCTAATTCATCATTCCATTGAAGGTATTCTGAGCTCATCTGTTCCCTGTCACGAATTTTCTTTTTGGTCTCTCGCAATTCTTTGTGAAGTTTATTCAATATTTGCGTTCTACCGCTAGGGGTCAAAATTTCTTTGTATTTTTTTTGCAGTTGATTGAGCGCAAAAGAAAGGGATCGAACACCAAAACTCGCAGAGAGAAAACGATTCTGCATTTCTTCTTTATTCATCAAAGACAACCCGTTCCAGTCTTTTACGTCCATGCAAAAAACTTGACGGAAGGTTTCTTTGTCAATGCCGTTCCATAAAGAATGGTCGATTTCTTGATTAGACAAAGTTTGATCGGGATAAAGAACGGATACTTTTTGATCAAGTCTTTGTATTTTGTATTCTTTGTCAGAAGAGGTGATGATCTGAATTGTGCCCGAAGGCTTTCCACCATTAAATGGAGGATATGTACCATCTGTTTTGGATGCTTTTTTTGGAAACCCAAACAGCATTTGTTGGAAAAAATTTCGCAAAGTTGTTTTTCCGCTTTCATTATGGCCGAAAAATAAGGAAAAACCTTCCGATAGATTTATTCTTGTCTTTTCATATCCACCAAATTGATCAATGTATACGGATTTAATCTTCATTCTGATCTTCCGATAGTAATTCTAATCCTAGGCTTTGTGCGTTAGAAACAATGCGTTTCCATGGAATAAGAAACTCTTTATCCGGTACCATTCGAAGAAGTTTTTGCAAAGGCATATCGTCGAGTAGATTTTTGGCAATTTCTTCAAGATTTTCAGCCTGCAGAAGCTCTTCGGTTTTTTGTAAAAACAAACTACTAAAATCATTTCGTTTTCGAATGGCATCTACGTCTAAGTATGGTTTTGTTTGGATCCGAATGGATTCTAGATAGCACCCTTCTTGTTCAGTATTTTCTCGAATTGAATCTTCCATTTCCTGCAAATGATCTTGCAGATTCTTATGGAGGGGTGTGTGCCCTACCAATTCAAAACGGAAAATCCCGGAGGAATCTTGGGTTTTATCTATCATATCTTCCATCATTGATTCAATCAATTGATCAATGTGTTCTTCATGAACTTCTCGAGTGATATGGAACCAAAGAAAAGAGCTGGTTTCAATAAAACTGCATTCTGTTTCCCAGTCATGGACATTTACTAGATAAAATCCCTTTTTCTGGGTATCGTTGATGTGTAAGCCTTGGGTGTTTCCTGGGTACACTACTGCAGGATGGTCGTCGTGAAGTAACTTTCTTGTATGAACGTGTCCAAGAGCCCAATAATGAATGTTGGGTGTAAGAAGGTCTTGCAGAGAACAGGGTGCGTAATTTTCGGTAGAGGGGTCTCCTCCCACATTGCAATGAAGGAGCCCAATATTGTATATGTTTGAATCGAGAGTTTTCGAAAAATCGACCATTTCCTTGGCAATATTTTTTTGAATATCTCGGGTAGGGTAGCTATACCCAATAACATTCACGTAAGGAGTATCATTGTTATCACGATACAAGCTTTTACAGGAGACAAAAGGAGGAAACTGAAAAACGGAATCGGGGAATTCTGCTTTCATCATCCAACTATCCAAAGAGTCATGGTTGCCATGCACAAACAGACAGGGAATCTTATGATTGGATAACAACCGCATTTGTTTCAGAAAGAAGAGCTGTGCTCGAATACTTTTGTTAGCAGCGTTATAAATATCGCCAGCAATGAGTACAAAATCAACCTTTTGTGATATAGCAGTTTGAACAACTTTTTCAAACGACTTAAAAGTGGACCCTTCTACTGCTTTCCAAATCTCTTCGTTCTCTACTTGTACGCCTTTAAAGGGGGCCTCTAAATGAAGATCGCCACAGTGAATAAATCGGATATTCTTAGACATTCATTTTCCATTCCTTATTTTTTTGGTGATTCGTGTTTGCATCCTTTCTAACATAAAAACATTATATAATAATAATATTCTATTTGAACTGAGGTGAAAATTGAGCACACAAAAAACTTCAAAAATGCGTTATCCCGTTCAATGGATGGTCCGATTGGCTATTTTAATAGCTATCACAATTGGATTTCAAATGCTGAAACTCCCACAACCTATTACCGGTCCTGTCGTCAACCTTATGTTATTTATGGCCTGCATGCTTCTAGGAGTATGGGGGGGCGTTTCTCTTGGTCTTATTACGCCTTTGATAGCTGTGGCCGTTGGCATTATGCAAAGACCCGAGATGGTTCCTGTTATTATGATAGGAAATGCAGTGCTAGTAGTTGTTTTTTCTTTGTTTAGGGGTCAAACTCCACAATTATACAAAACACTACTGGGCGTTGTTTTTGGGTCTGCATTAAAATATGGAGTTTTTGCAGTAGCGATTGCTTTCATTTTACAGCTTCCTCAACCAGTTGCTCAGACGTTTGGCGTGACACAATTGTTTACAGCTCTTAGCGGGGGAGTTTTGGCAATGATTATGGAGAAGGCCTTAAAAAAGACTGAATTGCTGCAACACTAAAGTTTTATCTTGATGAAGGAAACAACTTCACGGATTCGTTTTTTTGCGAACCTATTGGTCCTTTTTTCTGTTTCGGCATGGGGTTTGTCATTTGTCAGTATGAAGGCAATTTTGTTAGCAGGGATTCCTCCCATGACGATGACCGCAATTCGATACGGAATCGTTGCTTTTGTTTTTTCTATAGTATTATTTTTTCGCAAAAAGAAAAAATCTCTTTCCTGGATGGATCACCTTGTCCTTCTTTTTAGCGGAATGTCTGGGGTTGCTCTATATTTTTGGTTTGAGGCAAGGGGAATTATGTACACAACTGCCTCCAATGCCTCTATCATCATAGCCCTTATTCCAATTGTTACCGCCTTGATAACCAGTATCCTATACCGTATTCATGTGCGTTTATGGCAAATTCTATCCACCGGAATCTCCTTTTTAGGAGCAGTTCTTATCATTTCAACACAAGGTGCATCTCATGCAGCCCCTGACCCTTTAAAAGGCAATTTATTAATGATTGGCGCTGTTGGTTGTTGGGTTTTTTTTACTTTCTTGGCTTCCCATCTGCATTCTCGCATGGACACGCTGACTGCAACTGCCTGGCAAAGTGTATATGGTTTTTTTCTCCTGCTTCCCCTGGCAATATTTGAGAAGGGATATCAAGTGGATATTCCTCACTATCTTTGGATCCACTTCTTGTTTTTATCTATTGTTTGTTCTGTCTTGGCATTCTTGTTTTATAACTATGCAGTCAAGGTTGTTGGAGTTACCATTGTGTCAACGTATGTGAATTTTATTCCTGTAGCAGGTGTTCTGGGGGGATTTTTACTATTACACGAAACAATGACCCCTTTGCAATGGACTGGCTCAGTACTTATTGTTCTGAGCCTATGGACAGTGAACATTGGGAAAAAACAATGACTTTATCTCTTTTTTTTGACACTCTTTTATCTACTAGTTTGGTATAATATAAGGACACAAAAATTTATGGAGGTTGGCATGAATTCGAATTATAAGATTCCGGCTCCTATTAATGAGCCTATTTTATCGTACGCCCCTAATTCTCCCGAGAGAATACAGCTAAAAAAGAAGCTTGACGAGATGTACCAAACAAAAATAGAAATTCCCTTAATTATTGATGGAAAAGAAGTGAAAACTGGCAATAAGGCCACATGTATATGTCCCCACGAACACCACCATGTTCTTGCAGAATTTCATCAAGCGGGGGAGCGTGAAATTAAAGATGCAATTGAATCTACGCAAGTCGCTTGGCAAACATGGTCTATTATGCCCTGGGAAGAAAGAGCCGCTATTTTCCTACGAGCAGCTGAGCTTTTAACAGGACCCTATCGAGACGAAATGAATGCAGCAACCATGTTGTGTCAAAGTAAGAATGCTTTCCAAGCTGAAATAGATTGTGTTGCCGAGTTAGCAGATTTCTTACGCTACAATGTTCACTTTATGCAGAAAATATATCAAACACAACCAAACAATTCCAAAGGCATTTGGAATCGTCTAGAATATAGACCTTTAGAGGGATTTATTTATGCTATCACTCCCTTCAATTTTACCTCCATTGGCGGGAACCTTCCGACAGCTCCAGCCATTATGGGTAATGTTTCTTTATGGAAGCCAGCTAGAACTGCAGTTTACTCCAACTATGTATTCATGAAAATATTACTTGAAGCGGGTCTCCCCAAAGGCGTAATTAATTTTATCCCAGGTCCTTCTTCTGCCATCACCGATATTGTCCTAGATAGTCCGCATTTTGCCGGCGTTCACTTTACAGGCTCTACGGAAGTATTTCAAATGCTATGGAAACGATCTTCTGAAAACCTCTCTAGATACAAATCCTATCCCCGTATTGTTGGAGAAACAGGAGGGAAAGATTTTCTTGTAGTGCATCCATCTAGCTGTCCAAGAGAAGTTTCAACAGCAATTATTCGAGGTGCTTTTGAGTATCAAGGACAAAAGTGTTCTGCTAATTCGAGAGCGTATTTGCCTACATCACTATGGAACGAAATATGGAAGCAACTACAAGAACAACTTAGCCGCATCAAAATGGGAGATGTTCGAGATTTTTCGAACTTCCTTAACGCTGTTATTGACAAACCTTCTTTCGACAAGATTAAGGAATATATTCAATATGCAAAGGGACATAAAGATGCACAGATTATTTGGGGGGGCACTTGTGACGATAGCAAGGGCTACTTTATAGAGCCTACTATTATCCTTACAACAGATCCACATTTCAAAACAATGGAAGAAGAAATCTTTGGACCTGTCATCACGTTTTACATCTATGAAGATGAACAATATGAAAAAACCCTTGAATTGTGCAATACAACATCCGAGTATGGGTTGACAGGGGGAATATTTTCTCGAGACCGGGAGGCTGTAATTTTGGCTGAACATGTTCTAAGACATGCTGCTGGGAATTTTTATATCAATGATAAAACAACAGGAGCCGTTGTCGGACACCAACCTTTTGGCGGAGGTAGAAGCTCTGGTACTAATGATAAAGCCGGGAGTGAGTTTAACCTACTTCGATGGACCAGTATCCGAAATACCAAAGAATGCTTTACTCCTGCCAAGGACTTTGTATACCCCTTTATGGAAGAAGAATAAAGAATATCCAAAAAAAACCATCACAGTCTGGATTGACTGTGATGGTTTTACAGGAAGGACACAAGCATGAAAAGAATATGCATCGCTTTTATTGTTTGCTTGTTATGTATCGTCCCAACATTTTCTTCTTTTGGTCAAGACAAAACCATTCGATATTTAGAAGAAGTGTTTTCACCTGATCAATTGAAAATTGAAACAGACATTGTCTACAAAACGATTGAAAAACCCAATCAATCCACTCTGGAATTGAAAATGGATATCGTTGCACCCATGGAAGATTCACTCGAAAAACGACCTTTGCTAGTTTGGATCCATGGGGGAGGATTTGTTAGCGGATCGAAGGAAGTTATGCTGAAGCGTTGTATTGAGTACGCTCAGCTTGGCTATGTAGCATGTACGATCAATTATAGGCTAGTTCGAGACCTTCCTTATCCCTATACGATGGATACAGTTATTGAAGCAGCTGTAGATGATTCTCGCGATGCCATCGATTGGCTACTTGAAAATGCATCTAGAATTGGTATTGACGAAAACATGGTGTTAGTTGGAGGCTCTTCTGCAGGTGCTATCACATCATGTCATGTTGCCTATGACGATAGACCATGGAGCAATAAAGATAAGCTGAAAGGAATCATATCTTTATGGGGAGGAATTCTTCCTACTCATTCTGCAGATTTTAAGTTGGGTTTAATCTCGTATGATGTAGCTGTTGACGAGAATGAGTGTTCTGCTTGTATTATCCATGGCGCTCAAGATACTGTTGTGCCTGTTTCTATGGCATACGCACTAGAAACAAAGTGTGCAGACGTAGGAGTCCCGTGTATCATGAAAATAGATCCCAATGCTGCCCATGGAGTACGATCTGATATCAATAAATCGTATCATTCTATTGAGCCTTTATTTTTGTACATTTGTATGCAATAGTCTTGTATGCAAGGTTTCTATTTTTAAAAATTATTGTACAATACAGTATCGATTTCATTAAAAATGCCGAAGTGGCGAAACTGGTAGACGCGGCAGACTCAAAATCTGCAGGAGTTCACTCTCCGTGAGGGTTCGAGTCCCCCCTTCGGCATTTTTTTTATGGCTTTTTTCTTCTTCTCCCTACTTTTTTGTTTCTAGTTGCGATTCTTTACAATTTTTATGATTTTGTTTCCACACAACCTGCAGCAGGGCTCCAAACAAAACAATGGTTAAAAGGAAACTAAGAATGGACCCAGCGATTGGAATCCACTGGAGGAAGTATAGAATGACTACTCCGATGCAAACAGTGATCCAATCAAGGCGTTCTTTTTTTGTTATCCAATAGAATACAAAATATCCGGTTGCAATCCCAGCAAGTGCATGAGAAAACATCCAAATTGCTGTAGAACCAAGAAGCATTGAAAGAGCAACCTTCCACCCAAAACCAATAATGAAAAGAACAAGCAAGCCAATTGGCAGTGCTACAAGAAATAAGAGACCTATTCCTAAGGAAACCCAAAAATTCTTTTGCACTGTTTCTACTGTCTTTTTAGTGTTCGTATGGAATAGATAAAAAACAAGGAAAGCCAAGAGAAGAGAAGACAATAAGGCAAATATCTTCGATCGAATCGGGAATGATTTTTTTGGTGGAGCTTCTGTTTCCACGGGTTTTGTAGGTGCTGGCTTTATGTCCATTGTCACAATGTCGGCATTGTCAGAAATAGAAAGAGATGCATTGCTACTGTACCGAAGTTCTTGGATTTGTGCTCCGTCTTCTATAATAATGGTGTTTGCATTCATCTCAGCGCTACTGGATTTACCCATAAAACGAATGGTATCTCCGGAGAATTGCACCAACCCGTCTACAGTTCCTTCCATTGTTAATGTGCTAGAAAGAACAAACAGGTTGCCTTCAATCGTGCTACTTGAGGAAATCTCTACGATGTTTCCTACAACAAAAACATCTCCTTGTACATTGCCTTCAATCCAAATTTTATTTCCACAAACAAAGGAATTACCTTGCGTAGTGCCTGATTGAGTGTAGTTGTTGCCCAGGGCGAATACGTCTTTGCCCGTGTTGGCGTTGTTTTTTATAGTCGAACCAATCAGGAAAAGATTGTGTTCCACTTCCACTGATGGAATCTGGTACATTTCACCTGCATAAAATGAATCTTTGTAAATGTTGAAAGTTTCAGGTTCTTCAGATGTCTGAGCAAAACTGTGAAAGGGAGTAAAAAGCATAAGAGCAAGAAGAAGCACAAAAATAATAGTTCTTTTCACTTGTAGCCTCCTTAATATAGTGAATTGTATATAAAGAAATGAACAATACCCTTGCTAGCAAGGGTTACAATGCAACCTGCTATAACAAGACCAAGCAAAATATAGAACAAGGAAGAAGCCTTGTGCATCCGGAGCAAAAAGGAAACAATCGATCCTGTATAAGCCCCTGTTCCTGGCAAGGGAATGGCGACTAAAAGCAAAAGACCAATCCAACCATATTTATGAACCGTATTTTGTTTCCGTTCTGCATATAAAAGTGCTTTGTCAAACCATATCCACAAAAAAAAGTCTTGACGGTTTCGTAATGGTTCTAAAAGAGGCAACATGTATACTAGCATAATGGCAGGGATCAAATTACCCAGAATGGAAACTAGAAACACCATCTCCCATTCTAAGCCTGCTCCAATTCCGCTTGGGATAGACAAACGCAGTTCTCCAATTGGAGTCATTGCTAAAATAAATACATAAAATAGATTCATGCATTTAGTATGAATTTGTTTTTCTATCTTTCAATCATAAAATGAAAATATGAACAATAAAAAAGTAATTCATATTGGTGACATTAGCATAGGTGGAGATTACCCCATTGCTATTCAAAGTATGCTCAGTTGTCACCCAGCTCAAAAATCACTAGCATTGACCCAAATAAAAGAATTAGAAGAAGTCGGGTGTCAAATTCTTCGAGTAGCTTTTCCTGATATGGAGGCTGTTGAGGCGATACCATTTCTTCTATCGAATTGCAAAATGCCCCTTGTTGCTGATGTTCATTTTCATCCTTCTATTGCTATGGAGTGTATCAAAAAAGGGGTTCATAAGCTTCGACTGAATCCATCCAATATAAAAAGAAAAGAAGATCAACAAAAAATTGTTCACTTAGCAAGGGAATACTCTGTACCCATCCGCATAGGAGTGAATGGAGGGTCGTTTCACCGCGTGTTGACGGTAGAAGAAGCATTGAGCGAAATGCAATGTCTACTCCAAAAAGAGATTCAATTCCTCTTAGCGGAAGATTTTGATTCTATTGTTCTTTCGGTAAAAACCTCTGAGATTCGACTCAATTATGCATTGAATCAATGGGTTTACGATACCTTCCCATTCCCCATTCACATAGGAGTTACAGAGGCGGGTCCTTTGATACCTGGCATCATCCAAACAGCCATTGGATTACAGCCGCTTTTGGAAAAGAAAATTGGCAACACAATTCGTGTATCCTTGACCGGAGAACTGCGAAGCGAAGTACTTGCAGCAAAATATTTACTACAAGCGTTTGATTTGCACAAAAGCGTCCGTATAACAAGTTGCCCAACATGTGGCCGATGCAAATGGGATGTGAAATCTTATGTGGAGAGACTAGAAAGAGATACTATGCCTATACAAAAATCAATTCATGTTGCCATGATGGGATGCGAAGTGAATGGTCCTGGCGAAGCAGCAAATGCAGATATCGGCATGGCTGGGTCAGGCAATAAGGCGGTTCTATTTCGAAAAGGGATCATTCAATCAACGGGAACAACGGAAGAGATATACCAGTTGTTGTTGCAAATGATCTTTTATTCTTGTGCAGATTGAGGTTTAGTGTATACAAGTTGTGTGGGGTATGCGAACTCAATTCCTTTTTCTTCAAACTTTTCAAAGATAGATACATTAATTGATTGTTGAATGTCCATATATTCATCATAGTTGTTGTTCAGGACATAATACACAGTCTCAAAATTCAAACTAAAATCTCCAAAGTTTTTAAAATGACAACGACCAAACCGAACATTTGTTTTTTCTTCAACAATGGAGCGAATCAATACGGGGACTTCTTTGACTAATGAGGACGGTGTTTCATACAAAATTCCGATAGCAAAAGAGGCTCTTCTTTCTTCCATTTTTTTATAGTTTTGGATCAGATTGTTGACAAGCTGAGAATTGGAAAGAATAATTTCTTCTCCACTTACACTCTGAATGCGCGAACTAGCAAGTCCAATAGCCTTTAATGTCCCGCTTTGGTTGGAAAAAGCTACATAATCCCCTACTTCAAATGGCTTGTCTAAAATAATGGTAAAATAGCAAATGATATCTTCAACAATTCCTCTAGCTGCCATTGCACCTGCTAATCCTAGTATACCAACAGAAGCGATCAGAGCTGTAACGTCAACTCCGAAATAATCAAGTACGATGAGACTCGAAATAACCCAAACAAAACCTGTTATGATTTGAATTAAACCTTTGAAATTTTCATGAGAAGAAGAAGTAGAGTATTGTTTTTTGAGTAAATGGTAAATCCAATTTTTTACCATTGCACTGACAGATTTTGTGACAATAACAACTGCGAAGAGGAAGAAAATTCGGTTTACCCAAACAGAAGCCGTGACAGAGAAATCGATAAACTGTAGGGAGATATAAACAACAAGTAGCTCACAAAGGGGCACAATGGTGGTTTTGATTAAATCGCAAACAATATCGTCCCATTGGGCTGTGGTTTCTTTTGTTTTGTTGATCAACCAGCAGATTAATATTTTTCGGATCACAATGCGGGTAAACAGCAAACCAATCACCAATACAGAGAAAGCCCAGATGTAATTGACTACAGGATTGTTAAAAAAGGACAGCTCCAAAAAATCTGAAAAATTCACTATATATCCTCCAAGTTCATCGTTTATTATTCCATTACATTTACTATAATAGAAGAATGAAAACAAAACAAAGTGTACACAAAAAGTATAGTATAGTTCGTTGGGTTTTTTTAGTGATATTGTTGATTTTTCTCTTTGTCTTTGGATTCTTTTCTATTCGTCATGCGAATCGGACTCCCGCTGACGTAAGCATTGATTCTGGAACATCTTCTTCCTTCGAAACTCCTGCATCCCAAAGTGGAAAAAAACAAACAGAAACACAATCCAACTCGCAAACAGAAAACAATAAGCCTCCCATTGTGCCCGAGAAGATCGATAGTATTCCTACCAGAAAAAAAATTGATACACATGTCGTACCAAATGAATCTGTAGATATCGAAATTCCTACACCTCCTGTTGGTGATATTGGTGCGGTACCTGACTACAACCAGCTTCTGCGGCTTAATGACTTACAAAAATCTTATGAATCTCTATCTACCTACTTAGAGGAGCTAGAAAAAGAGATAAAGAATAACCCTTCCGATAGAGAACTACAAGAGTTGATTCGAGAAACCAAGAAACAATTAGAAAGAATTATCAAAGAAAGGGAGTCTATCCTCAATGGGGATTTTTGATATTATTGGACCCGTGATGATTGGCCCCTCAAGTTCTCATACAGCCGGTGCAAACCGTATTGGATATATGGCTGCTCTCTGCTACGGCAAACTATTCCATAACGTCGAGATAAAACTATATAATTCTTTTGCAAGCACTGGTTTTGGACATGGAACAGATCAGGCGATTGTTGCAGGATTGTTGGGCTTTAAAATGGATGATGAAAGAATACCTTATGCATTTGAGATTGCAAAAGAAAGAAGCCTTGCTTACAATTTCCGTAAAAGTTATAAACGCGACCATCACCCAAATGAAGTGCGAATTGTATTTCATCGTGGCTCAGCCCAATCATTTCTCATTCGAGGAGTTTCTATTGGAGCCGGTAAAGCAAAAATTACGCAAGTACAAGAGGACAATGTTTCATTCGGAGGCGATCATGCAGTTTTGTTGCTTAACTATAAAGACATTACAGGCATGATAGGATTTATTGGAGGTATTTTAGGGAAGCATCAGGTGAATGTTGCCTATATGCAAACTTCTCGAAATGCACTGAAGGGAACGGCTATGGCTATGTTAAAACTGGACGAAGAATGTCCTAAAGATGCAATTGTTGCATTAAGGAATCATTCCGACATGCATAGAGTGATTTCTATAAGGAAGCTGAACAATGAGTACTAAAGAGATTCCAAATCGTATTCGCATTCGTTCAACACAAGATGTACGTCATTATTTAAAAACCTATCCATTTAAAGGGTTAACTGACTTTTTTATCGAATACGAATCAAGAAACAGATTGCTTCCTAAAAATGAAGTTTATAAGCGAATGCAAAGCACCATTAAAGTCATGAAAGAATCCATCGAAAAAGGAAAAACAAAGGCTAATATAACCCCAAGTGGCTTGATAAATGGTGGTTGTTATGCTTTTATGAAGAATTCTCCCGATACGGTTTCATTAGTAGGGGATTGGTTTAATACTATTATATCAAACACATTGGCTGTTTCTGAGCTAAATGCTTGTATGGGACGTATTGTCGCTTCTCCTACTGCAGGAGCTTGTGGGGTTATGCCAGGAGCATTTTTAACTATTTGTGAAAAATTTGAGATTCCAGAAGAGAGGCAAATTCAATCCTTATTTATTGCTGGTGGGATCGGTGAATTGATTCAAATCAATGCCTCGTTGTCTGGTTCTCAGCATGGGTGCCAGGCAGAGGTGGGTTCTGCTAGTGCAATTACTGCATCTGCTATTGTTTCGTTGTTCGAAATTTCTTTGGATAAAATAGAAAATGCCGCTGCTATGGCGCTAGCCAATTTGTTAGGTTTGGTATGCGATCCTGTGGCAGGCTTGGTTGAATTTCCATGTGTCAATCGTAATATTGCTGGTAGCGTGAATGCTATTGCATGTGCCCAAATGGCCCTAGCTGGCCTAACGTCTCCTATCCCGTTTGACGAAGTAGTATCTGCCATGAAACAAATTGGAGACGACTTACCTGCTAGCTTAAAAGAAACATCGCGAGGCGGTTTAGCTACTACACCAACCGGTTTGCGAATTCAAAGGAAAGTGCGAGATGGTGACTCAGAGAAAAACTAATACGTACTCTAGAGTATTGTGCAGCGTTTTATCAGGACTTGTCTTTCTGGGTTTGTTTTTTGGAAACACGCAAGCACTTCCTTCATTAGAAAAAGATTTGCATTTCATTGAATTACAAATTGATAATCCCTTCATGAATGTTGATGGCGTTACGATGAAAATTGATCCATTGTCGGATGCTGCTCCCATTATTGTCCCTTCTTGGAAACGTTCCATGATCCCTTTGAGAGGTGTTTTAGAACATATGGGAACTACCATAGAGTGGGGTGCCCAAGAAAAAAAGATCACAATATACCAAGAACAAACTTCTACTGAGATCGTTCTTCATATTCATCAACCTAAAGCCCTTGTCCAAGGAGAAACATGTTGGATTGATGAAGAAGATCACAGAGTATCTCCCTTCATTATTGACAAAAGAGCATATGTCCCCGTTTTGTTTGTAGGAAAAACACTTCATGCAAAAGTAACATGGTATCCCAAAAATAAGTTTATATCTATTCAATGGGCAGATAAATGACAGGAGTAACCAATGTTTTTTCTTTAGGAAAAAACGGCATGTTCGGGTTTTTTGTTATTCATAAAGGTTTTTTGATTTACACGGATCCAGATAAAGAACCTCAAATTGAAATTCCAATCCGAATTCTCCAAGACGTACTTGTCGAAACGAGTAGGCCCAAAGAAAACATAAGCAATATGAAAATCGTGTTTAACTTTGAAGTGGGATTTGAGATAGACCTACCAAGCTCGATTGCGGAAAAAGCGAAAATCTGGATTTTGAGCATACTTGGTATGCCCAACTCTGTGTATAGAGCTATTGAAAGAGAGGATCATACAGGATCTACTTCTCAGAAAAAACCCTCCCACATATATTCTGTTCTTATACTTCTATTCATCATTGGGTTTGTAGTTGTAGGAGCACTGTTTTTCTTTAAGCCCGTTTTGTTAAGCTCTGTGCGGAGTAACTTTATAAAACAAGATCCCTTTTTAGCGTTGGATTATCAAAAAAAAGGAATTGAGGAAGAGAAAAAAGGTCACATTACTTCTGCTATTAGTTTTTTTGAAACAGCATTGGGCTATCATCCAAAGAACCCAACAATTCGAGAAGATCTTGATAGGGTTTTGGAGAAGAGAATTGAACAAAATATAAGAGTTGGAAATTTTATTCGAGCAAAACAAGATTTGCACAAATTATCAAAAGAAAATCAAAATAGAAAAGTATATGCCGATAAACTCAAAGAAGCGTCCAAAAACCATACGATTAAGCTTGTGGATGTAACTGAAATCGTTCGATTGCTTTTTAGAAATGCATTTTCGGACGATCCACTGTTGCAACAAGAATTAAACGATAAACTTCAATTGTTTGGTCAAAAACTAGAGTTTATTCTCCAGTGATAATACCTTTTGATATTTTTTTCGAAGATAAAAAATTGAAATAAGAGATGTAAAAATCTCTTGAGGAAGTTTTAACTCATCTCGAACCAACCATTTCTCCTGAAACAATCCATTGCGCTTGTCTAGTCGTAATAGCAGTGCACAGTCTGGTGAATAAGTAGGGAAGGTTCTTGTTTCTCCTTTGTCGTCTACTGTGGCTGTTTCTAACAAAAGAGCATATGCAGCTACCTGAAAATGATACTCCACACAAAGTTGGTTGGACGTTTTAATGTCAACGATACATACACGACCGTTAACTCTTGCAACAATGTCTACGGTTCCACCAAAACCTAGCTCTTGATTCACCAACGATATTTCAGAGCCCAAAAATTGGATATCATTGCGAGAAACCCATTGTTTGAAAGCCTGAAAAGATCGATTAGCAGCCGTGAATAAGGGGTGCGCAGAAAAATCTTCTTCCTTGCCTTTGATTAAATTCTCAACCATCGTGTGCGCTATGGTGCCAGTTTCTGCAGCCTTATCACGGATAGATTCATAGGAGTATCCTTTTAAGCCAATGGAATTAGCCCATTTTAACAGATATGGCTTGTCAAGCTGCCCAATAATTGTCGTGACAGAGGGTAGTGATTCCTTGTTTTGATTGCAATACAAGTGTTTCATATTATGAGTTTTGAATGGCAATAAAAATGGCTTCCTTTTGCTTGCTAATAAAAGAGAAGATTGGAGGGTTCGTTGCGGGGTGTAAAACTGCATAAGGAATAGAAACAAGTTGATTGGTCTGTAAAACTTCTCCCAATGATTGTTCTTGAAGTTGTATAACATGTTCTTCCGAAAGGGCCACTCCGGATGGGTCTGTAAAATATATGTTGGTGTCGTCTAGTGGGTAATGATCGGTGGATTCGAGAGAGATCAGCTTTATGTGCACAACAAAAGTGGTGTATTGTTCATTATCGCTGGGCTGTGTTGCAAAAGGATCGTGCTGAGCAACAATTTTGGTTGCGTCTTTTTCTGTTTTCACATTGTCAATCATCATGGCAAGAGTGGTTTTGCCAGTAAATTCATCATCAAAGGTAACTTCGTACCATGTTTCTGGTTGCCCGGGGTTCTCTATACTTAATGTTTCGGCTCCAGAAGGAATAGCCGATGTAGAAACAGGCATTGAAAAACTGATTGTCTCGTTGGAAGGTTCATAATACAGGTCTTTCATTTGACAAAAATCTTTAAAGAATGACAAGGGAACCATGGTTCGACCATCAATTTCCTGCACTGCGATATCAAATTCTATAGGAATATCATTTACATAGATGATGGGCGAACCTACCTTTAGAGCAAATTGCACTGTTTCAACAGAAGAAGATTCCTTTTCAGTAGAGGGTTCGTTTGCTGTAGCAGGGCTAGAAGGTTTCGATTGAAAAAGAGTTCCTATAGAACAAGAACTCAAAGAAAAAACGATACAAAATAGAGGGATCCATTTTAGCATTAATTTCATCTGTAGCTCTCCTTATTCAAATCTGGTCATTTCTTCAAACAGTTTCATAATAAAATGATCCGTCATGCCGGATATAAATTCAACAATAGCTAGTGAAAAATCTTGTGGAATAGTATAGACAAAAAAGTGTTTGGATAAAGAATTCTGCTTGGCTATTGAAGAAATATTGGAATATGACAACAGCCATTTCGAAAAATAACTGCTTAGTAGGGGGAATGAATTGGCTGATTGCCATGCTTGAATATCACAAACAATGTTGTCTTGTTCTTCTTTTAAATAGTCGTAGATAGACGAGATCATTAATTGGGCATACTTCTTATATACTTTTAGGCGGGGATGTTCGTAAATATGTTGTTTGCTAAAATTTCGCAATTCCTGGAGCAAATTGTAGTACGATTCAGAGAAATGAAGGCCACTTGTTGGTGAACTACTTTTGCATAAGTCCATAATTAAAGTATGGATTAAAACTGTATTGTTTATTGTTTCGTGGGTATTCTTTTCGGAAAACTTATCATAAATAGATTGTAAGATATTCATTTGTTTTGGATTCAAGATCTTCAGAGAAAGGGCATCTTCGATGTCTCGCCCTACGTAGGAAATTGTATCTGCAATTCGGACAACGCATCCTTCCCATGTAAAAGGTTGTGTAATTCCGGGATGTTGAATGGAATGAAGGGGCAACGCTTCACTCCTTGGTATCAGAGTTCTGTTGTTTGTTTCTCCACAGTGACATACGATCCCATCTCGCACTGCATACGTTAAGTTTAAACCTTCTTTTGTACCACTAGGATCAGGGAGATTTTCAAAGTAATCCACAAATCGTAGACCATTTTTTTCATGCCAAAATGGGTAAAGGTTACAATTTGGTGGTAAATAGTGAGACAAGATTTTTTCCCCCTCATGGCCAAAAGGAGGGTGCCCAATATCATGCCCTAAAGCAATTGCACGAGCTAACTCAGTGTGCAAACCTAAATGGTCACTAATGATGTTGCTCACTGCCTCAACATGTTGCACATGTTCCATGCGGGTGCATATATGATCGTTGTTGGTTGCATAAAATACCTGCGTTTTATGCTTCAACCTGCGATACCCTCGCGAGTGGATGATTCTTGTATAGTCACGGAAAAAAGGGGATCGAATATCATTTTTCCTTGGATACAGCGGGGTGGACCGTGAAATAGCTTGGTCCCACTTAGGGTTCGTCTCATTAATGGCAACGTCAGCAAATTGGCTTTTCATACTTTGATTGTACAAAATATCGCTTAAAAATACAGCTTTTCTTGAAAGCATTATTGGTTAGAGTATAATAAGTATAGGAGGAATTCATGAAACTACGACGCGATCTAAAAGTGATAGTATTATTGGTAAATCTATGTATATTCATGCTGTTTTCCTCTGGTTTTGTGTTTCTTCCCTATTCAACATTGCACCTACACTCCTATTTAGATGAAGATGCAAGAGTGATCTCATTAACGGATCCAGCAGGATCTCATTTCCTCATGGGCACATATGTAGATAATGATTCTTCTGAGAAGCAAAGCAATATTTTTATACGAAAACTGAATGAAGATTTCTCGAAGCAACTGTTTGAGATTCAGTTTGGGGGAAATGGCAATGAGTATTTGACCGATGCAGCATGCTCGCAAGACCTGTTGATTGTTTGTGGAAGTACTCGATCTACGGACTTACCTACATCTGAGAATGCTCTTTTCTCGGAACCCCTAGGTTTAGGGGATGGCTTTATTGCTATCTTTGATCTTGATGGAAATCTTCAATATTGCACATATATAGGAGGCTCATCCACAGATTTCTGTACATCAATTTGCATTCAAGGTAACGAATTGCATGTCGTTGGAACTACCTGGTCGGACCAATTTCCTATCACTCCTAATGCCTTCCAGAAAAGACTCTATGGCAATACGGACGTTTTTTATATGCGTCTCCATCTTTCTTCATATGCACTAGAGTATTCAACCTATCTAGGAGGTTCTGGCGAAGAATACTGTGCATCCCTTTGTGTGGTCAACGAAGAAGCAGTTTTATATGGTAGAACTTCTTCGCGAGATTTTTTTCTCACAGAGAATGCATACAATCGATCTTTTAATGGGGGAGAGTGGGATTTATTTTTAATCTCATTGTCTCGTCTTGGTTTACCAACGTACTCTACCTATATAGGTGGAAGCCGAAATGATTTTGCTAGTGCCATGGAAATATCTCCTGATGAAAAGATTTTTGTGGTAGGTCGTACCTATTCATTCAATTATCCCATTACCCCTACTGCAATTCAACTTGACTTAAACGGATTATCAGACGGCTTTGTAAGCGTATTTGACCCAAAAACAAAATCGTTGTTGTATTCTAGCTTTTTTGGTGGAGATAAAACCGAGTATCCCGAAAGTATTGCTTTTATTGATACCACCCCTGTTATTATAGGAAGAACTTTTTCTGAAAACCATTTTCCCCTTACATCCAATGCATTGCAAGGAAAATTTGCAGGTGGTTGGTCGGATGGATTCATTCTTTGCCTCGATGAAACGGCCTTTTCTCTTGTCTACGCAAGCTATCTGGGAGGAGACAACAGAGATTCTATTGATAGCATTGTTTGGTCTGGGAAACCGAATCAGGTATATATGGCAGGAAGAACTATGTCCTCAGCCATACCAGCAAAGACAATAGCGTACGTGCTGGAGGAACCTCAGGAGGAAAAATGGAATGGTTTTGTCATGAAGTATTGGCTCCCCATTGAGTAAACTGTAACCTTCTGTTTTAAAAATCGGTAGTACAATAGAACTAGATTTTTTTTGAGGGTGTGTACTACATGAGAAAATTATGTATTTGGTGTATAGGTATTGTTTTTTTCTTGGGTTTTTACCAGGTTCCCCATCAACAATTTGTATCTGCTTCTTCCCCGTCCAAGGCTTATTCTTGGAATCATAGTATCCAGCAGTGGTATTCTGTTGGGTATGATTACAATCACGAACCATTAAAAGAAGACCGCCATTTTCCATGGCAAAAAACTTCTACCAGTACATGGGGGAGTGATGAATATCCCATGAAGTCTACCCTGTTGGGAAAGAATACTCACCCAGTCTATTATACTTGTTTCTATCTTGATTTGATTCCTGATGGTGGACGCACCAGGGGTCAGCAAAAATATTACGTCGTTGTTGATGACCAAGGCAATATTTGGCTAGATCCAGACGGAGTCTTTCAAAATTGTATCTATCAACCCCAGCACGATCCTAAACATCCACTATATGTGGAGGGAGGTTGCGAACAGGCGAATGTTCTCGATGGTAAAATCCGGTACTCTTTTGATCCTGATCCAGGCAACAACACTCTTGGTCCATATTCGGTTCGTACTATTATCCAGGGAAACAATACAACGATAAAGATCCAAGGGCGTACTTTTGTTGTTTCTCTTTTGGATCGTATTGATTATGGTACTGAGACATATGTAGATAAATCTGATTGGGACTCCGGTTTGAAACTTGTACCCTTCCAAAGAACAGAAAAACATACAGACAACCATATACGAAACCAACAATATGATCCGTATGAAGATATCTATCAATGTGCTAGTGCATCTGCTACTACAGTGCAAACAGGAGATATTCGACGCACTCCCGTTGTCATTGATAACGAAACTATCTATACGCCCAATAGCATAGTTGAACCAGGAGATTTTGATATTGGGCGCAGTCTGGTGCCTTTTCAAGAAAACGAAATGCATTCTGATCAAGTACAAACAGATGGATTGTATACGAATAGTGCAAAATATGGTTACACTTTTTTCCCAGAGTTTATTTATCGAGTCACATCCCCCTCCTTGATGCAGGTACAGGAAAACTCTACAAGGCTTACGGCAGTGGATATCAAAATGGATCCTGACAACTACGTTTTGATAGATGCTGGGATATTCTCTCAAGATGCTTTCTGTCTGTTTGAAGTGTCTACTACTGGCAAACGACTACCAATGGGTTTTCAAACAAATCTAATCCATGGAATGAAGGACTTTTTTACAGTTCGAATACATTCTCAAAATACAGATATTCCTGAATCCTTTTCTTCTCTTTCAAAAGGTGTTTTAGTGGAAGGAGATACATATATTTTCACTTCCTTTATTTCTTCTATAGAGCCTCAATATGCAGGTTATATGGGAATCGAATGGTTTTATGATAACGGTGTCAACAACAAACGAGCCATAAAAACCACTCCACTCATAGCAAAAGACTTGCAAGATAATTTTCACCTGGATGGTTGTGCAGAAGAAGTACTTGGATTGTCGGACTCAAGTGCGGATTTAGATTTCGAAACAACGTTGTTTCCTATTGAAGATGCTATTTGTTTTTACGATGCATCAGGGAATGGTTTGGGAGTTGGTGATCCAATCTATCGAGACAGGGATCGCAATTATGTCGTATCAGAAGGAGACGAGAGGATGGTTCATACGATCTGTTCGGTCGGTTTGCAAACCATTGAATATTCTGCTGGTACTACTGTCACGTTTGGGGATGCAGATGTTGGCCGTGTAATCTCGTCTATTTCTTCTGATTATTTATGGACGGATCAAGGTAGCAAGAAAACTGAAAACGATAAAAACGGGAGAATGGACCCAGGCGAATCGATTTATAAAAAGGCCTCCATTCGTGATAAGATTTCAAAAGTACAAGCCAATGATATTCGAATTACTTCTGCTGACGTATATGGAGTGCAATACAAACAAGGAACTATTGTAAAGCCAATGTGTCACTTTTATCGGTACTCAAAGTTTTATGGTGTGTCGATGAAGTATAACGGAGTATTTTCTTACATTGATGTACCTATACTGCCAGGGGTGCAGCCAATTCAGACGCGTCAGTCTGCTCCGTTTCAAGTGGAGCAAACGGCAGAGCTACAGATAGACCTTATTCCACAAAAAGAAAATCAATCTGTCTATATTTTTATTGATGAGCCTTCGTTAATCTCCTCGACAGTACCTGTCCCTATGAGTGTACGAGGTGTAGAAAATACAAAAAAAGTGGGAACAGAAATTTTTTCTATTACACCTTTTACAAGTAGTTTAACCACCCAAAAATGGAAATATCCTCTTTCGCTTCTTGTTTTTGTAGACCTTCCGGGCGTGGATTATCCCTTTATGGATTTAGAAGATCCCGTCTATAATGCTTATTTTTACCAAACCGAAATTGATCGACGTGAAAAGCGTTACAAAGAACTTCTACCCGACAATTTTACACCCGATTACTGTACGGTTTTATCCTTTCATGTGTACCCAGAAAATGCTACCGTAAAGACTTCAAAGGACCATGTTAGCAATTTTGACTTGCGATTTCCAAACCTGTGGGGCACCTTGATAAACGAGGACAACCCATTGGATGTAAATGACCCTTATGGCGTGATCGCTTCTCAATCTGGCGATTTGATTGTTGGCAACTACAATGCAAAGGGAGCTGGGGTTGATTACTTGTTTACAGCATATGCGTCTATGCCATCTGGTGTACAACGGTATATTGTCCAAGTAAACACAGATCAAAGCTATTGTTTCTGGTTATGGGATGACAAGGCACCAGAAGGAGTCTTGGATTTTTCGGATGGTCTTTACGGACCCATTTTTGTTTACCAACAAGCATCCTTTACGAATAAAGATTGCTCAGAAGAATTCTTTTTGTACAAAGAAGACCCAATAGGTTTCAACCAGATTACCAAAAATGATGAAATAGGGATTTTTGATGGAGGAGATCACGAAATCTTATTCCAAGACAATACGTATCGTATTGTTAATGCAAGGGTGGAAACATTCGGAGTGGACGTGTTATTCGAGACCTATGGGGGCCTAAACGAGGGAGATCCGGGTGGAGACTATCCAATCGCGTTGAAACCTATGTATGGAGAAGATACTGTGTATTTGCGAACCTATGCAAAGAACGCCTTATACGATTACAACAAATCACTGCTGCATCCTCCTTGTTTCATGCAAATTGAATCAGGACAAATACAATACATAGGTCATCGTACTATAAAAACTCCCACTGTGAATGACATAAATTTTACAAATCTTTCCATCGTTGATCATGGTCTGCAATATTCCGATGTAGATTATACTGCAGGGAAAAACCCTTTGTCCTCTTTGCCAGAACCTACCATTGTATCACCGTACAATCCCATTGTTCGTAACTGGCATCTAGATTTTATTGCCTATCCTGCAGGGCAAGCTCATGTGGGCCGAACGGTATATCGCAGAAGATATGCTCGAGGAGCCGGTACATTTGGATTCTGTGCTACCCCCACTATTTCAAGTGCATTGTACGAAGAAAGCCCTTTCCGAAAATTGGGAGCAGAGCAATTCCCCATGACAGACTATGACTTTATGTTTACACTACAAACAAAAGCTGGTGATTTTTTATCTTTTGGCGAAGAAACTCCCTCTCATCTTCGAATCAATAAAATTGTAGTGGAAGGACCCTTTAAGTGTCCACAAATATTGGACCGAAATAACGGAAGTGTAGTACCTTCGAGCCGAATTCCTCTTATCTATAACGATACGGGGAAACTAGTCATTGATCGAAGTATAGCCAAATGGTATCAAATGCCAGGCGACGACTGGACAGGTTCGATTGGTTTTGGAAAAGATGAGATCTTTTTCCAGCAGAGGGATTGGAACCCTCTTCTTGTGCGAACCGGAATCCTTGATTACACGGGGATACCTTCTGTTATAAAAATCCCCGAAATTACTCTTTTGCGAAGTGGTGTTCTTCATATCACTGTTATCCTGGCCGATGGAACAACCGTGGAATTGGGTGATTGCTGGAGTGAAGAACCCTTTGTGGGCATTCCCGTGCATGGCCTTGACTTTGAGAATATTCCAGAAAGCCTGGAGGTTTTTACTGACCATGTTCTGAAGCCAACTTTGTACGAAAAAGAACCCTATCAGGAAGTAGATTTATGCAACAATGCCTATGTAATTTTATGGCAGGATCGAGGAATTCGTCTTCATAGTGCCATGGCACTAGACCCATATGAAATTGGAGCTGGTGATGGACGTATTAACTTTGGAGGCGGATCTTGGCTGGACTTAAATGAGGATGGAAAAGTTTCCTTTGCAGATTGGGAAACCGAAATTGTAGGTACATATTATGTGGATACAAATTGTTGGGCTGGTGGAGTGTTTGATGGTCGAACAAAAAATGTAGATAACGGTGTGTACCCCCTAGAACTAACAGAAGAAACCGGAACACAAATTACACAATATGGGGTAGACTTTTGCAGTCGAGAAGGAGATAACTATTCACGCAGACCTGACCATATCATTTCTACCGAAGAAGTAACTCCAATATATCTGCAGGCATACAAGTTTTACGATGACAATGGTGACCGCGCATTTACCCCTTTGTTTCATGGCCGATCTCACGAAGTGTACCTGGCTGGGGAGAAATCGATTCGTATTCAACCCCATGAAGATTTGTTTGTTA
The DNA here is from genome assembly GCA_964427915.1 of uncultured Caldisericota bacterium. GTDB lineage: Bacteria > Caldisericota > Caldisericia > UBA6126 > UBA6126 > JAGLCW01. The sequence goes on from CAYRWA010000094.1 coordinate 62,151, forward strand.
CTACCTATCCATCGCCCTTAACGGCAGGGTGTATTGCAGAACTGGTAGATCCTGGGAACCCGCTAACGATCCAAGTACAAGATTCTTCTGGTACGCCCATGAATTTCTCATTTGGAGTTATGGATTCAAGTGGACGCAGTGATGTTGACGAAAGAGATGCTTGGCAGCATTTGTTTGTGGATACACCTAAGGAACCTCTCCCTCAATACTACTGGACTCGAACTGATCTGCATAACCAAGACAATATCGATGCATGCAATGCAAAAATGTACTCCAAACCAAACAATCCTTTTAGCCCTATTCGGATTGATTTTAAAGAAAGTCATGAAGGCAAATACAAGTTTTTGAATTTTGTTGCCAACGATGAAGGAGCTTTTGAAGTAGTGGTTTACTCACCTGATCATTTACACATGGGCCGAACCTATGTTACGGTTGCTCCTCCTCAAATTGAGTATTCAATAATGCCCTTGGTTCTTGACCGACATGGTAATATTCGAGGGGCAATGGATGTGCGAGATCCTGATTTTTTAATGACGGCAGGGGTAAACAAAATATATCTTCTTTCTGTTCAAGCATATACCCCACAAGGAGTATTAATCAAAGGGGTGGATCGCAAAAACCCATTTCGTAATGAACAAACAGGAGAAACAATGTCTTATTCTGGTCGCATGACACCTTATACAACCAAGCCAGCTAGTTTTGATCTTCATGAGAAGTTTGACAATGTTCCGCAAGGATATTTTTTGCATATGAGTATTCTACAGGATTTAGAAAATATTTCGATGGATCCATCCAACACTTTTCAAATGGCTGGGTTTGATGGTACCGAGTATGCCACAGCGGAAACAGTCTACTACAATACATCGAACGTTATGTACGACAATGGGCTGTTCTCCAAAACAGGTCGCATAGAACCAAACCCCACAATGATTCTTGAAGATGGGTGGGGATATGGCTGCATATACAACAGGGCACACGATGGCGTGTATATGTTTACAGACTTTAACAAAGATGGCATGTTAACCGTTGAAGACTCATTTTCTATCGATAAAAATGGGGAAGTTTGGTTTTTTATCTATGCAGAAGATGTTTGTAATGTAGGTGTTCTTGTCAATTGCAATGATTTTTCTAGTTCTTCTATGTTTAGCGATGTGGTGGGTAGACCTCCTACCTTTTCTGACAGTCCAACTACAGTGTATGGAAGATACCGTAAAAACTGGGATTCTATCAATGGGTATTCTATGGCGGATGGTATTTTTAAATTGGATTGGGATGCGTTCCCTCAAAGAAACATTTCTATACGCCCTCCTGTTCCAATAATACGAGACTCTGAAACACAATTGCCTATCAGACGAGACCTTTTAAACCCTTCAAATTACGACCTAGTATATGGTATTACGAACTCTCTCCATGTGTATTTGCAGCCAGCAGACAGCAGAGATCTACCAATAGAGGGAGGGTGGGTGCATTTGCAAGGAAACCAGCACGAAAGTTCTATTTATGCGGGTTTAGAGGCTGTTGATAGAACCAACCGTAGGGCGACGCTGTCGTATACGCCAACTGGTATTGGTGAGGCTACTTCTTCGCTCTTATATTCAGCAGAAAACAATTTGTATATTCTTGATCCCGACACTTTTACAACCCCACTACGCTATGTAGTAGACCTTGGTGTTGATTTTGACATATTGAAAGCCTTGGATATCAAGTTTCCTTACAAGCCTGATTTGATTCAAAACATGGAAAACGATTTAACAATTCAAATTCGAGAAAAAGGTACCAACGCTCCTGTTGAAAATGTTACGGTATCAGTTTCTGGAGAAGGTTTTTCTGTAACCAGATTGACCAATGAAGAAGGGCAAGCTACCTTTAACATCCATCCTTCTCCTCAGAAAGAAAAGGTTCGAGTGTATGCTATGAAAAAGTCATATTTTGAAGCAGAATCTTTTATATCAGTGGTAGAGCCATGAAAAAAAGTAGCTATACCAAAACTATTTCATGCTTGTTGGTAGGGGTCATTGTCTCAGGAATTTCTTTTTCGTTTGACCCGCAAACAATGCAAGCAAATCAGCTTGATGACATTGTGAGCTTTCAATCGTATGCAATGGGTTGTCCCAATTTTACAACTATTTCTTTGCCTTCTAGTTATTGTCCTGGTTCTTCTCTGCAAAGACAAAAAATCTGCAATGAGAATACCGACCCTGGTACCATTTTGTTTCTTGCAAAAAACGAAATGTCGGAAGTGTTCGAAGAAGAATCAGAATCTCCCGATGAAACACCGTTTTATTTCCATGGTTTTAAAGGAAACAACCAACATTCCGGGTATATCCACCAAGATACCAGCCATACGATTTCTATGCTGTGGCGGTATTCTTTTTATGGAGACTACATTACAAACATTCAAACCTTTGGAGATGTCCTTTACTTTGCAGATCACAGTGGGTACGTTCATGCCATATCCAAAAAAGATGCTTCCGTTCTGTGGAAGTATCCTTTGGAAGAAAAAAGATATGTTGTAGGAATTGATATTAGTACAACGCACATGTTTATTACCTATGGTCCCATTTTTAGCCGAAGAGGCATTGAAGATGATTCTTGTTTGCTCTATGCCGTGAACCTTGAAACAGGGAAAGAAGAATGGTCTAAGCGAATGGAGCAAGTTTTGGTTATTAGTCCACCTCTTGTCGATGAAGACAATGTTTTTGTCTCTACTGGAAAAATGAATAGCACTTTCAGCAAAACTGCAGGAGGTGAGATTCACTGCATTGATGAAACAGGAGAAACCAGCTATACACTTTCTATAGAAGATTTTTCATTTTGGGGAGATTATTTAACCAAAAGTGGCTCGGTTATTATGGGTGCTGCTATTCGATACGACCAAGCAACCAGGACGATTGTATTTCCTCATGTGTATGCTTTTGATACTGTATCGAAGCGACACATTTGGACGGTTAAGCCTTTGAGCGAGAATGGATTTTTGGGTACACCCAGCGCGAAGGGCGACTATGTCTATATCACTGAAAACCCCATGATGATGGGCAGAGGGAGAGGTGGTTCAACAAGTGAAAGCTGGCTCCAAAAAATTCATGTGCAAACAGGAAAATTAGAACAAAGTATGCGTTTTGAGGATGAGAATTTTGGTCGATTTGCACCCACATTGGCCCAAGATGCTATCTATTTATGCTCTTTTACAGGACGTATGTACTGTATCAACTACAATTTAGAGAAGCTTTGGTGGGAAAAACGCTTCGATCGGTATTCGTATTTCACTGATTTGATGGCATCCAAAAACCATTTGTATACCGTTCTTTACAATGGTGATTTTTTGTGCATAAGCAAAACAGACGGATCCATCAAATTTAGATATGCTACAGGTTCGTATGGTAGAATGCCTGTTGTTACAGAAGAAGAAGTGTTTGTCTCTGGCAATGTATTGTATTGTTTTTCGGAAAATGCAACACCAGTATTGTTTGTAGAACCTTCTTCCATTATTGTAGAAGAGACGAAACAAGGCACCATCGTACAAAAACAATTCCAAGTTGTATGGACAGGAACAGACTCCTTAGAAGGGGTTGTAGAGGCGGCAGAAACCTGGATGCAAATTGTTCCTCAGAAAATTACACAAAATATTCAAAGCTTTTTTCTTACGATAGACACATCTTCTTTACCTAATGGAGAAACGTCATCACAAGTTTTCATATCGACCAATAAGGGGAAGAAAACAATTGAGGTGGTAGTTCAAGTAAACGTGCCAGAGCCCTTGACAATCCAAGTAAATATTCCACCCGAAGGCATCATAACCAACGAAAAAGAATTTATCCTAGAAGGGGAAACAGAGCCGTTTACAACTCTTGAAATCAACGGTTTAAAAAGCATGGCGTATGCAAATGGGTATTTTTATGAAAGAGTCCGACTAAAAGAAGGTAAAAACCCAATTGAAATCAAAGCGACTGCCAAAGATGGCAGACAAGCTTACTTTAGTGGGGTTGTTGTAAAAGATTCCATACCACCTTTTTTAGAAGTGAATCTTCCAAGGATCTACGAAACTTCTACAAAGACTTTCCAGTTGCGTGGAAAAACAGAACCTGGTGTGCGACTGAAAGTTGGTTCTGAAGAAATTGCCATGGAAGAGGATGGATCCTTCGAATATTTGTATACGATGACGCGAGACGAAGAGCTTCTACGCGTTCGTGCTATCGATGCAGCCGACAACATTACGCAAGTCAAAGTACAATTGCTTTACACTGGTGAATAAACCTTTGTGCGTGTTTTTGTACTTCTTTATACCCCGGGCAGGATCGTTTTTGTCCTTCCCGGGGATTGAAAATTTAACCATAGCTTAAAGGTTTCTTAATCATTTCTTAATACTTTCATGTTACACCATACATTGTACGAAATTTAACACTCTCTTAGGAGGAAAATGTATGAACGTAAGATGGAATAAAATTGTATCCCTCGTAGCTGTGCTCAGTTTGGTTGTAGGAATCAGTATGGTTACTGTAGGATGCACAGACCAGTCTTCAAGCTCTAACAATGAAGGTTCTGAATCAACCCAACAAGAAACAACCTATTCAGGTATTATCCGAGAAGCTGGTTCAACAAGTGTATTACCAATTGCTGAAAAATTTGCATTGGCTTTTATGGAAAAACATCCCAATCTTCAAATCACGTATACTGGCGGTGGTTCCAGTGCTGGCGTAAAACAAGCTGCAGCGGGTACTGTCGATATAGGAGCTGCTTCCCGTGACATTAAAATTACGGAAAAAGACTTAGTTCCTATTCCCGTTGCTCGTGATGGTGTGGCTGTTATTGTGAATGACAACAATCCGATTCAAGCATTAACCATGGAACAGATTACAAAAATTTATACCGGTGAGATTGTCAATTGGTCAGAACTTGGTGGTAGCGATCTTCAGATTACCGTCTATGGCAGAGAAGAAGGTTCTGGAACCCGTGACTGTTTTGATTCTGTAGTGATTAAGAAGCTCTCAATTTCCCCCACTGCCTTGGCCAAAAAATCCAATGGTGAAGTTCAAATTGGCATTCAAGAAGACGCCAGCGGTATTGGTTATGTTTCTTTGGGCTACATCAACGGCGTTAAACCTTTGTTGGTAAATGATGTAGAATGCACTATTGAAACTTGTCAAAAGGGAACCTATCCTATCGTTCGACGTTTGTATTTCATTACTCAAACCATTCCAAGTGATGCAGTCAATGCTTTTTTGAATTTCTGTCGCAGTGATGAAGGACAAAAAATTGTTGCTGACAACGGTTTTGTACCATTAGTAAATTAGTTTAGCAAACCGAAGCATAAGGCTCAGCGCTGATCTACCCCCTCCTTTATAGCGCTGGGCTTTATTTTTTAAAGAGGATATTGACGTGAATAAAAAAACGGTTGAACAAACAATGAAATGGATTTTGCTTGGGACCGCCTTCGTTTCTTTATTAATTTTAGTAGGAATTATTTATTTTATTTTTGATAACGGTATTTTAGCTTTTTTAGAAAATGGTTTGGGGAATTTTCTTTTTGGGCATAAATGGAGTTTAGCTGATAATACATTTGGATCTTTACCTCTTATTATTGGATCGATTTACGTAACCGTTGGTAGTATGATAGTGGCAGCTCCCGTGAGTATTGCTATTGCAGTTTTTATGACAAATATTGCGCCCCCTTTCCTTCGTGAATTTGTACGACCTTGTATCGACTTGTTAGTGGGTATTCCATCGGTGGTATATGGGCTGATAGGAATGGTCTTTCTCGTTCCACTCATTCGCGAACAACTTGGCCCTCCTGGGTATAGCTTGTTAGCGGCAGTGGTAGTATTAATACTGATGACAATACCTACTATCGTTTCTGTTAGCGAAGATACATTACGCGCTGTACCCACAAAGTATAAAGAAGCATCCTTGGCATTGGGAGCGACAAAATGGCAAACCATCTGGCATGTAATTTTACCAGCAGCTAAATCAGGTATTATTAGTGCTGTTATATTGGGCGCTGGAAGGGCCATTGGAGAAGCTATGGCTATTTATATGGTAATCGGGAATTCCTTCAGCATTCCAAAAAGTCTTCTAGATCCTTCTCGAACACTAACAAGCAATATTGTTGGTCAAATTGAAGAGGCTGCTTTGGGTAGTACTCATATTCATGCCTTGTTTGGGACTGGAATCATCTTGTTGTTTTTTGTTTTTGTTTTTAATAGCATCAGCTTCACATTGGGCAAAAAAGGGGACCGTTCATGATGAATCCAAAAACATCTCAATCCATTGCTTGGGTAGCTTTGTCGTTCATGACATTTGTTGTCTTAGCAGCCCTCTTGTTCTTGATTGTATATGTCGTCATTCACGGCTGGAATTCTTTGAATATGTCTTTCATTTTTGGCCCTACTACAAAGGGAGGACTATTAGCTCCCATCGTAGGAACAGTGTATCTAATATTCATGACTTTGCTTTTTGTCATTCCTCTAGGGGTTGGTGCTGCTATATATTTATCTGAGTATGCACCAGTGAATGGCATTACACATTTTATTCGATATGCTCTCAGTAGCTTGGCAGGCATCCCATCTATCATTTTTGGATTGTTTGGAGTAGCATTGTTTGTTACACTACTAATAGGTCATGCTAGCATTCTCGCAGGAGCGTTAACAATGACTTGTTTGTCGCTACCATTCATGGTAACCGCTACGGAAGAAGCATTAAAAGGAGTTCCAAAATCGTGGAGAGAAGCATCTCTAGGCTTAGGAGCTACAAAATGGGAAACAACATGGTTTGTTGTTTTGCCTTCTGCATTGCCGGGCATTATTACAGGTATTATCCTTTGTATGGGTCGAGTCGTTGCTGAAACGGCACCACTTCTTGCTACAGCAGGGTTTAGTGCTTTTGTTCCAACATCTCCTTTTGATGGAGCACGAACACTAGCGCTACATTTGTTTTATTTGGCAACAGAAGCGCCGAGTACCGGAAATGTAACAAGACACGATTTGATCTCTCAAGCAATGGGCATTGCTGTCATTCTGATTCTCATTATTGTGATCATTAATTTCCTTATTCGGCTTTTCAGTAACTTATATATGAGGAAGTTCCACAAACAGGGAGTATAGTGTTATGAAAACAGTTCTTTATTCAAAAGACCTTTCCCTATGGTATGGGAAAAAACAAGCGCTAAAAGACGTTTCTCTTTCTTTCGAAGAGAAAAGCATTACCGCCATCATGGGGCCGTCTGGGTGCGGCAAATCAACCTATTTGCGTTGCTTTAACCGTATGAACGATATTATCCCCAACATTCGCATTGAAGGAAAAGCGATCTATGGAGATACCAACATATATGACAAAGAAACCGATCCTGTAGAAATACGCACCAAGATTGGTATGGTGTTTCAACAACCCAATCCTTTACCCCGAAGTATTTATGACAATGTTGCCTATGGGCCTAGAATAGCCGGGGAAAAAAGAAAAAAAGTGTTGGACGAGATTGTTGAGAAAAGTTTACGCAAAGCTGCTATATGGGATGAAGTGAGAGACGACTTAAAGAAATCAGGACTATCTTTGTCGGGAGGCCAACAACAGAGGCTGTGCTTGGCACGTACTTTAGCCATTGAACCCAAAATTATTCTCATGGATGAACCATGTTCTGCTCTTGATCCTATTGCAACCGCAAAAATTGAGCAAACGATGCAAGAGTTAAAAGAAGAATACACAATTATCATTGTGACCCATAATATGCAGCAAGCTGCAAGGGCTTCCGATTATACAGCTTTTTTACTGATGGGTGAATGTATAGAATATGGAGAAACGAAGAAAATTTTCATCAAACCACAGCATAAAGAAACGATGGACTATATAACAGGCCGATTCGGATAAATATTTTTCTTGTATCTTACAAGTAGTCTTCCAGAGAGCTTTAGTTAGAACAGATAAACCAAAAGTTTATCTGTTCTAACTTTTTTACTTTCCACTATTGACATAAAGTTAGATGTAACTAACATAGTATGTAATTCATTATTGGAGAGTGATCAAATACAATGCTTAGCCCAAGTTTGGAAGATTATTTAGAAGCTATAGCTGTTTTGTCCAATGAAGCAGAATATGTTCATGCATCTACTATAAGCCACTATCTTTCTAAAAAGAAATCTTCAGTTACTGTTGCTCTCCGGCAATTAAGGCAACACCAGCTTATTGAATACAAACCATACAAACCCATTAAGCTTACCTTGTTAGGCCAAGAAAAGGCCTTTGAAATACTCCAAAGACATACAGCCCTGCGAGATTTTTTTATAACGGTGCTGCATGTCGAACCAGATAAAGCAAACCGAGCAGCCTGTAAAATTGAACATACTATTGGTCCAGAGATAACCAACAAACTGACGGAGTTTGTTCGAGACTATAAGAAGAGAGAACTCCATGAGATATAGAAGAAGACATTGTTGTATACAATGTAAGAAAAAAGGACGATGTATGTTATCGGAAGTGGATTCTCAAAGGTCGATGAAAATATGTAGTATTCGTGGAGACGAAGCCTATGTGCGCAGGTTGTCTTGTATGGGCATTTTATGTGGAAAAACCATATCTATCCTTAGGAGGCATGGCCGAAGAGGAGCTATGATGATTCAAGCAGGCGACAGTAGATTTGCTTTGGATGCAGGGCTTTATGAAAACATTGAAGTCGAGGAAGAGCAATAGCTCATCAATTTCATGAAAGCAAAATATACTGTTGTTTTAGCAGGCAATCCGAATTGTGGGAAAACAACTTTATTTAATGCTCTCACTGGGTCGCACCAGCACATCGGCAATTATCCTGGTGTTACGGTTGAAAAAAAAGAAGGAACATTAACCGTTCATGAGATTACCATTCATATCATTGATTTGCCAGGAATGTATGATCTACAAGCGCATTCTCCAGAAGAGGAAGTAGCTCGGAGCGTAATCGAAAGGGAATCCCCGGATATTATCATCAGCGTTGTGGATTCTTCTTCCCTAGAGCGAAATCTATTTCTCACTTCGCAGCTTATGGAGAAAGGAATTCCCGTATTGGTTGTACTCAATATGGCAGATACTGCAGAAAAAAAAGGGTATGTCATTGATCACCATCTCCTTTCTGAAGCGATGCAAGTTGCTATTGTAAAAACAATTGGACACAAAAATCAAGGTATAGCCTCGTTGAAAGAAAAAATGTATTATATGTGTCAGCAATTTTCAGCCCTTCCATCTTCTGTAATCTCTACCCAACCCACTATGCATGAGAATCCAATGACGACCGAAGAACGATATGATATGATTGGAAAATGGTTACGCAGTGCCGTTGTCTATACAAAAAAACAAGGATCGCGATTAACAGAAAAACTTGATGACGTGTTAACTCATCCTTTTTGGGGGGTGGGTATTTTTTTAGGACTGATGTATGCAGTGTTTTCCCTGGTTTTTATTGTGGGCGCTCCTTTAATGGAGTGGATTGAATCTTTCTTTTCCTGGACGAGTTCCATGATTCTGCAATATTGGCCTGCGACTGTGTATCCTTTTCTACGGGCTTTGCTTGTTGAAGGAATTATTGGAGGCGTAGGTGGTGTGATTGTTTTTCTACCCAATATTTTACTGTTGTTTTTGGCAATTGCATTTTTAGAAGGCACTGGCTATATGTCCAGGGTAGCATTCCTTATGGACGGGTTTATGAACAAGATGAATTTACATGGCAAAAGCATTGTGCCCATGCTTCTTGGATTCGGGTGTTCGGTACCTGCTATCATGGCAACGCGCACTTTAGAATCAAAGCAAGAACGAATGACCACCATGATGGTGCTACCACTTATGAGCTGCGGAGCCAGATTGACTATATATGCCCTGCTGATTCCTGCCTTTTTCCCTTCTCATTTGCATGGTCCTATGCTATGGCTACTGTATTTTATTGGCATTTTGGTGGCTATGGTGGCTGCTAAAATTCTTCGGAAAACCATCTTTAAAGGGGATTCTGTACCTTTCCTCATTGAACTTCCCGAGTATCGGTTGCCAACGCTACGAAATCTATTTTTAGAAATGTGGAATCAATCCAAGGAATACCTAAAAAAAGCAGGGAGTATTATTTTAATCTTGTCAGTTCTTTTGTGGGGCTTGGCCTCGTTTCCAAAAATCCAAGAGTATTCGCAAGATTATCAAAGCAGAATACAGCTTCTTGAGGAATCTACCCTTGCTGAATCGCAGAAAGAAACTGAAATGCAGTCGCTTTTACAAGCAATGCAAGAAGAAGAACTTGCCTATACCTATGCAGGAAGAACAGGACGGTTTCTTGAACCGGCAATAAAACCATTGGGCTTTGATTGGAAAATTGGAACAGCTCTTATTGGTGCATTGGCTGCAAAAGAAATGTTTGTTGCGCAGCTAGGCATTGTAAATGCAGTGCGCGATACAGAAGAAAACCAAGTACCCTTGCGTGATAAATTGCGCGACCAGTATACCCCATTGGTAGCTTTTTGTATTATGCTCTTCTGTCTTATAAGCTCACCTTGCGTTGCTACATGCGCAGTGACTCGTCGCGAGAGCAATTCCTGGAAATGGGCACTTTTGCAGTTTTTTGGTTTAACCGTCATTGCGTATATTCTAACACTTGTTGTTTATCAAGTTGGTAGTTTGCTATAATAGGGTTGTCTGTACAGATTTTTCATATGTAGAACAGCACGCGAAAGGATAACACAGGTTTGAATACGGTGCTATCAAAATTCAAAGAAGTGATTTTTTCTGTTTTACCGATCATCGTATTGGTCTTGATTCTTTCTTTTACCATTACCCCTATCTCTTCGTTTGCTCTTGTTTCCTTCCTTATTGGTGCTGGCTTGGTAATGCTTGGACTTATCCTATTCTTATTTGGAGTAGAGATTGGTATTGCTCCTCTTGGAAGCCTTCTTGGGTCTTCTCTAGCGAAAAAAAATGTTGTATGGATTGTACTTGTAAGCGTACTTGTCCTTGGTTTTTTTGTTTCCATTGCTGAACCCGACTTACTGGTATTTGCAAAACAAGTAGACAAAGTTACTGCTGGTCAAATATCCAGCTATAGCATCTTGATTGTTGTTTCCATTGGTTTATCCATTATGCTGGCATTTGGTTTTTTCCGAGTTTTGTACAATATCCCTTTGTACAAAGTCTTATTTGTTCTTTATCTTCTTCTCTTTGGACTTGCCTTTTTCTCTTCACCAGAATTTCTTGCTATTTCTCTTGATGCTTCTGGTTCCACAACAGGCATACTGGCAGTTCCTTTTATCTTGTCTTTATCTGTAGGCATATCGATGCTGAAAAAGGATAGCAAAGCTTCCGAAAAAGATAGTTTTGGATTGGTAGCGATAGCTTCAGTTGGTGCAGTCATGTCCGTTATGATTTTGGGACTATTAAAAGGTTCAAGCAATTTTGCAGGGTCTCTTTCTTCAAAAGTACTGCAATCAGAAACAATTGTAGGAGTTTTTACATCCATTCTCCCTGAATATTGTAAAGAAAGTATTGTGGCAATTGTACCTCTCATCGGTATTTTATTGTTTATACAAACTACTTCTTTTCGACTTCGTAAGTCGCAGTTTCGCAAACTTTTAACCGGATTTGTGTTTGCTTTTGTTGGGCTGCTGCTTTTTCTTGTTGGCGTAAATGCCGGATTTATGGAAGTTGGAGCTACGATTGGGAAAACCTTAGCACTGCTTCCGCACAAGTCAGTCATCATCCTTATTGGTTTTATCATAGGCTTTGTAACTATTATGGCTGAACCTGCTGTCTATGTATTGACGCATCAAATTGAAGCCGTAACAAGTGGTTATGTAAAGCGAAAAGCTGTGCTGATTTTTTTGGCCATAGGAGTTGGTTTTGCCGTGATGTTATCAGTTTTGCGCATAATAATTCCGCAAATTCAGTTATGGCACTACTTGCTGCCCGGATATATTCTGTGTCTTGTACTCATGTTTTTTGCCCCAAAATTGTTTGTTGGTATTGCATTTGATGCTGGTGGAGTGGCGACCGGACCCATTACTGTCACTTTTATTCTGGCTTTCATTCAAGGAGCAGCCAATGCGTTTGAAGGATCCAATCTATTGGTTGATGGATTTGGTATGATCGCAATGGTTGCTATGATTCCCATTATTACATTGCAAGTACTGGGGGTCATTTTTAGAATCAAATCGCGAACCAAAGGAGAGGTAGTGTAAGATGGATACTCTCGATCAAGGTTCTATTTTTGAATTAATCTACGTGATTGTTCCCTGTGGAAAAGGAAGCAACGTTTTACAAAAAGCCAAAAAAATCGGGATCCCCGGAGGAACAGTGATTCTAGGACGAGGGACAGTGTGTAACCTTGTTTTAAACTTTCTTTCCATTTGTGACGAAAGCAAAGAAATTGTTCTACTGGGTACCGATGAAAATACTGCAAAAATTGTCATTGATTCTTTAAACAGAGAGTTTTCTTTTGACAAACCAAACCATGGCATCATTTTTGCCATTCGAACGTGCAATATTCTAGGATCCAGATGTTACAAATGCGAAAATCTACCAAAAGAAAAAGCGCAAGGAGAGACTATGCATAAACTTCTCATCACCATAGTAAACAAAGGAAGAGCAGAGGATGTCATCAACATTGCTAAGCAAGCAGGCTCTAAAGGGGGAACTATACTTAATGCTAGAGGCTCAGGAACACTTGAAACCACCAAAGTGTTTAACATGGATATTGAACCAGAAAAAGAAATTGTAATGATCATCGCGACAGAAGACCAAGCACAGACTATTGCCTGTAGTATTCGAGATGAACTTGAGCTTAATAAACCGGGTCATGGCATCATTTTCATTCAAGATGTCTACGAAGCCCATGGTATAGCTGAATAGTGTTATAACAATCGCTCTCATTGGCAATCTCTGTGCATCGATTGGTAATCACGCTATATGACAAAGTGGGAGCTTCTTTCCCGCAACCTGTAAAGAAACTCACAAATAATAGTACTACAATGATGCGACCTACAATTGTTTTCATTTCATCCTCCAAAGAATTATCTCATGTACTTTTACCATACAGTCATAAAAATGATTTTTGACAATCCATGTCCAAGTACCAACTTTAATCAATTTTTTTATTCTTCTTCGATCTCAATAGGAAAACTCCAGGAGTACAGATTCTTACCCATATCTGTTCCATCGTTTATAAGCAGGTGTAAACTCCATTTGGGTTGTTGATTCTTAGGAAAACCATCAATAAAGGGTATGGTAAAAGGTTCGGTTGTAAGAGAAAAATTGGGATTTTGTTCTGTTGGATATTCATCAGCGGACGAAAACAAAGGAAATCCACATCCACTGTATTCTTCTTTTACATCACCCGACAAAGGGATCATATCATAGGCAAGATTTTCAACGGAGTAATGCGGATCCAGGTAATCAAAGTAGTAAATTCGATCTGCTTTAAGAAAAATACTGTAGCGAAGGTTTTTAAAATCTTCTATTGGAAATGGTTTTTCCCACTTCAGCTGTGCAGTAGCAGTATAGGAATCTTCTGTACATTCTACGTGGGGCTGCACCAAAACAATATCGGTGCTTGCAGAACTATCCTTAATCTTCTCATAGACAATAGGGATCCATTTGCTCCAATCATATCCCGTTTCATTTTTGGGAACTCCCAAAAAATACTTTGTACGATGGCAAATGGTTTGCGGATATCCTCGATCCAGTTGCATGTATTTTCGGACTTCTTCGTAGTATTGAAAACAATACGGGGATGGATTAAAAGTATGAAAAGAAGGTTCAAAGGAAATTGCATCGATATTGGGATATTCATTTTCAAGTTGCAGTAGTGGAAATTGTGATTTATAAGGTGTCATAGATCCCAGTAAACCAACTTCTACAAGTTTTGACGAGGGTATCGTTTGAGTTAGATCAGCAACTGAACATGAAATAGAACCAACAAAGAGGAAGAGTATACTAAAACAGAGCATTATTGGATTTTTCATAAGAGTTTCTCCTTTTCCCATATATTCACAAAAGATGGAGGATTTTTGGTTTGATCCATCATGAAAACAATATTACTTTCTAGGGGGGGCCTGGATAGTAGCGTAGGTTGACATGGGGACAGAACCTGTTAACAACGCGAAAGTGATTACAATCGAAAGAATAGAACGAACAACATGATTTGAACCATTGGATTGAGTACAATTACTCTTCTTTAACAACATATGATTCCTCCTCCAAATAATAGTGATAATAAACGGATGCATTGATTGTTTTTCCGACTTGCATCCCAAACCCTTGTAAACGTATAACTACTCCACTTTTGCTGGTTCTTCATAGAACCTTTCTTTCTGAAAACTTGTCCCTTTTCATTGCCGGATAAAGAGTCTCCTGATCAATATTGTAGAGCTCTAAAAAAGGACCATTTCTTCCACCATTAAAAAAGTAAAAACTCTTTACTATAATTTTCTCAAAAAGCAAGAAAAAAAACAGGGCTCAAATCTTAAGAAATTCTTATGATTCTTAAGAAAGAAAAATAGCACTCCTTTTCATGAAGGTTTGTACAAAAAAAAATGAAAGAAAATGAAAATATGTTTTTAAGCTTGTAGAAGTGTAAAACTCAAAACATCGAATTCGATCCCCATACATGGTAACTCCCACTCAACAGTAAGCACACCAAAAAACAATCTTACATTTATAGTATTTGAGGTTTTATGTCTAATGCCACTACTCTTTTAAGAAGAGAATAAATATCCAAAAGTTTGTCAGTCCTTCTGTTGTGTAATGCTATTATGCGAAACACACGTACTATGCATCAGAGGGAAGGGCAAATGCCTTTCCCTCTGTTTCTTGATTGCAAAAACTGTAACAAGTGACGAAAATCACTTTGCAAGGCTGAAGCAATATATGGAGTTGGTTTCAAGTTGCTCTGCGAAAAATAAGTCTTCATGAATTCGAATGTTTACGTAATTATCCCCATCGTTGGAGGAATAAGCCCAAACCAGATTCCCATCCATTGAGTTGATTAAAAACAAATTGCCGTTTGTTGCACTGATCAAAATGTGTTGGCCCATCATTTGAGCATCTTCATAATGATACATATCTTGCGCATATATGTTTTCCACTACAGCTTTGTCAGTTTTAGACCAAATTATACTCCCTGTTTGTGGATCTAGTTTCTCAAAAATAAATGTGCTTGAGTCTGCTTCATATTCATACCTTCCAATCAATATGTTATCATCAAGGGTTGGATAACAAAAGGAAATCCCTTCTTTTTTCCAAAGCACTTTTTTAGAAAATGGATCCAACACATGGACATTTGTTTGATAATCAATATAAGTATAAAACGCAAGAACAAGTGTATTTTGAATAACAAAAGGTTTTTCAAAACTACTAATTACCCAGGAAGGCCTTGAAGGAGGAGACTGTTTGGTATCTAGTTTGTCTCTATAGCTATCCGCATAGGGTTGTAAGTCTTCCGAAGAGTACGGGTATTCCCATACAACTTTACCCGTGTTTTCTTCTACCAATCGAAAGGGCTCATAGTAATTGCCATAATACCCAATCATCCCATCAATGGAGGTATACAATTGAAACTCACTCGGAAAAACGTCGACAGGTATATGGATATCGTTACGTTTCCATAAAAGTTTTCCACTGGATCGATCTATGGCATAGCAGGAGCTATCTTTGCAGGTAAAGAACAGGATATCTTCATTCAAAAAAACATCACTTCTGATTTCTCCCTGTGCATCAAAACGCCATTGTTCTGATCCATCTTTTATACGGATTGCAAAGAGAACGCCACTCGAGTTGGCAATGTACAAAACACCATCGACAATATGCCTTCCTAGAAAAAGTGCAGTTTGATCTTCCAAAGATTTTGTCCACAAAGGTTTTGTCCACACAATCTTTTTTCTTTTGGGCTGATAGGCTTGGATTTCATAGGTTCCATCA
>CAYRWA010000095.1:0-35510 GCA_964427915.1 uncultured Caldisericota bacterium
CCTTTTCACCGTGAAAGAGCTGTTTTTCGTACAAGTAAAATTTTCCAAATTGATTCTTGATTTGAAGTTGATCGTTACTAATATTCCCAAAAAGAAGACGATCAACACCAGTGTTGGTATCCGATTGTATCCAGAATCGAGAGGGATTCTGTAGACTCACCATGGCATCGGAAGAAATGCCACCTTTGGAAGGGCGGTAATATGTGTAAGAATCTACACATTCAAACAGCGGATTAAAAAGGAAAATGTGCGTATAGTAATATTTTGAAGAAGCCCGAACAACAATGTAATCTTTACCCTCTGCTTGGATAGGGAAAAGAGAATCAATGTAGCAGAGGATTTCGTAGTCTTTTTTGTTCTCTTCTTCATCTCGCAATTGCTTGAGTTGGAAGGGCCTTTGATACGGTTTTTGGTTGCCTTGCCAAATAGTACACATCGTACCCTCAAATGGATCAACACCTGTGTCGAGAAGTTCTAAGAAAGACTTCAAGGCTGCATTGCGTTTGTGAATATACTGAGATTCTTCTTCTGTTATTTGATTGAAATCCGTTTGGAAATGGGGAGGGAAAAGTTGAACACCAGGGAATTGTTTGCAAGTCGTTTCTTGGTATGTCAAAGATTCATTGACGGTAAGATTTTCAAGG
Source organism: uncultured Caldisericota bacterium (assembly GCA_964427915.1). GTDB lineage: Bacteria > Caldisericota > Caldisericia > UBA6126 > UBA6126 > JAGLCW01. The sequence goes on from CAYRWA010000095.1 coordinate 645, forward strand.
AATTGAAAAGAGTTTACTTCGGATCCTCTATTCTCCATATACATTTGTGTAGGCACGTGTTTTTCTATCGATTGGAGAGAATAGGCATTTTCTGTATCGGGCTCATAGAAGAATTGGCACGTCTGTTGCAGGGGTTTTTCTTTCTCAAGGAGTGATTCATATTGAAAATAGATAGCTCCATCTATTGCAAGTAGTTCTGGTTTTTGAATGGCAGTATCATGAAACAGTGGCATGGAAATGAAGTCATCTTGTTTCTCAGAATACATCCAAAGAGCTATATAGGCTTCTTTGTTTTCTAGAGAGAAGTACAGAACGACCAGTTCTTTTAGGCCATCTCCGTTGACGTCTTGCAGGAGAGATTGTCGAAAAGGTAGATAAGGGGCATTGGGCATAGATTTGAAATCAAGAGAACCTGCTACAACTGGAGCATCGAGGCCCTTCCCCTCAGCCATCATACCGATTTTGGAATGGTTTCCATCGCCTGTAAGAAAAAGTAGTTCGGTTTCGGAAGATTGAGTAAAGTGCCCGTGCAGTACTTGTTGTATATAGTATGCATCTAAAACATCCCACCCAGGGGATAGAGGATTGTATCCATGGAAACGTGAATAAGAACCTAGGTTTTCTTTGTATCCAGCAAGGTGGTAGGGGTGGAAATCAGAACAAACGCTGGGTTTAAAATCTTGAAACGAACAACAGTAGTAGAGCCCGTCGAGTTCGAAATAGAGAAGGTCCCATTCGATATGAGCATTCTCGTGAAATCCTTTCTGAATCTTGTGTAATATTCCCGTGGTCATATTGTAGGCAAGTAGGTAGTAGTCGCTATTGTCTGTACCTACGCAGGCTTGAAAGATAAGATTGTTTTTGTAATACAAATAATTGGTGCAACGAGGTTCTACCTTTAGTAATTGATTTTTTGTCTGGGGTACAGTGGTTTTCTCTAGCTCCATAATGAAAACATCTTTATAGTTATTCTTCACTACAAAGTAGTTGTTTTGATAGGCAATGGCAGGATCTATGATCTCCCATCCAACATGTTGCTTACTGATATCGTAAAGGTTTATCTCTAGGGGTTTACCAGGCGCAAGAGAGAACTGCATCATAAAAGCATTGTCGGTAGAGTCTTTTGCCAGAGCTATAAAGCTATCAGCCTGTACAAAATACAGATCTACTATTTGATACAATGGAGTGGGATATAGCCACAAAGGGGTTCCAGACATCATGTCGATGAGATGGAAACCTTCTTGGTTGAAGGATAAAAGGTGGGATTCTGAAACGAATACTCCTTTTAAAGAAGGCAATGTCCACTCGTATTTTTTCTTTTCTTCAAGTAAACATTGTGCATAATCTCCTAAATCCTTAGTCCAGAGGATTTCTTTGGTGGGAATGTGCAGGCACGAAAATGTAGAGCTATAGGTTTGGAATAGAATATAGTTCCCATGAATGTAGGTATTGATTGGATCTGAAAACGTCAAAAGAATTTCATCGTTAAGAGCACCACTTTTCATATCTAGAACGCTGAGAATAGAGTTTCTCTTGATATATGCCTGGCCATTGTCATCGATACCGCAAAAGTAGGTGTCTTGACTAGGAAAAGTAAATGACCACATCTCTTCTCCTGACTCCCCTTTGATGGCAGAAAAGGTCGTTCCCTTTTGGCTTCGATGACGGGCAAGAAACGAAGTTTCAAACATGCCAATAATGTTGTAATATTCCTCCCAGGCGATTCTCCCTTTTTCTAGGTCATAGCATATCAATAAGGGAGTATCGTAGGGTTTGTCAACAGCGGTAACGAGATACTGATCGTGTAGTATCATTTTGTCTATATCAAATCCATAAAACTGTGGAAATTCTATAGGAGGGAGGTTTTTCTTTTGTATCATATCAAAACGAGCACAAGAATGAATTGTTTCCTTCAGCTCTTCGTTGTAATGACTCACAAAGTATCGGATTTCATGTTGATATACAAAGGAGGGATATCGTTCCAGTTTCCAGTCGTCAGGATTTCGTCTATAGCTGTTTTCAGCCAAAGTTGTTGATTGCATGGGAGAATAGTGGACGGTACCTAGGTTTTCACGAGCAAAGTTGTAGTAGTAAAAGTACCACCCAAAAATTGAATCCATATACATCGAGTCTGGGAAATCTGTGGCAATAAGGATATTTGGGAAAAGAATAATCCCTTTTTCAGGACTTTCCTTCATTATGTCAAGTTTGTGATAAATTTCTTCCACCTTATTCCCATTTTCTATATCCAACCAAAAAGCTTGACATAGTATAGAGTTGCTCGGTTTTTGAAGAGGATATTGGAACGTTACCATTTCATCATGAAGGTAGGCATCCTGTAAGATGTCAGTATTGTGTTCTGTAGAAGTATAGTCCTTTTGCCAACGAGGCTGGTAGGATTCATCAAGGCACTGTATCCGTAAGGTAGACCCTTGTTTGGGGGAGGATATGGAGCTGCATACTATGGGGCTGGTTTTTTCCCAAAAAACCTTCCAGCCCAAACCTTCTATCTCTTCGTTTACAGAGGGATGATACGTTATCAGTTGCGATTCTTCCCACAAAGGAGAGGGGATGGTTTTGGTTGCTTGTAAGAAGGGCACTTCTTCTACTTGATTGGGTGGGATCAAAAATGTGTATGCTGTCCCAAAACCATCTTGTGTCAAAATGGAGAGAAACAGGGGTGTGTTTTCAGTGGGTTTACTGGATGGTTGCAATTGAGAGCTTATGCGCAGAGTATCTTGCGGGAGACTGGATTGAAAAACCACCTCTCCGGAATCCATAGAAAAAAAGCGAATGTGCCATTGGTCCATGAGGTTTTCAATAAGAGCTAGGTACTTCTCCGTACAACCAACAACCTTGTACTGCTTTATGGAATCTGGAAATAAGTATTCCCATTCAAGAGTTTGTGTTGATTTTGTTATTTTTTGTATAGATATAGAAGGTTCTTCAAGCAAGATGCTATGGTCGGTGGCTCCAATACAGAATTGAGTAGAGGATGAAATGGGAATGCTGTGGAATTGTTGTAGGCGCTTTGTTTTCAATTCAATTTCTTCAATAGAGTCTTCGAAGGTAAGAATGATAGAAGAATGGTGATACACAAAAGGAAGCTGCTGATTCCACTTGGATAGAAATTGACCAGCATATTGAATATCTCCAGAGGGGACATCGATCCACAAAAACTCACACGGAATATCTGTTCCTCTAGCCACAAAAAGATGATCTCCCACTACTTGTGCTTTCACAAGAGTGTGGTATGAATATCGATCAAAGGGTATACTTGGGTCTGTAAAATCATCTAGATCGGATACTTCCCAAAGCCAGTTGTAGTCTATTGGTTGTTTTGTTTCAAAAGCAAGACTAGTTGGGAATTGAATGGAAAACAAACACAGCACGAGTACCCAACATAAGAAAATGGACACCTTCTGCATCTTTTTTTTCATAGGAAACCTCCACGAAGCATCTTGCATTGTATGGTAGTAAATATTTTGTGGAAACCAAGAGATAAAAGTGACAATATAGAAACAATATTACTATCTTTATGATATTGATAGGGGCTATTCGATTGTTAGCTCTTCATCGAGTTGGATAATGGATTGAATTTCTTCATTGGATAATTCTGTGTACCATTGATCGCGAGAAGGAAGAACTTGATTGTACAGTTGTGTTTTTTGTTCAATAATGGTATCGATGTGTTCTTCAAGTGTTCCCGATACAACAAATTTGTGCACCAATACATTTTTGTATTGGCCAATACGAAAAGCTCTGTCGGTGGCTTGGTTTTCAACGGCAGGATTCCACCATCGATCGTAGTGGATAACGTGGTTTGCATTGGTCAGGGTAATGCCCACCCCACCTGTTTTGAGCGACAGAATAAATATCTGAGATCCTTTTTTGTATTGCTGGAAAGCATCAATCATTTCATCTCTTTTTTGTTTGGGTGTCGCCCCACAAATGTAATAGACCGGATCGCGATAGTGCTGAAGAAAATACTCATACAAAATAGATCCCATTTGTGCATACTGCGTAAATATGAGTACATTTTCGTGTTGATTTCGGATGGTCTCTAATATCTCACACAATCGAATTAACTTTCCAGACCGGTTTTCATAGGGTCCTTTTTTCTTGGTGTATTGAGCGGGATGGTTGCAGATTTGTTTTAATTTGGTAAAGGCTGCAAGAATACTACCTTTCCTTTGTATGCCTGTTGCTGTGTCAAGATCATTTTTAATCTGTTCTGTAACAGCTTTGTATAGGCGAACCTGTTCTTTTGTAAGAAGGCAATATTCTTTTGCCTCAATTTTTTTAGGTAAATCTGGGGCAATTTCCTCATCCGTCTTTTCACGTCGCAAAATAAAAGGGCTTGTAATCGATTTCAACTTTTTCAGTTGCTGTTCATCTTTGGCTATATGGATGGGCTTGAAATACTGTTCGTGAAAATATTTTCTCGATCCTACAAAACCAGGGTTGATGAAATCCATAATCGACCATAAGTCCCCGATATGGTTTTCAAGGGGTGTGCCTGTAAGCGCTAGCTTAAAATCTGCTTGCAAATGTCTTGCTGCTTTTGATTGCAACGTAACTGGGTTTTTTATATTCTGTGCTTCGTCTGCAATCACAATATCCCAAGGGATTTTCTTTAAAAAGGAGAAGTCTCGGTAAAGAATTTGATAACTTGTTATAACAATATTGAAACCCTTTATGGTAGAAAGAAAACTCTCATCTTTGAGACGGTTTTGTCCATGGTGCATGTAAGCGGATATATGGGGAGTAAACTGCTTGATTTCATTTTTCCAATGATTCATCACTGATGTTGGGCATATAAGCAGGACAGTAGAAATTGGGTTAGTCTGAAGATGTTGTTGCAAAAACGCAAGTGTTTGAATTGTTTTACCCAATCCCATATCGTCTGCAAGACAAGCTCCAAAACCCCATCGGTATAAGAAATGTATCCAAGAAAAACCAACAGTTTGATAGTGACGTAAGACTCCCTTCATTTTTTCTGGTTGCTGTAACAAAGGAATACTCTCTGGATGTTGTAATATAGTTTTGAAATTCTCAATTTCTTTGGTGAAGGATATGGAGTGAATGGGAATTGCCTCCCATTTGTTTTCAATTCCTAGAGACAATGCTAAAAGAGTTTTCATAGATATCGATGGTTCTTTTTCTTGAAGGTGGGAGATTGAAGATCGCATTCTTTTTGGATTGATATACACCCAGTTTTGATGAATTCTAACGAGAGGTTCTTTTTGCTCAGAAAGAACCCGAATGTCTTTTTCTGTCAGTTCAATTTCATCTAAGTAGGCCGTTATATTGCATTGCAGGAGGTCTTCCACTGGCTGCTTATCGGATGCTTTTAAAGAAGGGAAAGGAGGGGGCGTGATCTGAATTTTTAGTTGTTGTTCTGCTGCTATGTTTTCCCACCACTGCGGAAGTTGTGTCCAAAATCCAATACGCTGAAGCTTGGGAGCATCTTTTTGTAAAAAAAGAAAAGCTTCTTTGGTTGAAAACTGAACTTTGTACTTGCTAAACATCTCCGGATGCAATCGGATAGTAGTGCTAAAGGAGTTCATATACTCAATCATGGAATGTATATGTGTCTCAGAAATAGGAAGAGAAGAATGATCTTGCTGATGTGGTTTGTCCTTTCCTTTTTGGATAGATAAATCTATGATTTGTTCTGGTTCTGTTTTGATGCGCAACAAGCATTGGAGATGCCAGTTGTTTTCATCTTCATCGGAGGGTTCTTGAAGCCTAATACCAAACTGGTATTGGGGGTTGTCTATGATAGAAGGAATAAATGAATGAGCATCCTCATACGGTTCTGTCATTGCATCACTGTACTCACCCGTATTGCCAGAAATCTCGTAATGCTGGATAGGAGAACTTTCCCGGGTAGACATCGAAGAATCAAAATGGTGTTGATAACTAGAAACTGCAAGTGTAAAAACAGCATCTAAAATGTCTTTTCGCGACTCTGTTGGAAGTTTTTCAGCAGAAAACGATCCATTTTTGCAAAACAGAGGAATGTTATGTCCAATCTGCATGATTACTTGCTTATCTTTTGGTCGGAAGAAATGTTGTATGTCTACGATGTTGATGGGGAGACTTTGATAAAAGTAAGGAAGAAGTATTGCCTGTTGGAGGATTTGGTAGAAAAAAGAAAAGGAATAGATAGACCACTTAACAGTGTCCCCTACAGAAAAAAGATCATCTTTTCCTAGCAAGGAGGAGTTTTTTACAAGAGAATGGAAATGTAAGAAGGATAAAGGGATGGAAAGAGTGGAAAAGGATTTTCCTTTTGTACTGTCAGTGGGAGGTTCCCATATAGTAATGGACGCGTCTTCTTTGAAAGAATCAATACACAATTGGAGAGTGCTTTTTTGTAACAAAATCAGAAATGAAGAACTAGCCTGCTGCGTAGAGTTCCTGTCCAAAAGCCATAAATAAGGAACCTTATCTATAAATGTGATCTGTATTTCAGGAACTGTATTAATGACAGATCCGATCAATATTTTGTTTAATTGGCTCTAGAGACTGTTTCCAAAATGCAGGTCTTGTTACATCAATCCCAACGGAAGCAGCAATTTCTTCGACTGTTCCCTTGCCACAGTTTTGGAGAAGGGTTTTGTATTTGGGTACAAAAGACGATCCACTCTTTTTGTATTCTACAAACAAACTCTTCCCAAATAGTTCTCCAAAAGTATAGGGAACATTATAAAAATGTCTATTGGGCATGTAGTAGTGGGGTTTATTTATCCACATATAGGGATGAAGTATGGAGTGATCTACGCCATTTCTATAGGCCTTGATTTGTGCGTTTTCCATAAGCTTGCATAGGTGTTTGGCATCCAGCAGTCCTTCTTCGCGAGACTTGAAGACCTGACGTTCAAATTGAAATCGTGAATAAATGTCAACAATGACTTGTGTTGACCTCGTAATGTCCTTGAATAGAAAACTCCGTTTTTCTTGTTCTGAGGCATTTTTAATAAAGTACTCTTTAGCAAGCATTTCGTTAAAAATGGAAGCTGTTTCTGCTAAAGGCATAGGAGCACCTTGGAGGAGAGTGCTTTCTTTGAACATTTGTTGATTATGAAAAGCGTGACCAAGCTCATGGGCCATTGTAAAAACGTTATCAATGCTTCCTGTAAAGTTGAGTAGAATTCGACTTTGTTTGATTGTAGGGCAAGATGAGCAAAAGGCACCATTTCGTTTCCCTTTTTTGGGGTCTACGTCAATCCAACTTTCTTTAAATGCTTGAGAACCCATTTGTTGGAGTTCTGGATCAAATGAAGCAAAAATGTCTAGAATTAATTCTGCTGCTTCTTCATAGCTGTACGATGAAGAAGAATTTTGTTCAATAGGTGCATGCAAGTCATAGAAAGGCAAGCCAACAGTATGTCCCAATTGCTGAGCTTTGTATTGGTTGAATTTCTCAAAAGTGGGGAGCATTTCTTCAACAGCTTCAAGCATAGATTCTAGTGTAGAGCGGTTCATGCGATGAGAATGAAGGGCATTGTCTAAAGGAGAAGAGTATCTTCTCTTTTTGGAAAGTTCGATAAACTCTCCTTTAATAGCATTCAGAGAAGCAGCACACGACTTCTCAATGAGTTTGTATGCTGACATTTCCATTTCAAAACCAGTTTTTCTCTCTGCAGGATCTTCACTGAATGCCTTATTGAGAACTTTTGAGAGGGGGATTTCTTTCATTTCCCCTTCTTTACTTTCTTTTTTTATTGTACAGGTGGCGATTAGCTCTCCCTGCAGCCGTGACCAGGCTGAACTCCCTGTATTGCGCAGCTGGGATAGTAGCACTTCTTCAGGTTCACTAAGTAGGTGTTTTTCTTCTTGTTGCATATGTGAGAAGTAGTATTGAAAGTTTTTTAAATCTGGGTCAGAAGAGAGTTTTGAGGATAAATTGGATACTTCTCCTATCCATTTTTTCATTTTTGTGGCACTAGCCGTAAGGATGGGCAATTTTCTGTGAAGTGCATCCATATAGTTTTTGGCTAAAGAATTGGATGTATCGACAGCAAGGGTAAGGTGAATTATGCTAGCTAGCTTATGAATTCTGTTTTCCAACTGTTCTGTGCGATGAACGTATTCTTTTAAAAATTCAATTTCATGATCATGTGTTTTGCACTGGTGCTGCAACCATTTTGAATACTGCTCTAATTGAATTGGCAGTGATGACCAATCTTGATGAAATTTCGAGGAATAAAAGGAAGGATATAGAACGGATAAATCCCAATTGCGATTCATAAAAAAGCTCCTTTCAAAAAAAGCTTCACGATTGATTCGGAATCCTTTCTAGGCGTATCGTGCTATCCTCATTGCTTACAGCAGAGAAAAAACTATGTTTGTTAACCACAGAATAATAAATGTAGTTGCCGAGGGAAACCATTTTTGTAATCAGAAAATCTTCATCATAGGTTAGTTGATGTTCAATAAAAAGAAGTTTTTCCGATGTTGCTTTGCAAGAAAGAATCCAACCTGTTTTAGTAGAATCCTTACCACTGACAAACAGTAACCACGAAGCAGGATCAGTTCGTAAAAAATGCAATGAAGTGTCGCTGAAAACAGATCCATCTAGTGGTATATAAACCGGATTTTGTATCTGCACAGAGTTGGTATTGCGATGCCAGATAGGGGTTTGCATTGGATGCACGTCTAGATATTTAGGAATGATACAGATTTGTGCACCATTTGGATGGCTTAGAATTCGCACAGCAGATGCTAAGTAGACATTGCTTTCAATGCAGAGGGGGGATTCTGGGTTTAGTAAATCAACAAGTAACACCCTTGCCACTTTACTTGATTCTTCATCTACTGGAGGTGCATCTGGAAACTGCAAAGCGTTGTCATGTGCAATGATGTGACGATAATCAAGGAGTGCAAAAACATTTGCTTGGGGGTTTGTATCTGCCAAAAACCATTCTTCGCCAGAAGGTACAGGAATTTGAATTTCAATGGGTTTTGAAACGGACCCATTTGACAAAGGGAAAAAGATGTACCGATAAGGGACTTTGGAATAATTACTCGCAACTAAAAGATACCCACTTTGAAATTTGTGCAATTTGGTAGGACGATAATTGTTGGGGTTATCTACATGGGTGGAAATTGTTGGAAAAGGATTTTGGATTTTGTAAAGAGAGGGTTGGGCTGACTCTTGAGCGTCTACAATGGAGAAGACTCCTTCTTTCTCTTGAAAAAGCATGCATTGATTTTGAATGTCTGCCACAAAGGTATCCGGCAGTACAGAGTATAGATCTTGGCGTGAGCCTGCCTCGTCGATCCAAAGAGTTTCTTTCTCATTTTGCAATGGATCAACTGTTTTCCAAAATGTTTTGGTGCCATTGGTCCAAAGGGGGACATTCCATAGACGGATGCTACTGGATTGTGCGCTGATTTCTTTTGTATCTTGATCTGTAACAAGAAGAACCTGGCTTAAAAAAGTATCTGTATCAACATGGCTATTGTCTAGGTTTTCTGAGAGATGAACAAAGAGCTTGTTTTCGGATGCATGTAAGAACTCTATTTGATCAGATTCTAACACTTGTCTGGGGGAGGAGCTGTTGGCTTTTTGATGAGAAGATACACGAGTAGGAACAGATGGCTGAGAAACCTCTGCTTGACAACTTACAATTAAAAAACATAACAGCAATAAACCTATGGATACAAACTGTTTTTTTGTCTCCATTCCAACCTCCAGATATAACGTCATCTCACTATTATACACGTTATTGATGCATATGAAAAGAAAAGTGAGAACAAAGAAAGAGTTCGTGTTTCGTAAATGAAGGCATTTTCTTATAATGATTTTAGCAATACCAATCTTACACTTTTCAAGGAGGATTTCATGGAATTCTGGGGCATGCCATTCTCAACTTCTCTAGCATTTGTTGTGCTAGCTTTAACAATTATTGTTGCTATTGGTTGGACGATATTCCAAAGCAAAAAGGAAGAAAACAATGAATAATGTTTGGATTCATGTTGTATTCCTTGCACTTTACTTTATTGGATTGATTCTCATTGGGGTTGTTACAGGAAGAAAAGCAAAAACCTCCGAAGAGTATCATTTAGGTGGTCGAAACATTGGAGCTCTTGTAAGTTCACTATCCTTTGTTGCAGCGTATTTTAGTTCCGTTGTCATTATAGGTGGCGGTGGATTTGGGTACAAATATGGACTGTCTACCATATGGATTGGAGTTGTCAATGTTCTGATGGGTTGTTTTTTGGCGTGGCTGATTCTGGCCAAAAGAACTCGGCGGTTGACAGAAAAACTACAAGCGATCTCTCTTCCTGATTTTTTCCAGAAAAGATATCAATACCCTTTCTTAAAATCTTTTTCTTCCATTGTCATTGTATTGTTTCTCATTATTTACAATGTGAGTATATTGAAAGGCTTGGGCAACACATTTGAAGTAATTTTAGGCATAGACTATACGGTAGGGCTCTTAATTTCTGGCTTTATCGTTTTAGTATACGTGATGTTTGGCGGTTATTTAGCAGTTGTGTGGACAGGCTTTATTCAGGCAATATTAATGGGAGCTGGTTTAATCTATCTATTTGTTGTTGCTATGCAAAAAATGGGTGGTCTAACTCAGAGCGTAGCCCGTTTACAAGCAATCCAGACTGGTTTTGTTGAAACTCCAGGCATCTGGGGTTATTCTGGTTTGATTTCCTTTATTCTTATTGTCAGCTTAGGAGTGTGGGGAATGCCACAAATGGTAGCACGGTTTTATTCTGTAAAAGATAATACCGCCATTCGAAGAGGAACTCTTATCGCTACTATTGGAGGTTCTTTGGCAATCATTCCTTATCTTTTGGGTGCTTTAACCAGAACTATCTATCCATCTATTGCAGACGTGGATTTGGCATTGCCAACACTAGTGAATGGAATCATGCCTGTTTTTGGAATATCTTTGTTTTTTATTGGGGTCATTGCTGCAGGGATGTCTACTTTTTCATCTATTTTAATTATTTCATCAACCTCATTAATTAAAGACTTATGGACGGATAGCTTTCATAAGAAACTGTCAGAAAAAAATGAAATCGTATACAGCCGAATTATTAATGTTTTTATTGGGGTTGTTTCTATTATTATCGCTTGGAATCCACCTGGACTGGTACTGACTCTTACCGCTTTTTCGTGGGCTATCATTGCGTCTACTTGCCTGGTTCCATATGTCTTTGGTTTATATTGGTCAAAAGCATCACAAAAAGGTGCTTTTCTTTCTATGGTCGGTGGCTTTTTAGTGGCTCTTCTATGGATGATATTTAAACCTTTTCCTGTTCATGGCTTTATCCCGGGAGTGATAACCTCTTTTGTTCTGTATTTTGCGGGAAGCTGGATCTTTCCATTAAAAGGCAAACTTATCGATTTGTAAACGATCAATTCCCCTTCAGAAATAGTTCTTAAAACTATATCTGAAGGGGAATTAAGATATACTACAACACAACCTGTTGTTACCGTTTTGTCATTGTTTCTACTTTTATTCCTTATACTGTTTATATGGAATACAAATTTGCCAGCAACATTTTTTATTTTACTTCGATCCGATCGACCAACACATATGTTCATGAAAACATGGATATTTTACCTGATAGAAGCATTGTAATAGCTGATCAACAACTATGTGGAAAAGGCCGGTATGACAGAGAATGGGTTTCGGCTAATACGGGAAATTTGTATATTTCCTTTTTGTTAAAAGGCACTTCTTCTTTGCAATCCAACATTTTGCATCTAACCCAGTTTGCTTCTGTTGTGCTGGCATTATCTTTGGAATCCTTTCTCCCTGTACGTCATCATCATTGTTTGATTAAGTGGCCTAACGATGTGTTGATATCACGGAAAAAGATTGGTGGTATTCTTGCTGAAAGTAAATGGATTGGGAATTCCTTAAAAGGAGTTGCCATTGGAATGGGTGTTAACTTAAATATGACGCGCAAAGAAGTGTACGCTATCGACCAGCCAGCAACCTCATTGAATCTTATCGTAAAGCATGCAGTTGACAAATATGAGTTTTCAAAGGATCTGGTTTTTCGATTTTTAGAATCCTATAATACATTTCTTTGTAGTGGCATGAGTACTTTTCAAAATGATTTGGATAGTCGACTTATAAGCAAGCCAGAAGAAGATATCTGTAGCAAAGGAGTTTACGTATGATGAACGAAGGCGTATCGATTATGTTGTCAGGAATGGGAACTGTGTTCCTATTTTTGATTCTTTTGATAGCCACCGTATCAGGGATGTCTGCTACTGTTTCAAGGATAGAAAAACGATATAAAAAAGACTCCATTCCATCATTACAAAATAGTCATATAGCTGCATTAACAGCCATTGTGTTTCATCAGAAAAAGGAAGAGGTATCGTCATGAGATTGAAACGTATTGAAGTCATGGACACTTCATTTCGCGATGGATTCCAATCGGTGTATGGAGCTCGCGTTCTTACCAATGATTTTTTACCAGCCCTTGAAGCAGCAGTTGAAGCTGGAATTACTCATTTTGAGGTGGGCGGAGGTGCTCGCTTCCAAAGCTTGTTCTTCTATTGCAATGAAAATGCTTTCACCATGATGGATAGGGTACGGTCTTTAGTGGGTCCTTCGATCAATCTACAGTCACTTGCTAGAGGGGTGAACGTAGTTGGTTTGGAGTCACAACCCAAAGATATTATCAAGCTCCATGCTCAATTGTTTAAAAAGCATGGTATGACAACCATACGAAATTTTGATGCATTAAATGACCCAAACAATATGAAATACTCCGCAGATTGCATTTGTGATGCCGGTCTACAGCACGAGGCAGTCATAAGTTTAATGGATCTACCACCTGGTTGTGAAGGTGCTCATGATGTACCTTTTTACAAAAGGACACTTGAATCTATTCTTGCACACGATATTCATTTTGATTCTTTGTGCTTCAAAGATGCTTCTGGCACTTCTCATCCTAATAAAGTAAAAGAAACTGTTAAAATGGCAAAAGATATGCTGCCAAAAGACATACCCGTACGATATCACACCCACGAAACAGCAGGTGTTTCGATTGCGTGCTATTTAGCAGCCCTTGAAGGGGGCGCCGATGCTATCGATTTAGCTCGGAAACCAGTGTCTGGTGGTACTGCTCAACCTGATATTCTAACAATGATTCATGCCCTTAAGCATACGCAGTGGGATCTAGGTCTTGATGAAAAGAAAATTTTGCGCTCAGAAGAAGTATTTCAAGAGTGCATGAAAGACTATTTTTTACCTCCCGAAGCTTTGGAAGTGCAACCTATTATTATCTTTTCAGCATTACCAGGAGGCGCTCTGACTGCAAATACGCAGATGATGAGAGACAATGGAACCCTGGATCGATTTCCTCAAATTATCTCCGCTATGGAAGATGTCATTCGCAAAGGTGGGTATGGGACATCTGTGACACCTGTTTCACAATTCTACTTCCAACAAGCTTTCAACAATGTTATCTTTGGCCCTTGGGAAAGAATCTCGGAAGGGTATGGAAAAATGGTTCTTGGCTATTATGGGAAAACTCCTGTACAGCCAGATGAAAAAGTTATTCAGCTAGCATCCGAACAGCTAGGATTGAAACCAACCACTCAACGCGTTATAGATGCTCAAGATGCTGACCCAAATAAAGGAATTGAAGCCTCTAGAATAAAATTGCGACAACACAACCTTGAAGAAACAGATGAAAATATTTTTATCGTTGCTTCTTGCAAAGAAAAAGGAATCGAATTCCTTCTAGGCAAAGGGAAAGTAATGGTACGGAAAGAGAAAAAACAAGAAGCCCCTACGCATTCATCCACTCCTTCTTCTTATGCAATTGAGTTAGATGGTACCTTATACAATGTATCGCTATCTAACGATACAGTCACAGTTGATGGAAAAACCTATCCTGTATCCATTAACTCAGGGGGACCACAAAAAGAGACGATCTCTGACGGTCCACCCAAAGAGAACAAAGTCATTCAAGCTCCAATGGCAGGACAAGTATTAAAAGTTTTACGACGAAAAGGTGATACTGTAAAAGAAGGTGACGTCGTTTTCATGCTAGAAGCAATGAAAATGGAGATTGAAGTGAAGACACCTTTTTCTGGGGAAATTGTACATATACTCACGCAAGTGGGAGACTCTGTTAACTCTGATCAAAAACTAATGGAAATTCTGCCATCATGAAAGGTGAGTGATTAGATTGAATATGTTACAACACTTACTGGAATCAACGGGGTTATATGGAATCACATGGGGGCAAGCTTGTATGATTATTGTAGGCCTATTGCTGATATGGCTAGCGATTAAAAAGCAGTTTGAGCCCTTGCTGCTAATACCTATCGGTTTTGGGGGTATTCTTGCCAATGTTCCATTAGCAGGTATTGCGGGACCCGATGGTTTTTTGGGAATGATTTATTCCTTTGGGATCGAGACGGGAGTATTCCCGCTGATAATATTTATGGGCGTTGGATCAATGACTGATTTTGGTCCACTGATTGCCAATCCTAAAATGCTCATTTTAGGTGCAGCTGCTCAATTCGGTATCTTTTTTACTTTTTTTGGATCTCTATTGTTAACAGAATATGCTGGCTTTTCGTTTGGATTGCAAGAAGCAGCCTCCATTGGTATTATTGGAGGAGCTGATGGACCGACAGCTATTTTTGTTACCTCGAAATTGGCCCCAGAATTATTGGGGGCTATTGCTGTAGCTGCTTACTCCTATATGGCGCTGGTACCCGTTATTCAACCTCCCATTATGAAGCTTCTTACAACAAAAAATGAGAGAAAAATTGAGATGAAACAGTTGCGAACTGTTTCCAAAACCGAAAAAATCTTTTTTCCTCTTCTCCTTCTACTGTTATGTATTTTTTTACTTCCTTCCGCTACCCCATTGATAGGGTCTTTGGTATTTGGCAATCTAGTTCGCGAGTGCGGAGTAGTGGATCGCTTGTCGAAGACTCTTCAAAATGATCTCACTAACATCATCACCATTTTTCTAGGGTTGGCTGTTGGATCCAAATTGGGAGCAGAACAGTTTTTACGATTGGAAACACTGGGGATTCTTATCCTAGGATTAATTGCTTTTTCTATTGGCACAGCAACAGGAGTTTTGTTTGCTAAAATCATGAATGCTTTGTCAGTTAGAAAACTAAACCCGCTTATTGGCGCCGCTGGTGTATCAGCAGTACCGATGGCTGCAAGAGTTGTAAATAAGGAGGGTCAGAAATACAACCCCCATAACTATCTTTTAATGCACGCTATGGGGCCAAATGTAGCTGGCGTAATTGGCTCAGCTGTTGCCGCAGGAGTATTTCTGGCTATTCTCTTATAACTCTATATTCTAGGCTACGGTTGATTGGTGATTGCAATACTTCGGTCAGTGGCATCCCATAAAACCTGAAAATTGAAATGCTCAAAAATAAATCGCAGAGGGAGATATATTCTTTGCAGATGCCTAGATGCTGGAGCATCTAGGGGATATTCTTTTCCATCCACAGTGGCTGTTTTTTCGTCTAGGATGAAAGAGATTTGAGAATTCTGATAGCGAAGAGCTATACCTTCTATGGCTGCATCGTATATCACATCACAACCTCCCAATAAAATCATTGCATCCATACAATACAGCATGGTACGATTGTTGACTAGATGCAAGGGGTGATCCAAAACGGATGGACTTTGATCGAGTACAATTTTATCAGAAGAAAGCTGTAGTTTGATTTCTCGAAGCTGAAAATAGCTGTATTCAACAGTCTGTATGGTTTGATCTGGAAACAGCAGTTTGTATGTTAATTCATTGGTTCCAACTTCTATTTTTGGTTTGAACAGCAGGAGGCCATTTTTATCGCTGGTAGCCACTATTTCCTCAGCTTTACCAGCGAGTAGTTTTGTTCCTGGTAGCGTTTGTATGTAAAACCATGGTCTTCCAAAAGCAACGGTTTTGGACTCTTTGGGATATACTTTTTGGAACCATCCAGGTTCCCATGGTTTGATGATAGGGATTTGCATAGTTGTAGTATGAGTCATATCTTGAATAGTAACATTCAATGTTGCATTGTCCTGCACTGTTTCGAGTGCTCCATGAATTGTGACAGGCAGGAATTGATAAGGAAGAACCGATATAGTAGCATTGTTGATTAATTCTTCCGATTGTATTTGGAAACCATCTTTTGAAGTGGCATTGTTCAAAGTGCATTCTACTCTATAGTCTACAGGATGATTATTGGTATTTTCAAGAATTATGGACGCTGATAAGGCATCGTTGGTATTGCCAAATATGTATTTTTGTTGCGGATATATGTTGGGTTTTTGTGTAGGGCTGGGCTGTGAAGTCTGAATTTCGACTGTTCGGGATTGAACGATTTCGTTGGTATCTTTGTTTTGTAAATAATATATCAAATAACAGTTCGAGAGATCTACGTATTCCGGTACTTCTATATGGGATACAACATCCCATAACGGAGAATTCTTGGTTGAAAATTGAGATGGATCAGGAAGGATTTCATTATATTTCCTAAAAACGTTGTCGTGAATAACTTCCACGTCTACGATCTCACCTTCTTCATTCCGTTCTTTTTTTAGAACAGCAACCTGGTTCTCAGCTACTACTTGGTACAGTTTGAAATCACTCCAATTGCATTCATGAGAAGACTTTTGAATGCGAGTGTACAATTGTATTTGCTCTAAAGATTCTGCAGGTTCTTTTTCAGGGGAAGTGGGTTGTGATGTAGCCCAGCCGGATATTGAAAAGAACGAGGGGTCATGTTCCATTGCTTGAATGATGGGCAAATACTTATGCGTCATGGTGGCAGTTTCGCTTTTAACTCCCCCTACCTCTTTGGTGGTTCCATTAAAAACCATTGTTGGAGTGCCTGACACTCCATATGAATGTTTCTTAGAATCGGCTTGTGGTGTACATAAGTCTTCAACGGTTACACAGTCAAGAAAATAATTGACAAAGTTTATGTCGTTAGTTGAGTAGGTGTCAAGTAGTTCATAAATGGATCGTTCTGCCGAAGGACAAACGGCACACCAGGGAGCGGTAAAAAGCTCTCCGATTTGTGTTTTCTTTAGGGTTCCTGGATTGTTTTGATATACCAGCTGGAAGGGAAATTGCTTCATAAATTTATATGCATTGGAAGTGACCTGCATGATAATTGGATAAAAGCCTGGTTTTGTATCTATAGGGATTTGTAGGGGGATGTCACAAAATTGAGGGTTATTCTTGGCTGCGATTTCTATTTCCACATCTTGTGGTTGCAAACTAGTTTTTCCTGCCGATGGAAGGAATTTTACATCAATAGTATCTTCGAATCCTTTTGTTGTTTGCAGAGAAAGGCGTAGAACCGGCTTTGAGGGGGTTATGGTGGCGTTGTTTGTAGGAGTAAAAGCAAGGGTGTGTTTAGGGCTTTGGAATTGTCCTTTAACGGGAATTGTTTGATCAGGTTGTCCTTCAATGGTCAATGTGAGCAATTGAGATATAGCTTGTGGGTCTTCAAACTGAGAAGGGTCTATTTGCACTTGAATAGATTGCCTACTAGCATGAAAAGAAGAGGGCTTTGCAATGATTCCAGGATGGTCAGACTGGATAGTTCCTGTCAGGGGATAGCTTGTATTGCTCCAAATTGTAAAGTCTGCAGAAGTAGAAAGGATAAACTGAATTTCCTTCATGGACAACGTAAACTTTTGGGGGCTCTTGTCATACAGAGGAAACATCTGGAATGAAGGACCTTGTGTGGATAGGATATATATATTCTCATCATACAGGCAGAGATCGGAACAGTGCTCCATGGAAAAGGAATCAACATGGTTCCATACCGATAAATTTGCATTGTAACGATACAGGGCTTGCTTGTTGGAATCAAAAGCAACAATGCTGCCATATTCATCCATACATTGAATAGAAGTAAAGTTGCCTAGCTCCTCGCCAAAAGAACTAATGGGGGAGTCCCATTTCGTTGAGAATGCATTCCAAGTGTATATTCTTGATGCATTGACAACGCATGTGAGCACTGCATTGTAACGAATGTGAGTGATAATTGAATTCTTCTCGTAGTCGGGCAAACTGAATTTTTCAACAAGAATGCCTTCTTGTGTAAAACCCAAAATCATGTTTTGATCAGAGATGTACAAAACATTGTTGTGGATGGCCAAGGAGGTGGGGTATACCAGCAGGGAAGAAAGGGTAGGAATCGTATTTTGGAAGGTACCATCAAAGGTATATACACCAATGGAGTTAATTTGTCGGTCTAGGATATAGAGAAATTTTTCGTCACAATCAAAGGCAACCGGTTTTGCAGGAAACGATTGTGTTGCAGGTACAATAGAAAAGGAACGGATTTCTTTTTGTTTATGATCAAAAACGTGTACTTTTTGAGAGAGACTATCCAATACAAAAACATACGAATGATTGGCGCAGATAAAGGAATCTTTGCTGTCTGTATTGGCAACAGTGGCATTGGTATTGAAGGGGGCTACGATGGATACAATAACAAAAAAGGTCACCAGAATTCTACTAATTTTCATTCTATGATCCTCCGTTCTTTTTGCTAATTATAACCTTTTTTTTGTGTTGATTCTATCAATGCATACATTTTGTAGGAAAAAGAAACGGAATAAGAATAGGTAGGTTTTATTTTCCTTTCGATGTATTCTATACTTTTGGAACAAAGACACGAGTGTTACTTAATGTATAAATGTACTTGCATAAAAAATGATTTCGCGCTATAATTGGCATATGCCAATAAAGGAGATTTTAAACAATGACTAGATACTGTAGACGAAGAAGAATTGGCTCTAGACCTAAGGTATACTTTTATAAGCCTGGAGGAGTGCCCATTCATTTCCTAGATATTGTTGTTCTTAAGGAAGATGAGATGGAGGCGCTTCGTTTAGCTGATGATATGGGTTTGTACCATGAAGATGCTGCAAAGCAAATGGAAGTGTCGAGGCAAACCTTTGGTAACATTATTCGATCAGCTCGATCAAAAGTTGCGTCTGCTCTTCTTCATGGGAAAGCTATCGAAATAGAGTGCTCTGGTCTTTATTCTGAAAAAAATCTTGATTGGCAAAATCACAGTATCGATTCAGTCGATAGTAAGGAGATATGATATGCCAGGATTCAATGGAACTGGACCTAGTGGACAAGGACCTATGACCGGTAGAGGTCTTGGGAACTGTAGTCCCAACCGTGTTAATGCGGATCAAAATCAACCAAACAATGGTACCAATACTCTACGACCCATCCCTCGTTTTTTTGGGTGGTGTCGAGGTGGTTTTGGACGTGGCTTAGGAATGGGCCGTGGTTTTGGAAGAGGTCTTCGCAGTGGTCGTGGTATGGGTAATGGTACTTTTAGTAGAAATGGACGGTAATGTATGAAAGTAGCTTTTTGTGTACAAAATGACAAGGGTGTTGATTCTGTTATTGATTCTAGGTTTGGAAGATCCCCAGGATTTCTTGTGTATGACACAGAAGATGATTCTACAACGTATTTTACCAATGCACAGAATTTTTCTGCTCCACAAGGAGCTGGAATTCAGTCTGCTCAAAATATTGCAAAGCAAAATGTACAGGCTATTGTGACGCACAATTGCGGACCAAAAGCTTATCAAGTGCTTTTGCAAGCAGGGATAGAAGTGTACATGACGCAGGAATCTATTGTTAAAGAAGCTGTTCAGAAGTTGAAAAACGGAGAACTGGAAAAAGCTGCCTCTTCAAATGTTCCTGGTCATTGGTAAATGAGAATTGCAATTGCTTCTGGCAAAGGTGGTACTGGGAAGACAACGGTCACAGTTTCGTTGTCTCTTGCTATTCAAGAATTGACAAAGAAACCTGTGACCGTTTTGGATTGTGACGTAGAAGAACCCAACACGCATATTTTTTTACCGCTACACAAAAAGCAACAAATGAAAGCAACAATACAAAGTTGTTCATTTGATACAGAAACGTGTATCGGGTGTGGACAATGCAGCGAAGCTTGTCGGTTTAATGCAATTGCTGTTATAAAGAAGAAACCTTTTTTCTTCTCCGATATGTGCCATGGATGTGGAGGGTGTATTCTTGCCTGTCCAGAAAATGCCATTACTAGTGTTCCGCGAGAAATTGGAACTGTACTATCAGGGATTGTACAAGACAACCCGTCTATCGATTTACATTACGGACTGTTGAATGTAGGAGAAATTATGGCTCCCCCCTTAATCGATAGCGTTTTGCACAAAGAATCACCGAATTCGATTACCATTATTGATTCTCCTCCTGGAACTTCTTGCCCGATGGTGCAAGCAGTTCGTACATCTGACTATGTGATTCTTGTCACCGAACCTACTGCCTTTGGTTTACATGATTTAAAAATTGCTGTAGAAACTGTTCGTCTGCTTCAAATTCCTTTTTCTGTGATTGTAAATCGGGAAGGAATTGGCGATGATCGAGTTCATCAATTTTGTCAGCAAGAAAACATTGAAATCCTAACGGAAATTCCTCAATCACGGAATGTGGCTATTCTATATTCAAAAGGACAAACTGCTTGGAAAAAAGAGATAGACTTTACAACGGCAGTGGAAAAGGCAGGAACACTTTTGGTGGAAAGGTTTCATTTATGAAAGAGCTTGTAGTGCTGAGTGGAAAAGGTGGGACTGGTAAAACAAGTATTGCTGCTTCTTTTGCAGCTTTGGCGAAAAAAGCTGTTTTTGCAGACTGTGATGTAGATGCGGCAGATTTATTTCTTTTGTTGGATGTAAACCATTTGCGCGAAGAAAAATTCTATAGCGGTATTTTACCTCTCATAGTCCAAAAGTACTGCGCGCATTGTGGAGCATGTTATGAACTTTGTCCAAGCCACGCGATTACAGAGAGAAAGAAAGAGGATGGTACTGTTTTGTATGAGGTGCAGGATCTATCTTGCGAAGGATGTGGAATTTGTATTGATCATTGTCCTCAAAATTGTATTCAAGAAAAACAACGATTCTGTGGACATATTTACCTGTCCCAAAGCAAGTATGGCATTTTGTCTCATGCGAAGCTGTTGCCAGGAGGGGAGAACTCAGGTAAACTAGTAAGTGCTGTCCGTAAACAAGCACAAGATTTTGCCAATGCAAACCAGCTTGATTGGATTATTGTAGACGGTTCCCCTGGAATCGGATGCCCCGTTATTTCGTCTATAACAGGAGCTGATGTAGTACTTCTTGTTGCAGAACCAACAATAAGTGGTATTCACGATATGGAGCGTGTAATAAGTGTGTGCCAATTTTTCCATATTCCTATTCTTGTATGTGTGAACAAGGCAGATTTAAACGAAGAAAATACCAATAGTATCAAAAAGATTGTTTTGGAACGACATGAAACCTGGTTGGGTACAATCCCTTACGATGAAGCAGTTACAAGTTCTCAAAACAAGGGTGTACCAGTTGTTACAAATCCTACATCTATAGCTGGAAAAGAAATCATTAGAATGTGGGAAAAAATTACTCAACTATAGGAGAAAATTATGAAAATAGCGATCCCGTGTGCTGAAAAAAAATTGTGTATGCATTTTGGCCATTGCCAAGAGTTTGCCATTGTTACTGTCAATGATGAAAGTAAAAAAATTGAGAAAACAGAAATGAAAACTCCACCACCACATGAACCCAATGTTTTACCAAGGTGGCTTGCTGAGCAGAATATTAACGTAGTAATAGCAGGTGGAATGGGTTCAAGAGCACAGGCTTTGTTTGAAGAAAATGGCATTCACGTTCTTGTTGGAGCTACATCCGATGACCCAGAGAAGATTGTAGAGTCCTATATGAAACAAGAGCTCACTACAGGAGCAAATGTCTGCGATCATTAATATTAAAGAGATAAGCGCTATTTCTTAAGTCTTATGAAACAGACAGAAAAGGTGGAGATTCAACTATTTGTTGGATATCCACCTTTTTAAAATATGTCTACAAAACTAGTTTTTTCTAAATACTTTCCACAAAATGGATCCTCCTGCAATAATGAGGAGAACTGGCCATAATTTTACGATGTGAGCCTTCATAAAGGGAAATTTTGCAAACAACTGAAGACCAAACAATATCCCAAAAATCCAGGCAATAGAATGATATGTCTTATTGTTCGTTTCGTTGTATAGAATAGCAAATGCGATTGTACCTCCGAAAAGAGCACTCATGAAAAGCAAATGACTGTATGAAAGTGGAAGAGCAGAGAAAAAATCAATAAAGAGTGACATACTGATGACAGAGAATAGGATACCTGGTAAAGCAGAGGAAATAGTTCTATAAAGAAAAAAATCGACAATAAACCAGATCCCGATCAACAAAACAAAGGCAGAAATAAAGAGGACTGAAAACTTGTAATCATGAGGAATGTTCTTTAAAAAAATGTGAATACCAAACAGAAAAATAATGATACCCGTAATATTTTCCGTCATTGATACTTGAGCGGGGAGTTCATTTTTTGGTTTGTTATTATTGTGTCTCATTTCTTTACTCCTTTATTGTGAGGACTTGAATCAAGTTTGTGTTTCCTTTGTGACCTAGTGGCATACCCATTGTTACAACGATTTTGTCTCCAGGGCTTACAAGCCTATGATTGAGCAAAAACTCTTGTGTGATTTTCATGGTTTCTTGTACATTTTCATGCAATGATAGGTAATATGCCCTTGTTCTCCAAAACATACCACATTGATTTTGCGTTTTTTCATTGTCACATATAGCAATAATAGCTGCATCAGGTCGATATTTGGCAATTCTTCTTGCAGTAGATCCAGAGGAAGTCAGGCATACTACACAGGAAGCATTAATATACCCGGCAGTTCTAGCGGCACTAAAGGCAATAGCATCGGAAATATTGTTTTGCACAGTATGAACCATAATGGAGTTAAAATTTTCTTTGTCAAAAGCTTTTTCTGCTCTAGATACAATTTTTCGCATGGTTTCAACAACCCAAACAGGATTCGAAGAAACCGCACTTTCGGCAGACAACATAACAGCGTCTGTCCCATCTAGGATCGCATTGGCAATATCTGCTGCTTCAGCTCTTGTGGGAGTAGCACTCTTAATCATTGATTCTAACATTTGCGTTGCTGTTATAACAGGTTTTCCCATTTTGTTGCAGAGCCTGATAATATGTTTCTGAATGTGAGGAATGTCTTCAATGGATATTTCCAATCCTAGATCTCCTCTTGCAACCATGACTCCATCGGATAACTGAACAATGTTCTCCAAATCTTTTAAAGCTTCATGTTTTTCGATTTTTGCAATAATACCAATATTGACCTTGTAGTCTTTAATAATGCCTCGAATTCGAAAAATATCACCAGCTCCTCGAACGTAGGATACAGCTACATAATCACATAATTCCTTTTTGCACAGGAAAGAGAGCCATTCTATGTCGTTTTCTGTTGGAAAAACAATTTGAATTTTGGATAAAGGGAAATTGATTCCCTTGTTCGGCTTTAATAAGCCACTATTCAGGGCGGTACAATTCATGAAATTTTTGTCTCTTGAGGATATTTTCAATCGTATTTGACCATCGTCAATGAATAGTGTTTCGCCGATACTGAGATCGTCGAGTATCTCGGGGTAATTTAGAGATATATCATCCTTGCTTTTTGGGGTCCTGACGATAGTGATTTCATCGCCTTCGTCAATTGATACATTTTCGTCTAAATTACTAATACGAACTTTTGGTCCTGGCAAGTCTGCTATGATTGTAGCTGCAACACCAATTTGGTTCGCCGCTTTTCGAATTACTTCCACTAACTCTTCTGCTTTTTGTTTTGTGATGTGAGACAGATTTAATCGAAAAACAGTCGCCCCCACTTTCATTAACGCAATCAGTGTTTCCACATTCGACGAGGAAGGACCAATGGTGGCAATAATTTTCGTTTTACAAGGTTGCTCATTTGTACTAGTGGACATGTTTGCCCTCCTTTTCTATAGTAGCAATGCATTGCTTGCACTGGAAACCCAATAGTTCACTACGAAGACATTCTTCCTGAAAACATAAGGTTGTTTTGTTATTTCTTTGTCCATTTTTGTACACAGGGCATATTTCGCGAAATTCCTTTGAACATTGGGTAATTTCATAGCAAGGTAGCTGTAGTTTTTTTTCAAGCAGTTTGATAAAAATTGGAAGAAAATTTTCTGGTATATCTAATTTACGTATCTCTTCCACCATTTTCTTACGATTTTGAAAGGACCTTTTTTGAATATAGAAGGGGTAGACTCGGACGCAAGTTAAAATCGCGCGGAATAGGTTTTTATCAATAGAAATGATAGAAGGGTATTTGATTGGAACGCTCAAATTCTCGATGATGGTTTTTTTTACAATGGCAGAAAAATCTAGTTCCCATGGTTGACTGCCTACTCTGGTAAAAAGTTCAATAGATATTGTGCCAACGTTGTCTAGGACAATAAGCCACTGCAATACGTAGGATTCTGGGATACTTAGCCGGAGTTCTTTTGCAAATGAACTTCCTATACTGAGCATTTGGTCTAGTTGATCTGGGAAGGGATTGAGAAGAGTATGGTAAATCTTTGTAAAAGTGATGTGTGATAGGAGATAATACTCTTCTGTTTGAGAAAAATGCAAAGACAATAGTTTGCATGTTAGTCTACAAGTACGGTTCATACGATACACTTCTGCAGGTGAATTGGGAAAAGGTAGGGTTGAATAAATGGTAATTTGTGTAGAGAAACCATATTCTGTGCAAGAATATGAATGAGTGTGGTATTTTTTTTCTTCCCGTTTTCCAAAAGAGATTGTTGAAAAAGTGTCTTGTGCTTCCGTTTTGTACTTGATTGTAAGGTAGTCTGCTTTTGAATATTTTTGTACAATATTTAAAACCAACCGAAGAAGACTTTGAAGAAATGGGAATGATTGCACATACTGGTTGGCGATTCGTAGAGATTGTTTTAGCTGGTTACTATTTACCCATTCTTCATCTTGAATCATAGGTAATAGAAGCATGGCAACCTGGTCTTCTATTTCTTTCAATGCATCCATGATCGAGGAAACCTGATCTTGATTTGAAAGATATAGAAAAACAATTTCTAAGCCACTAAAGAAAAAAGAGTGTTCTCGAATTTTATGATTTTTAAAAAATATGCTATCTCTATTTCTTAAGGTGGGGGGAAAAAACTGGAAATCTTCAGGGGTAGGAATATGAAACGAATGTTGAAAGGCTTCTTTATTAATCGATACACCATAAAACCGTACTTCATCTGAACCAGCATACATAGCGACAAGAGGGATGTTGTAGACAGAACAGATAATAGTTGTGGCCTGTTTTACAAAGGAATAAACTTCACTGTTTTGCAAGCGAATCCGCAAAAACTTTTTAGAAATGCTACTGCTGGACTTCGTCATTTTTTTTCTTTCCATGAGCGGATGGTTGTAAGAGATCATTGGCAGATATTTTCTGATCACCCTGTTGGGCATTGTAAATGTGGATGGAGAGTGTACGAGTGACAAGAAAAATTGGAATGGCTAACAGTATTCCAAGGAAACCTAAAAGTTGACCAAACAGAATAATGATGAAAATGGAAATAGCAGGGGGAATATTAACCTGTTTTTTCCACAAAAAAGGAATGAAAAAATAGTTTTCAATAAGCTGAATCAACATAGAAATAATGATAACAGGAATGGCTTTTGATGGCTCTTGTGTAAGAGCAAATAGTGCAGGTAATATTGCAGATAAAGTAGGACCAAAGTAGGGGATAATCTCCATAAAACCAGCAATGACACCAAACACGACAAAGTATTTCAGGCCAACAATCCAGTACCCTAGCGTTGCTAAGCTCCCCACAAACAACATGGCAAGAAGAGTTCCCACAATCCAGTGTTGCAGGAGTGTTTTTAAGTCATGAGTGAAGGCACGAAGGAATCCGCGAATTTTCGGTGGAAAAAAATCTTTCAAGGCAGAGCTATATTCATTGGGGGCAACTGCAATAAAGCTAGCAATAAAAAAAGTTAGAATAACATTCGCAATGGCATCGATGCCATACCCAACTGCTATAAATGCGCCACTTACAATGGATTGAATGCTATTTGTAATCGTATCAAAGAGTGAGTTTAGCGAGATGTTGTTGAACGATAGGCCGTATTCCCCTAAGTGAAGAGTTAAGTATTCTTCCAAAGAATGCAAAATGGAGGGAAGCGTTTTTAGTAATCCTTGTGTTTGTGTTGTAAAAGGAGACCAAATGAGGGTAAATGGAAGTACAATAAAACAAATCAATGCAAAAATGCTAATACCATTTGCCAATCGTCGGTGTAATCTCCATTTATTTTGAAAAAACGTGCTCATGGAACGAATAAATATGGCTAAAATGCTTGCCAAAAACAACATTAAAATAAGATCTATGGTTTGTGACGCGACATACACCATAATAGAAAAAAGTCCAATAATCAGAATCGTTAAAACAACTTTATCCCGAAACACTTTCATATCATTCACGATTCCACCTCTTAGAAAGTTTACGTTCAGTATACCGATTTTTTTCTAATGATGTATTAAGATTGTATGAAACGCATGGAAGTAATATGGAGAATCTAGTGCAATGGGAAATGAACCCTCATTCTTTTTTCTTGGTTATTGTAACGGTCTTTGAATGAGGTTCCCAATCCACCTGGCATCCCAAATTCTCTGCAACAAATCGTACAGGGATCATCGTTCGACCAGGGGGCACTGATATAGGCATTACGCGAGGATCATCCGGATCAATTTGTTTTTGTACACCATTAACGGTAGCAGTAGGATTTTTCAATTGCATTTCAATGCGAATAGAATCTAATTCGATTGTGATTGCTTTGGAGTGAACCTCGTATCCCAATGTTCCTCCCAATGCTTCAACAACATATCGAATGGGGAGGACTGTTCGCTCGAACATGGTAATAGGCTCTACGTCCATTGTTGTTTTCTTTTCATTGACAATCATTGTCTTTGAACCAATTTGAAGTTTAATAACAATAGCTTCTTTTTCGGGAGGGTTTACAGGAGGAGGTTCTGTAGATGCTTTTTTCTTTGTACGAACTTCCAATGTGTTGGATGGAAATGAATTTCCTGCTGCGTTGTATGCATATACTCTGTAGTAATAAATTGTGTCAGGGTTTAACTTTTCATCTTTAAAACTGTTTACATTAGAAGGTGTTGATTGAATGGTAGTAAATTTTCCTTCATCAATTCTCCGTCGTTCCACCTTATATCCTTCTTCATCAGTAGCATTGTCTGTCCACTTAAGAACTACTTCTGTAGAATACACTTCAAAGGCTTTCAGATCGGTTGGTTTGTTTGGTATTGTTTTCGAATCAGTTTCTTTAATGGTTATCATGGCATCGTTTGATGGGTCTGACTCTCCGTATTTATTTACGGCGGTAATGTGAAAATAAAAAGTTCGTCCTGGGATCAAAAGATCTCTTTCTTCATATCGAGTAGTATCTGGTGGGAGATCCTTGTAAAGTGCAAACGTGTCAGGATCATCAATGCTCATGTATATTCTAAAACTGGTTTCATTGGTAGATGTATCATCCCAGGTCAAGAGAATCATTTTGTTTTCAATCAGGACTTCTAAATTGGCAGGAGCTGAGGGAACAGACACTTCACCATCGCCTTCTTTGGTTGATTTAGTGCGGACTTGAATCTCATCAGAATAGGAAGATTCGCCATGGGAATTCACGGCTCGTACTTTGTAAAAATAGGCTTTATCGGGTTCCACCATATTGTCTGTAAAGGTTGTTTCATCTGAAAAGACTTCCCCCTTAATCTCATACGGACTGCCAGAAGTTCTTCGTGCAATCTCAAAGCCTGTTTCATTTGTAGAGTTGTCTTGCCATGCCAGCACAATCTGAGTAGGACTTGTTGCTCTCCCTAAGAGACGGCTGGGTGCTTCGGGAGGACTTTCTTGTGTTGGTGAGTTTTCGGTTATCGCCTTCGCTTCGTTCGAAGGAGAAGAATGCCCTCTATCGTTAAAAGCCTTTACTCGATAGTAATAGGTGGTTTGAGCCTTTAAGTGCATATCCAAATAGAAGCTGCAGTTGGATTCAAGTTCTGCAATTGTGTCAAAGTCTTGAATCCCTGTTTTACGTTCTACAATAAACGCCTTTTCGCCAGTAGAATTATCCTGCCATAAAAGGTTTACTTGGTTATACATAACAATTGTTTCTAGATTGGAGGGTGCTTCAGGGATTGGTTCCGCTGCATGTACAGGAAATGCGTTAATAAACAGGGGGCAAATCACAACAAGAACGATCCATATTTGAACTAACCTGTAGGTATGTTTTACATTCATAAAAGACTCCTCACGGTGTCAAAAGAGAGTTTACTTTTTCAAGAAGGTCTTGAATCAAGTAAAGACTTTCTCCATAATCATCCGGTTTTTTGATAGCATCTATAAGAAATACTTCATACGTTTCTTTTAGTTTACTATATTGTTCCGAAAATCTCTGGTTTGCGATAATCCATGCATTTCCATTCCAAACTAAGACATCTTCCCAATATAGGTTTTCAAGGTTTAGGCCAGTATCTTTTTGTGTATCCAAATAGATATTTACTAATTCATTTGTTTCATCACCATCTAAATCTTTAAACTGAACGATATTTTTATGACTTCGTTGTGAAGAAAATTGTTCTTTTAAATGGCCATCACTTCGCAGTTCAAAAAAAGAGATTCTTTCTGCTCCAATCTCTAAGCCTCCCGGCCACCATGATGCTAAAAGTTCTGGTTTTGTATCGTAATTAACATCTTGATAGAGAAAATCGATTAATTTCCATCCCATATAAGTTGTTGCATTATTTTGATTTTTTTCTGTGTACTTGAGCAGTGTTTTTTGCTGTGT
The DNA here is from genome assembly GCA_964427915.1 of uncultured Caldisericota bacterium. Lineage (GTDB taxonomy): Bacteria > Caldisericota > Caldisericia > UBA6126 > UBA6126 > JAGLCW01. The sequence continues at coordinate 29,448 of CAYRWA010000095.1, forward strand.
ATGAATTGAGGCTATTTCGTGAGGTGTAGCAAGCAATAGAATGGGCTGTTCTGGAACTTGTAGCAAGCCAGCAATATTTGTCATATCTAGGGCAGACCAGAAAGGTGGGGACCATCGGTATTCTTTCCTCTTTTTTTCAGATAAAGTAGGACGAATGGAGGGATATACTCCTTGCGCTATCACAATAGGCTTCAGAGATTCGATTGAATCGACATAATAGACGGAACCTTCTTTTGCGTAGACAAAGGTGTAACCATTGAGAGAAAAGGAATATCCTTGAAAGGCGTCAAGGGAACTATCAACCTTGACTAACTGTTCGAAAGTATCCGATGAAAGATAAAGCGTTGCAGATGGTTCCGGTTTATCTATGCCATGGATAAATTGTTTGTCGTATAGGTTTGTGCATGAGAATAGAAAAAACTTGCTGTTTCTGGAGAAAATGTTCATGTAGTCATATGTTTTTTCCATGGAAAAATGATTCTCTTTTTTTCCAGTTTGGACATTCCATACACTGATACCCCAGTCATACGAAGAGACCACTACATATTTACCATCGTGGGATACCCTGATAAACGAGTTTTCAATATTGGGAATGTCAAGTTCGGTAAATGTTTGCAAAGGATTGGGCATCAATAGGTTTTCATCACGGTTATAGTACATAAGATTTAATTGATTGTTTGGGGTTTTGCGAATAAAATACAATCCCTTACCAGTTGTATCCCACGATGGACAATAATCGTCTCCTGTAGTGATGGATACAATCGTTCGCGTATCATCCGTGCCACTTGATTGGGTAATGAAAAGTCCTTCTCCTTTTTTTTGGAATACAATTTCCTCACTAGCAGGAGGAGATCTATAAAGAGTTTCATCTTCAGCCGTATACCGGCTTTCTATGATGCGGTTTAAACCCCATGCAATGCCTTTATACAAGCCCCACCCAACAAGCACCAACAAGAGGGTTGCTATACCGATTGCTATAAAATTGAGTCTTTGTTTTTTTCTTTTCACAACTACCTCTGGATTTTTCTTTTATTGTAATGCTTTTGAGAGAATTACTCAATAAAAAAAGCATCTTTCAATGAAAGATGCTTTTTTGTGGGCGTATGTAGAACGACTACTACTGTTGAAGTCTATCTGCTTTTCCCTCTTTCGGGGAGCTCTCCATAGGCAATCATGAAAGCCTCAAAAAAATCTTCTTGCATGCGTCCACCAATGGTAACTTTCTCCCCATTTTTGAAAGCATCTTCAGAAGAAATTTCTCCATCGCGGAAAAAACGAGTTTGATCGTTGTATTTTACTACAATAGTTTTTGTCTCTCCCTGTACTTCTGCGGTAAGATTGAAACTGTTAGTAGTAGTGTCATACGAGGAAATAGTGCCCTGAATAAGATTTCCTCTAGGACCAGGATTGCCTGGATCTCCGGGTGCGTTGTTTGTAAAAATTACAATTCGATGGGCTTCTAGAGTTTTATCGGTGGGATCTACAGGACCTGAAACTCCGATTCTCATATCGTTGCGCAATGTTTTCCAATGGACAATTTCATTGTCCATTGTAATCGTTGTCCATTCAAAGAATTCAACAGGAATTGTGGTAGTTTCATTTACCTGTAGGGTTAAGGTTTTCTTCTCAAAATTAATATCCGATACTACTCCAGGAATTACTTTAGGACCTTTTGGGGGATTTTTTTCTGGATCTCTTCCGGGAGTTCTTGGCAAGTCACCAAAAAACACAGCCATGGCAGTAATGGTTTTTTCTTCAACTTTTACAACACCTACAACAGAAACTTTTTCGCCATTTGTAAAATCCTCTATTTTTGCAGGTTGTAAATCTCTGAAAAAACGTGTTTTTTCGATATAAGTGACATGGAATGTGACATCCTCTCCTTCAGGACTTTTTGTTTGCAATGCAAACGAAGAGTTTTCAATATTCAAGTCTGCTATAACACCTTGGACAAGGGGTGGTCTTCCTGGATCTTTGTCAGGGAAAGCTCCAAAACAAAGCACAACGGCAACACCGGTTTTGTCTTCAAAGCTGATGCGTCCCGCGACAGTGACGGATTCACCATTCTTAAAAGAATCCACAGTGGATTCTTCTTGATCTCGTATGAACATGGTGCTATCAATCCATACAAAAGAAAACACAACGGATTCTCCTTCAGGATTTTTTGCCTCTAAATCGAAAGTTTTAGCTTCTGTGTTTAAATTCTGAAGAATTCCTTGCATACGATTCATTTGGTTCTGTTTAGGCCCTTTTTCTCCTCCGGGGGCTGCTTTTACTGGAACCATTAAACTAGTTACGACAAGAGTAGCTACTAGAACGAAACCTAAAATTTTTGTCATTTTCATTGGTTTTTTCCTTTCTGTTTAGGTAAATTGAAAATGGTTTTGTATTATATATAGGTAAGTAGCATTGAAAGTTACATAAAATTTTCAAAAAAAAAAGAAAGAAAGGATTACGATGAAGAAATTTGTGATTTCTTTTGTACTTTTAAGCATTCTTTTATTGACAGGTTGTAATGGCTTTGGCAGTGAAAACACTGCCCAACAAGACATTGGTTATGAAAAAGGAGCTGCGACCAAACAAGAAACCGCTCGTGATTCTTTTTCAGAAGCCCCTCTAGGGGAAGAAAATGATGTTGAAACCCCATACCCGAGGAAAATTATTAAAAATGCTGAAATTTCACTGGAAGTAAAAGAGCCAAAAGACATTTCAAAAACAATTCAAACCCGCGTCGAAGAACTGGATGGTTGGGTGGTGGAGTCGAATACTCGTGGTGATGACATTCACGTAAATGTGGATCTAAAGGTACGGATCCCTGCATCCGAAATAATTCCTTTTGTGGATTGGTTAAAAGAACTCGGAAAAGTTCATTATAGCAGAATATATTCCGATGAAATTACATTGGAGTACTACAATATGCAAGCTCGATTGGAAAATGCCAAAAAACAAAAAGAGCAATACTTGGAGATCATGAAAAAAGCAACTACTATTGAAGAAGTATTACAAGTGCAAAGTTATTTAGATTCTGTGCAGGATCGAATAGATTCTGGAACAAGACAGATGGAAGTATGGAATCTACAAGTCGATCATTCGATGGTAAGTGTTTCGTTATCACAAAGTCCCAAAACTGTAAAACTAAATGAAGATCCTACCTGGGACATTATGTCAGTGCAAGAAATTGGTAAGCGGTTTCGAAATAGTTTTGTTCGTTTTTTTAGTGGCTTGTTTAGTTTCCTCATAGAACTCCTAGTGCAAATCTTTACGGTATATTTATGGGTAGCACTTATTATCTGGGGACTATGGGTTGGCCTTCGAAAGTTGTTTGCTAACCGACGACGTAATAAGTCCAAATAGTTTTTTTCAAGAAAAGAGGTTTTCATGAAAAAATGGTGTAGTGTTTTATTATCAATTTGCCTACTTTGCGTGAGTTTTCAAAGTACTCTTGCAGAGGAAAATGAAGCAAAAGATGTGTTTGGCGATCTGTTGGCACAATATGGGTATCAACGTTCTGATATTGATTATGAATCAGAGATACTCGACTATTTGACAGAAATGAATGCAGAAATGGTTTTACCATGGTTCACTCAATGGTGGAAAAACCCTCTGGATGTTCACAAAAATGCTTCTGGCGTTTTTTATAGTATCTCAGAAGGATGGAATGTTCCATCGAAAGAGTATAAGAACACGGGGCTTTTCCAATTATTCCTAGGAGGGATGGTTCGCACGGGGCATGTTGTAATGTATCTACCTGAAATCAAAATGCAGCCCTTTCCTATCGATCCTGAAGAACCTTTGCTTGATGGTATAAAGCATGTATATGCTGCTAACGGATATATGTTTTCAGAGCATGATGCGCAAGCAGTTCGAAAAATGTGTGATGGCATGCCTATTGAAATCCAAGCAGCACTAGCCGATTTTCTGTATTCTTCCACATATGCTGCGAGATGTCGAGATCGTGCTTTGAGAAAGCTTCCCAAAGAGCAATGGTATGAAGCCTATCAGAAAATTTCATTGCTTGCAAAGGGGGATGGAATTGGAAAAGAAATCGATGATCTTATTTGGGATCTAGGACCAGATTTCGATTACAAACCTCTTTATGAGGGTACAATCTATGTTATGTACTCAATTTTTAAAATTCAAAAAGCAATTCGAGATGAAGGCCATAGCTGGGAGGGATCTTTTGATTACATTACTCCTCTAGGGAAAATTGCTTTTTCTGGGGATTCTGGTTCCAATGAATACCGGGGAGATGATTATTTTCTGATTGTAGATTGCGGTGGAGATGATACATATACGGGTGCTACAGCCGCTACCGCTACCCTTGATCGACCTGTATCGGTTGTAATTGATTTTGCAGGAGATGATACCTATATTGCAGATGAACACACCAATTGTGCGCAAGGTTCTGGTACTTTAGGGATCGGAATTTTGGTCGACGAACAAGGCAATGACACTTACACTGTTTACGACAACGGGCAAGGCTCTGCCACTTTTGGCGTAGGCATTTTATGGGATGGCGGTGGAGACGACTCCTTTTCCGGTAGAGTATTTTGCCAGGGCGCTGCACAATTTGGTGTTGGTGAGTTGATTAATATCGGAGGCAATGACACCTATTACGCTTTTTATTCTTCGCAGGCATTTGCCAACACTGCCGGATATGGTCTTCTTCTGGATACCGAAGGCAATGATACCTATACCGCTGAACCGTACAAACTGATGACTCCAGGAGTACATGGACACAATGACAATGTGAATTATTCTTTATGTCAAGGAGTAGGTTTTGGACGAAGAGCTGACTTGTATGATGGTCACTCCATGGGCGGTGGCATGGGAGTATTGGTTGACCTAGCTGGAGACGACGTGTATACGGCAGGTATTTATGCCCAAGCTTCTGCGTATTGGTTTGCAGCAGGCCTTCTATATGACAAAGCAGGAAACGATATTTACGATGCCTATTTCTTTGTTCAAAGTGGAACCGCTCATATGGGCATAACAGAACTTCTTGACGATGAAGGCGATGATTTCTACAAAGCCAGGCAGGCCATTTCCGTCGGTGGAGCGCATGATATTTCCATCTCCTGGGCAATTGACAGGGGTGGTAACGATCATTATGAATGCTGGTATGAAGATGCTGATGGAAACAAAACATCTGGCGGACTGCTACTTGGTGCATCCACTGCCAACGGCATGGGATTTTGCATTAACATTGGCGGTGATGACATTTATGACGTTTTGGATGAACCCAACAAAGGACAAACAAGCATTGGATTTGCTCAGCACCGTGTAAACAATGAATCTGCCAGTTATCGAAATACATTCCCTGATGTTGGAATTTTCATTGATATTGGCGGAAACGACACTTATTCTCGTCCTATATGCAAAGATAATACCAGCTGGAAACAAGAATCTGATCGATATCCACGAAAAATGTCTATTGGACTAGGACTTGATATCGACGACGGATGGATCCCAGAACTCAAATGGCAGGCTAGCAAAAGCAAATAGATAACTGAGCACAAACTAAAGGTGTTTTTTTAATATCAACATCTAAATGAGAACATTTCTCATTTAGATGTTGATATTCTCTTTATTTAGGATACAATCTGAACACTGGAGGTTAAAATGTTACTACAGTTTAATTTTAAAAATTTTAGATCATTCCGAGATGATGCAACTCTAGATTTAACTGCTACAAAGATAACAGAGCTTCATGAAAAAGTAATTTCATTTGGGAATGAAAAAATTCTTCCTATGGCTACTATCTTTGGGGCGAATGCTAGTGGTAAATCTAATATCATCCTTGCGTTTAAATATATGACCATCTATGTATTGAAATCATTTGGATATGGTGGTGAAACTCGAAATGAATCTCAAAACAAGGATTTTTTTGCTACAACCCCATTTTTGTTCGACATAAAAAGCTGTGATAAAGAGTCAGAATTTGAGGTGTATTTTGTTTCTACCGATGAAGAAAAAAATAAGACTATCAACTATGGCTTTAGTGTCAACAAGCATGGTATTGTTGAAGAATGGTTAAATACTCGAGCTAAATCGTCAAGGGGA
>CAYRWA010000096.1:0-2923 GCA_964427915.1 uncultured Caldisericota bacterium
CAAGGTCCAATGGTTGATCCTGATACAAAAGTTCAATATCAGTTCCATCATCTTCGTACCAATCATAGGTATCAGATTCAAAAGGAGATTGATCTGGAATAGAAGAAGCAAAATCTTCAATGAATAAGGGAGAAGGGTTGGTTTTTGTACCATTTATAGCCGAAGTGCAACAAAGATTACTGACAGAAAAACAACTTACTACAAAAAGAATCATTCCCATATGTCTAAATCTAGTCTTCGAAAAAGTGTGTTGCTTTTGTTTCATACATTGCTCCTTATCTCATGATCCATTGTTTTTATTACTGTTTCACTGAATCATCCTCATGAAATGACCCTGACACAAAAAAATGGAAGGAGAGTATTTGAATAGAACGTAGGTTTTCTATATTTTCACTTTGCGCTTTCCCCAGACAATCGATATAGTCCACGGGTATCACAATTCTCCTCTCCTATGGTGAAAAAAATATCTTCAGGATTCGGTTTCATTTGAAGATTCTATAGGTTTGCTTACATCAATGGTAATAATACCATAGACTGAAAACTGCAATTTCTCTGGTTCAGTATAAGTACTTCTAGCATCCGTTTTTAAAGAATAGTACCCAAGTTTTTCTTTGTATATGGCACAAAGCAGCCCTTCTTTGGAAACCACAAGCTGGTTTCTCCCCCAAGAATAGTATTCTTCGACATCTTCTGGATTGGCAAGATCATATTTCGTACTATTCACGTTACGATATAAAGAAAGCCTTGGGTTGGTTAATGCGTGAATGTCCCATTCTTGCTCTATGGTTCCATTTGAAATGTTTACTTTTTGTATATATCGATCTTCTTTTACTAAAAATATCGTTCCATCTTCTTGTGGTTGGCTGAATCCAGTAATGTGATGATAGATCCAGGACAAAGTCATATCTTCTTTGTGAACAGAAGCAAAATAGTTGGAATATTTGCTTGATACCAAGAAGTGTTTTTCAGTAACTCCTCGTAAAAAGCTAGAACCTAACCCACTGGGGAGATACAAAGGGGGTGTTTTTTCCCCTGTTTTGATATCAATACCATATAAACAATAGTTTGAAGTTTTTTTAATAATATCGACTTGATCATCCAAAAAGTACAATTTTCCGTTCAGTTCGTATCCTCCACTACAACCACAATTGTAAGTTTCACTCACCCAGGCTAATCTGTTGGTATTCATGTCAAAAGCATAGATAGGAAAAGAACCCACATAATTAGGAAACTCAGGCTTATGGTACATGATATACAGGTTCTTGTATTGATTGACAAATTTTAATTCTTCAAAAAGTGGTTGCCCATAATCATCTAACACATCTTGCGGTGGATACCAATTCATAATCCTTTCGCCAGTATCTGCATCTAGTACATTCAAGCGTACTTCTTTGTATTGATTTCCTGTATCATATTCTTTGCTAAGGTAGCATATTTTGTGATCGTAATAGCAGAAATCTCCATAATGATGACTCGGTAATGTATGCTCCCAGAGAATTCTTTTTGGATCATTTGGCCTGGTTTCGTACTTACGCCATTTTGGATCAATATAGGTGGAGACTGCTTGTAATTTGTCTCCATTGACTACAACAACAAACGTATCTGTTTCTTGTGTTGTTGACAATGCTTCATTGACTACTACATAGCTGGAGTCTGAACTAGAATAGCCTTGGCTATCCAAATCTCTGGATACATAATCCCAGTACCAGTCATGGAAATAATATAAATGTGGCTCCTGTATGTCACAGCGAAGATAGGAAACAGCATTTCGATGGCGAACACTTATATACAGATTCTGATTCTGTAGATGCAAAGAACCAGAAACAGGTTTTGCCATATCTGGAAATGGTATTAACCATTGTACAGGAGTATCGTCTGGAAAACGATAGGTAGCTCCTCCTACATCAAGGGTTTCTTCTATCGAAGAAGAATTCTCTGGATTTTCCATAGCTACAGGATTTTGTGTACAAGATACCATATTGCAAACCAAGAATACTAGGGTCACAATACTCGTCAGTGTTTTCATGTCTCATTCAACTCCTTGGTGAGAAAAATAGTGTGGATGTACACAACGCGGCTAAGATTAGATCATTCTTGTTCTAATTGAAAACAGATAACGTTTTTGTTTGCAATTACAAGTAAAATAGTGCCATTATCTAAAGGAACAATATCAATGAATTTCAATTCGTTACCCCAACCATAGTATTGCTTTGGCGGGTAGTTGTTCTCAGTAAGTTTTATCGGGTATTGATAAGTATTGCCATCTGAATTTATTGAGTGGATAGATACTTTATTGTTGTCTTTTTCGTAACTTACAACAAATAAAGTACCGTTAACATGTTTCACACTTGAAACATCTTCAATCATTTGATTATCAGTTTTTACTGAACCGTCCTTATGTATATTGAGAGTTTGATAAAGTTGGGTGTTGTCTTTCTCAACCAGGTGGTAGTCAATAAAAACAGTATCCTTGCTATTTGATATATATACATCATCAATAATGTTACCTTCAATGTCATCGTCTGTTTTAAACAGTTTTTGAGATTTCACATACTCTAAACGATCTTCCCGTATCAAGTATTTCTGTAGTTCAACCTGATGAAAAAGAAATTTACTTTCAGCTAAACCAGAATAATCAGCTGGCATGGTCATCAAATATAAAGTTGCATTATTAATGAATATTTTGTCTATGTACACGCTTGAATGATTCTCAACTTCTTCATTTACAACCGATATGCTTGTCAACAGCTCAAGCTTTCCATCATTTAGTACATTGTACTTTTTCAATACAGTATTGTTTTCATTGACACAGGTTACATATAAGGTGTTTTCTTGCATACACATACAGGTAATGTAATCTGGCCAGGTGGAAACACCCTCTGAAGACAGAATTTGTTTATCCATAACCGTACCATCGGCATTA
>CAYRWA010000097.1:0-7283 GCA_964427915.1 uncultured Caldisericota bacterium
ATATTTATCTTGATGCTTCGCTAAAAAGTCTATGCATTGCACTGCACAAAGTAGACAATATTTGAACTTTTGTGCATTCTATTGCACAAAATACTGCGATCTTGTATATTATACTCCACTTTTTCATCAAGTTATCGGTAGTTTTTAAGGTTATATTCGTAAAACTCTTGTTTTTGATCCATATTCGATTACAATATCCGTAGTTTGGAGGTAATACTGTCATGATAATCAGACCGCATTACATGAATCAGATTATGGCATATGCAGATACACCTTTTGTGAAAGTACTTACGGGTATCCGCAGAAGTGGAAAATCTACCATTATGAAAATGCTTATGGACGAATTTCGCAAACGTGGTGTTCCCAATCCCTCTATTCTATACTACAGTTTTGACTCTATGGAATATGACGATATTAAAGACGCTACGTCACTATACAGGGAAATCAAAAAACATCTTACCCAAAACCAAAAAACGTACATTTTCCTTGATGAAATTCAGGAAGTCATCTCATGGGAAAAAGTAGTCAATTCTTTAATGTCAGACTTCGAAGTAGATATATATGTAACAGGTTCCAATTCTCGCATGATGTCGTCCGAAATTTCTACGTATTTGACAGGACGGTATATCACTTTTAAAATCTACCCTCTTTCTTTTGGAGAATATTTAACATTTAGAGAACAATATACTACGGTTCAAAATTCACACACCGAACTGTCAAACTACCTAAAGCTGGGAGGATTTCCAGCTGTCCACTTACAACCCTATTCACAAAACGAAGTGTACACCATTGTAAAGGATATCTACAATTCCACCATCTTCACCGATATCGTCAGACGGAATCAGATTCGGAAAATTGATCAGCTCGAACGAATCGTAAATTTTGCATTTTCAAATGTCGGAAACTTGTTTTCCGCAAAGGCTATTTCCAACTATCTAAAAAACGAACACCGATCTCTCGATAATGAAACCGTCTATAACTACCTTAGTAAACTGGAAAATGCCTATATTCTACATCGTTGTTCCCGTTTTGACATTCAGGGAAAAGAACTCCTGAAAACACAGGAAAAATTTTATCTTGCAGATCCAACCCTGCGATATTGTATTTTAGGGTATTCCTCAAGCAATATTGGGGGCATGCTGGAAAATATCGTCTATTTGGAACTACTCCGGCGCAACTATGATGTGTATGTTGGGAAACTTGATAATGCTGAAATCGACTTTATTGCGACAAAGCAAGGTAAGAAAATATACATTCAGGTCACAGAGAGAATTGAACAAGAATCTACTGAACTCCGAGAATACAACCGTTTGCTCAGTATCAAAGATAACTATCCAAAATATGTCTTGCGAACCGATGAACTAGCTGGTGGAAACTACAAAGGTATAAAAACCATGCACATTGCAGACTTTTTGTTAAGTGATCAATACTAAATGTGTACCATTTCAATACTACCCATCATTCGTTGCGGATATATTTGGATGCTCGTGCCGAACCAATACGTTTTATTCGTCCATCTTTCACCATCGCTCCAAGAACAGCTTCAATAGTTGTAGGGCTGACATCTGGAAGTAGTTTGCATAGGTCCGCTTTTGACATAGGTAAAAGACTATTCAAAAGGGTTGCCTCGATGCGTGCTTTCTTTGTGATATGCTTTCCATTCACGACTGCAAATCTCGTATCCAGTTCTTTATAACACGAATACAAAGTAAAAAGGAAGTTCTTAACAAATGGAAAATAGTTGTTCTCATTCGTGTTCCAACCTGTGGAAGAGTCCTTGAGTGATTCATAATAATACGACTTGTGTTGGTTGATCTGCTCTTCAAAGGATATGTATTTCCCAACATCAAAACCATTTTTATACAAAAGAAGCAGTGATAACAATCTAGATATCCGCCCATTCCCATCACGGAAGGGATGAATACACAGAAAGTCAAGAATAATGCATGGGATCAAAAGTAATTGATTTATCACAGAATCTCCACGTGCATCCATATATGCAAGCGTTAGTTGTTCCATTGCCTTGGGCGTTTCGGATGCAGAAGTTGGACGAAATCTGACCTTCCGTTGCCCGAACAAATCTGTCTCTAAAATGATATTGTCTTCGCTTTTATACCTACCACCAAACTCATATCCAGTAAGAGAGAGCATAATTTCATGAAGACGTAGAATATCCATTTCACGGAAATTGATGCTCTCATAACCCCTATGTATTTCATTCAAAGCGTCTCTATACCCTGCAATCTCAGCTTCGTCATGATTCAGTGGTGCACTGCCATGATTTACAATCTCACGAATACGCTCATCGGTAGTTACAATACCTTCAATAGCATTGGAACTTTTAACAGATTGAACCTTAGCAAGTGCTTCCAACGAACGTAAAATCTGAGGATAGTCGTTTTTCTTATTTTGTGCCTCTGTTTTAAAAGCATATATACTGGATGTCATGTTAACAAAACTTGCTGGTAAAAGACCGTTTCGTAAAAAGGAATAATCAAATCTTCGCATGTACATCCTCCATATCTGCATATTTTATAGCATATAATATGCAGATATTCAAGATAGAGGAGTAATTATCTGCATATATTCTTATTTTTGTGTGCAGATATACCCTTTGAACTTTGCATGCCTCCCCACCACCACATAGTTTTCCTGGTGTATCGGGTTAAGATTGTTGCAATATGACATAATTATGCTATATTTATGACATTACAATGCAAGGAGTTAACAGTGCCACAAATTAGACCCATAAAAGTTCTGAGGAACACAACAGAAATTTCAGAATTGTGTCACAAAATTGATGAGCCAGTTTTTATCTCCAAAAACGGTTATGGAGATTTAGTGATCATGAGCATGGAAACCTATGAAAAACAATTGGCAAAACTCGATTTATACAAAAAATTAGCTGAATCTGAAGCGCAAATGAACAACAAAAAAGACTTACTAGACGCCAAAGAGGTTTTTGCAGAACTAAAAGCAAAATATGGAAAGCAATAACTTTCAACTAAGGTTTACACCGAAAGCAAAATCTGACTTGGATTCAATATTCAAATATATCTCGGAAGATTGCGATACTGAAGATACCGCAATGGTTCTCATGAACAAAATTGAAACTAATATCATGAGGCTGAAAGAGTTTCCCTTCTCATGCACATACGTTTCAGATCATTTTTTAAAGTTGAAGGGGTATAGAAAGTTAGTGGTTGAGAATTACATCGTATTCTTTCTTGTTGATGAGAGAGAAAAACAAGTCATCATTGCTCGAGTTCTCTATGGAAGACAAAACTATCAGGATTTTATATAGAATAACATATCCATTTTGTCACTTTTCGGGAAGAAATTCGTCAATTTCAACTCGGGTCGTTTATTTCAAGTGTGTTGTGTGGGGTGATGTCAACCATAAAACTCACGCCCCAAGAACGATCGTAACTCCAAAAGTCTTCTTCCCACTGAAGGATTTTCATTTTTTCTTTTGATACTACAGGCAGAAAAGAGATGTCTCCTTTGGCTTTTACTTTTTTAAACAGTATCGAATCTGCATCTTTAAACCCTGGTTTGCGTTTGTATTGATTCCAATTGAAGAAAGGAAATGTGATCGATTCACCAGGCTGTATGGTCTGCCCTAACAGTTTCTCAAAGGGCATAAGAATTTCTATACCATTGCTCGTATCATACAAAGTTTCTTTATGATAAGGGAGTAATCGAAAGCCCACCCATTTTTCATCCTTGTACTCCATTTGAATGGAAAGAAGAGATTCTTCTGTAATAATGATAGGTTCTGAACCTTCATTCATAAGGACAAAAGCAAGTTCTCTTCCTTTGTTTTGTACAACAATATTGGGAATCATACCCTTTTCTTGTCCAAGCAGTAGAACTTGAAATTCGGAATACAAAGGCATGGTAGTGTCTCCATCCATATCCACTTCAAAGGCTTGTTTTTCTTCGTCCCATTCTTTGGTATACGGATGGGAGTATTTCATGGGAATATCGGGTGCATAAACTCCTTTTGAATACTGGCCTTCAGAAAACACGAATACATCTTCGAGCTTCAAAGAGATTCGTCCCACTTTTTTTGCACATATATATTGCATTTGCATGAAATCGGCTTCTTCATCGATATAGATGGGATCTTTCAATCGATAGATGTACGAGTCTCCCTCTGAAGAAACAAGTTCAAGTGGTGTTTCTCCATAGTTTTTGTGAGAATAAAATGGTCCACATGCTACTGCAGAAGGAAGAAGCTTCTCCCAGGCAAGCTTTACCCAGTCCAACCATTTTCCCACAGAAAAGTGCTGCGAATCCTCTTTGCTAAACGACATATGCGAAGTATAGGAAAAACTGATGTTGAGTTCTTCGATGAATTCGGGATTTAGTATTTTCAGCTTCACATATTCAACCATGCAAGGGTGTTTCACTGCAATATATGTACCCACATAGCTATAGAAATGATTGGGCATTCCAAATATGGGTTGCCAATCCGTATCTTCATTAAACAGCACATTTACTTCTCTACCCTGCAAAGTAGTACCATAGTAGCTGCTTCCATAATAACCAGCATGAACAGGAGCAACATAAAACAAATCGTAGTACAAAGCATTGCCAAGTTGGATTCCATCAAAATCAGGGATGCTCTTTTCTACCGTTTCAACCGAATTACCCGTTTGAGAAAACAGGAGTGGATTCTGCAGATGCCAATGCTTCTGCATCATTTCTGCTACCTTGGCAGAATCAAAAGAACGGTTGTAAAAGTATACAGAGGGGAAAAAACTAATGGGGGATAAATCGCTACTTGAAGAAGAGCCCATGATAAGATCTCCAAGAGAACTACTATTGGGTTTGGACAAAGAAGTAATCGTAACATTCTCTTGCTTCTGTCCATCCAAATAAAAATCATATCGCTGCAGCGTTTGATCCCAGGTACAACATACATGAAACAATGGGTGATGATCTTGAAGAAACTTTTCTGTAAGAGGAATTTGCATCTTGACGGCTTGATGGTTTTTTACAAATTCCCAATAGAGTGCACCTTGAAAATAATAGATCGAAAAATTGCCATTGGTATCTTCAAAAAAGACAGCTTTTTGATCCGAATACTCCTCATCTTCCCAGTTAAAACCAAGATTGAACAATGGTCCATCGCGGTAATCAATAATCATTTCCAAGCTTCCTTGCCAGGCAGAAAGCACCGACTGTTTCGGGTTTGGAATAGTACAGTATGTTTTTTCTGTAGTTCTCCACACCTCAGAAAAAAATAACTTCTTAAATTCTTCGTCCCAGTCACCACTGGACCCTCCGTAATTTTCTCCCCACGAAAAAGTGGATATGGTTCCATTGTGATGATTCCCCGAAACATCAAGTACCTCCAAATAGCTGGCAACTTTGTTGTATCGAAACTGGTACTGTCCAGTAACATTAGCATCTTGTCTGGTGAACACAGAATCAAAGTTTGAAAAGGGATACGAAGAATCTAGCATGGGATACTCAAATTGTTGATTGACTCCAATATACAACGCCTTGGGCTGGGCAGGATTGTAAATGGGTAGACGCGTCCAAAGAAGCATATCCTGGTGATAATCGTCTTGCACCCAATAGGGAAGTGGAGTTTGACCATCCGAATCCAGCACGACAATTTGATAAAGAGGGAATGAAAAAGAAGCATTCTGGTACAGGTCTGGAATATGCAATACAAAGCAAATAAGATGATCCTGGAGCTCTCCAGGATCTTCCAATTGGTCTAATGTATAGGGTTCATAGAAAGAACGCCAATAGGATTCTTCTTTATCAGGATTTTGAGTAAACAATACCACTTGTTGTGTAAAGTCAAAAGGAGTCTGCGTGATTGCATCTTTCTCCGCTCGAACAGACTCAGTCAGTATTTTATACCCCACATTCCCCCGAAATGGATGCCCTTTTACTTCCAAAATTCGAGGCCGTTGTAGAATTGAAGATTTTCCTTTGTTATCATCTTCCTCCTCTCCGTACAATGCCTGGGTATAGGGTTTTTGTGGGAACCACTGATAAGAAGGTCCTTCAAACTCTCCTATCAACCCCGATTTATCTTCAAGCTGCACGGGCGGATGAGAATTCATTTCTCTATACGCCACTTTTAGGTTGGCAATCGAACCAACAATAGCAATGCCAACGAGCACAATAACCGCAATCACAAGGCTGCGCTGGAGAATCGTAACATGATCTTTCATAACTCCTCCTCCATTTCTGAACTGGAGTCCATTTGATGTGAGCGTTTAAATGCTACCACATCCATATAATTTTGTTGAACTTGCTCAAACAAAAGTTCATCTTGGCTACATTTCTGAAGGATATACTGAAATATTTCTGCCGTTCTAGATAGCTTATGCGAATACAGTATTAAATGATGACCAGCCAGAAGGGAAAGTTCTCCCAGCTCATCCAAAGTCCACTGGTTGCAAGAAAGTGCCATATCGGACAAATCATCGGTCACAATCAACCCTTGAAATTGCATTTCTTCTTTCAGTAGTTCCGTAATAATCGCTCTGGACAGCGTTGCAGGATAAGTAGAATCCACATGACCATACACTGCATGAGCAGTCATAACAAAATCAGCACCTGCATCAATCCCATGCTGGAATAAATCCAAGGACTGCTGAAAAGTTTCCTTGGATATTTCTTGATCCGGGATTGCCAGGTGAGGATCGGTGGAAAAGGCTCCCATCCCCGGAAAATGTTTCAGTGTAGCAAACATACCATGCGCATGAAGAATATCGATAAAAGTTTGATTAAAACTCATCAATTCCTGCATAGTTTTCACAGGCACGCGCTGGCGCATAAAAGATTGGGGATTAAAAGGAAAATCCACCACAGGTGCCAGCTCAGTATTGAATCCAAACGAAGACAAAATCTTCACATCCTGATCAATCTTCTTCCAATACGGAGACCCCAACGGACAGCAATTTTTCAGTAGTCCCATTCGGGAAGCACCATCCGGTTCTTCGTCAATCATAATGAAATACAAGCTTCCGGTTGTCTCAATAGCAATTTCCTGCAAGTCTGCCAATAGCTGTGTAATTTGCTCAGAATCCTCAATGTTTCTCCTATAAATCACAATGCCTGCAGGTTTAATTTGTGTCAGGAAGAATCGGATTTCGTCCGTCAATTCTTTTCCATCAAATCCGACAATAAAATTCTGCCCCAGCATCTCTTCCAGTGGGGGCAATGGTGAATCGACAAGAGAAGATGTATTTTCCTGGGCTGCCACAGAATCATCTGTAGCACCTGCCTGAGCACTTTCTTGCACCACACCA
>CAYRWA010000098.1:0-4536 GCA_964427915.1 uncultured Caldisericota bacterium
TTTTTGTATGAGTTTGCGGGGGAACCGTTTCGGTTGAGAAGGTTAAACCTGACCCTTTGAACCTGGCAGTTAATACTGACGTAGGGAAGCACTCAGTAACTTGGGTATCGGATGCTTACCTGCTAGGGTAAGCTTTTTTTATTGATCGCTACGAGATAGGCATGTTACCTGCTAGGAAGCATATTTTGTAAAACAGAGAATTCTCCGCATTCTCGATTTGACTGGAGGATTCTAATGAGTACAACGCAAATGGAAGTAGCCAAACAAAACAAGGTGACTTCCCAAATGAAGCTTGTTGCAGCCCAAGAAAATATGGATGAGGAAACCATTCGCAAGGGTGTTGCAGTAGGTTCCATCGTAATTCCATGTAATACCCATCATTCATCTCTTATCCCTCATGGTATTGGTTCATCACTACAAACCAAGGTTAATGTGAATATTGGTACATCGAAAGATTGTGCAGATGTGGCACTTGAAATGCAAAAAGCCCATCTAGCAATGAAACTAAAAGTTGAATCCATCATGGATTTAAGCTCTTTTGGGAATACCCAATCCTTTCGCAAAAAACTGGTACAAAACAGCACTAGCATGATAGGAACCGTTCCTATATATGATGCCATTGTGCGATTAAAAAAACCCCTTGCTGATATCCGCGCAGAAGATTGGTTACAAATAGTGAAAATTCACTCAGAAGATGGCATTGATTTTGTGACGTTGCACTGCGGGATGAACAAAAATACTGCATCGCGCATGAAGCAAGCCAATCGCTGTACGAACATCGTTTCAAGAGGCGGAGCCATAATGTTTGCCTGGATGGAATTAACAGGTAACGAAAACCCTTTCTTTGAACATTTTGATGAAGTACTTGATATTTGTGCAGAAAACGATATGACTCTTAGTCTGGGAGATGCATGCAGGCCTGGTTCTATAGAGGATAGTGGCGATATTCCTCAAATAGAAGAGTTAATTGTACTAAGCGAACTTACGCAAAGAGCATGGAAAAAGAATATTCAGGTGATCATTGAAGGTCCAGGTCATGTCCCTATCAATCAAATTGCAGAACACATGGAAATGCAAAAGATACTTTGCAAGGGAGCCCCATATTATGTGTTGGGACCCTTGGTAACCGATATTGCTCCTGGCTACGATCATATTACAGCAGCCATTGGAGGAGCCATTGCTGCAAGCCACGGAGCTGCTTTCTTGTGTTATGTTACCCCTGCAGAACACCTTCGATTACCCACACTAGACGATGTGAAAGAGGGCATTATTGCTTCTAAAATCGCTGCTCATACTGCTGATGTTGCTAAAAAATGCCCCGGGGCAACCGAGTGGGATCATCAAATGAGTACGTGCCGGAAAAATTTGGATTGGGAGGGTATGTTCCGGGTTGCTATTGATCCGGATAAAGCTCGATTGTATCGAAAAGAATCCAAACTTTTAGACGAAAACCGCTGTACAATGTGCGGAGAAATGTGTGCAATTCGTACTATCAACCAGGTACTCCAAAGCGAAGAACCTGACTATCTAACCTATAACAAGGAGAACTAAATGTTTAAAAATTTTCTACAACAAATTCGAGATAACAAACCCATCGTTCATTGCATAACCAATTATGTGACGGTACAAGATTGCGCCAATAGCTTGATAGCTAGTGGTGGTGCACCTATCATGGCAGATGATAGGAAAGAAGTAGAGGAAATTGTATCGATCGCAAGTGCCTTGGTAATTAACATCGGAACGCTCAATCAAAGAACAATTGAATCCATGCTATTGGCAGGAAAAAAAGCCAATGCAATAGGAATACCCGTAATACTGGACCCTGTAGGTGCTGGTGCCTCCAAGCTTCGCACCGATACAACAATGATGCTCCTTGATCAAATCCAATTTGCCGTTATTAAAGGAAACATTTCGGAAATGAAGACAATGCTAGAAGGACAGGGAACGACAAAAGGAGTGGATGCAGATGAAAAAGATCTTTCCTATGCATCCTCTAATCAAGATCAATTGATAAATATGGCAAAAAAAATATCTGAAAGAACAAAAGCTGTGATTGTCATTACAGGGGAAAGTGATCTTGTAACAGATGAAACTACCTCTTATTTACTACGAAATGGCGACCCTATGATGGGTTCTATTACTGGATCTGGATGCATGTTAGCTGCACTTATTGGATTGTACTGCGGGGGATGCTCTCATGAAGAATACACTCCTGCAAGTGCCTTCGCAACTGCTCTGTTTAGCATATGCGGACAAACAGCAGCCACAAAAACAAAAGCAGAAAACAAGGGGACAGGATCATTTCGCACTTATTTAATTGACGAATTAAGCAACATACACTATGATACATTTCAAAGAGAAGCAACTTATGAAATTTACTAAACACCAGCTTCTTCTGTATGCTATCACAGATCGAATGTGGATCCAGAATAGAACCTTAGAAGAGGTAGTACAAAAGACTATTTTGGGAGGAGCAACGATGATCCAGCTCCGAGAAAAAAATTTACCCTTGAAAGATTTCATTCATCTGTCTTCGTCAATACAAGAGATTACGAAGAAATACAATATCCCGCTACTTATCAACGACAACGTAGAAGTAGCTTTAGCAGTAGACGCAGATGGTATACATGTGGGACAAGAAGATGTTCCAGCCAAAGAAATCAGCCAAATAATTGGAAACGATAAGATTCTAGGGGTATCTGCCCAAACCATTCCCCAAGCATTACAAGCCATCGGAGATGGTGCAGATTACCTGGGAGTAGGGTCCATTTTTTCTACTCCTACCAAAAAAGATGCTGAAAATGTTTCCATAGAAACTTTATGCTCTATTTGCCAAAAATCTTCTGTTCCTGTAGTTGCAATCGGAGGAATTAACGAAAACAATGCACTTGAACTTGTTGATACTAATATTTCCGGTATTGCAGTTGTATCTGCTATTTTTGCTGCCCCCGATCCCCATGAGGCGACCAAAACCATGCGAAAGTTGGCGCAAAGGATTGTACAAGTATGAAGGCTGCTATTTTTGATCTTGACGGAACTCTGTTGGATTCACTACCGCTTTGGGACCTTCTTCCCTATCAATTCTTAGAAGCACACAACGTTAAGATAAATCATGAAATTCACAAAGAATTGGTATCCTTTAATCTAACAGAAGCAATTGCATATCTTGCCAAAAAGTATTCTTTGCAAGGTGCATTGCCAGATATGGTTATGGAGTGCAAAAACATGATTCGGGATGCGTATTACAACACACTACCTTTGGTTCCCTATGCCTATGAATATTTGTCTTTTCTGCAATCCAGAAAAATTCCTATGTGTATTGCTACAGCAACAGATTATCAGTTGTCGATGGCTTGTTTAAAACGAAACCAAATCGAGTCGTTTTTTTCATTTATACTCACTGAAGAAGATTTTGGAAAAAGCAAATCGTATCCTGCCATCTATATCGAAGCAACTAAACGAATGCAAGTCAGACCACAAGATTGTGTCGCGTTTGAAGATGCAATATATGCTATGGATTCAGCATCAAAAGCAGGGTGCAAAGTGTGGGGGATTCAACCAAGCACCGAAGTGATAGATCCAGCAGTGTTATCGCATTGCGATAAATGTTATCAGGGTTTCCAAGCTTTGTATGATCAAAAAATCCTATGAAAAAAATACTCACAATTGCAGGTTTTGATCCTTCAGGAGGAGCTGGACTTCAGGCAGATTTAAAAACATTTGCTGTACACAAAACCTATGGAATGAGTGTTGTAACATCCATCGTTGTACAAAACACAAGGGGGGTGCAATGGGTAGAACCTATACCCCCCTCTCTAATCCAAAAACAATTGAAAGTCATTTTGGAAGATATTCTTCCCGATGCCATTAAAATTGGGCTTATTCCTTCTGTAGATGCAATTCAAGTGATTGGTCAAATTCTCCAAAAGAATCCCCCCTTTATCCTTGTTTTAGATCCTGTTACCATTTCTTCCAGCGGTTATTGCATGGTGTTGGATAAGACTATGAAATCGTTGCAAAATGTACTTTTCCCCCTTTCTACAATAGTAACTCCGAACATCCCTGAAGCAGAAGAAATCTGTGGTTTTCATATTCAAAATAAAACCGACATGATAAAAGCTGCCAGAAACATAGCAAAAATTACAAATGGAGCTGTTCTTCTCAAAGGTGGACATGCAATCTTTCTAGAAGATAGCAGTGATGTTTTGGTGGATCAACACACAATTCATTGGTTTTCCAGTCCACGAATACAAACACCTCACACACATGGTACCGGTTGCACGTTATCCTCTGCAATCGCAGCCCACCTAGGGAAAGGGGATTCGCTCATGACTGCCATTGAGAAAGCCAAAGTTTACGTCTCCAATGCATTACTACACTCAATAAGCCATCCTGAAAGTACCGTTGGTAAAGGCAAAAGCCCACTGGATCATACCTATTTGCTTTGAGTACAAGTAGGATTATTCCATAATAAGTTACAAAAGAGACAAAGAACAGAACCTTTTTCATATCGCAAACACTTGTGGTGTAATGTTT
>CAYRWA010000099.1:0-36695 GCA_964427915.1 uncultured Caldisericota bacterium
TCTTTACTACAGCGAACTAACATTGTTGCAAGAAAAAGGTATTTTGATCTTACCGTCAGTCCCAAAAGAATGTAAACACAATGCACATATGTTCTATATTAAAACAAAAGACGAAAACACACGCAACTCCCTCATGGACTATCTTAAAAAACAAGGCATTCATTCCGTTTTTCATTACATCCCACTGCATTCTTCTCCCGCGGGGAGGAAATATGGACGATTTCATGGACAAGACCACTTCACATCCATAGAAAGTTCTCGACTGCTGAGACTTCCCATGTTTTATGGCCTTACTGAAACAGAAATTTTGTACATTTGCTCTCACATAAAATCCTTCTTCCAGTTATGATGAAAAGAAAGCTACTTCTTCTCCAAGAAAATAGGATTCCTTTTCTTATTACTGCAATCTTTGTCTTAGGTCTTCTTCTATTTTTCCATTCCTGTATGTATTTTTTCTCGGATGACGCAGCCATTGTTGAAATCCTTCGAGGAGGGTTTGATGGAATATCCCATCCAAACAGTATTTTCTTATCCCCACTTCTCAGTAGTATTCTCTATTTCCTTTATCAAAACATCCCTTCTTTCCCCTGGCTTTTCTTATTCATCTTAGTGTTTCAATCGATAGGTTTATTTGTGGGGATAAAAATCCTCTATTGCATGTCTCATGGCAAAGTATCGAAAATCATTTCAATAGTAGGCTTCATCTTACTTTGTCATTTTTTCTTTTTGCAAATAAGCTTCACTTCTATGAGCCTTTTTCTGTGGTTTATTGGTGTGACAGCCTTAGTGTGGAATTCTTACCATAGCAATAAAGATATCGTTTCTTATACATGCATAGGACTCCTACTGGCAATCAGTATCCTTACACGACCTAGTATTTTTCTAATTGCATTGCTCATCAGCCTTCCTGGCATCGTTTTCTTTTTGCTCAAAGGTCCAAGAGCGGGAAAAAAAAGGTTTCTTCTTGGTATGATTCCTCTGCTCATCATTTCTTTCTGTATTGGCTTCACAGAACCCTTTCATAATGAAATGGTGTCCAATCACAAATCAGTACAAAAAGACAGAAGTCTACTTATTGACACTCCCTTTTCTCAATTGCAACACAACATGGAAAAACACTTTACAAAACACTACTCGTCTTTGTTTGGGGATCATTCAGTTAATATCAAGGTAATAGAGGACTTTCGGTATGTAAATCACGCAGGAGATAAAACAGGATGGGTTTTTTTCTATTTGTATGCTCAATAATGTTAATCTAGCTTTGTTATGACCAAATTATTCATGGGTGAAGGGAGTCTGAATCTAGTCTTACGTAGTATATCCAATGAATCAATAATGGGAGAAGAGTCTTTGCACAAAAGCCACTTAGCATTACCATTTTGCAGTATGGTTTCGAGGTCTTCTTGAGTATAAGAATCTATGATATATAGAACATTTCGAGGTCGTAGTGCATAACCATACAACGTATAATACTTCACACCCTCTACCATAATGGCGTCAGATGAAGATATAAACTGTATGGATTCAGAAAAAATCTGAAATCGTTCTGCTGCAGAATTCCCACGTGCACGTTGCTGCTGGATTAGAGGAAAACTGACATAAACAAGGGACACCGTTACAATGGAAAAAAGAATTGTATTGAATATCTGATTCTTTGTTTGTTCAGGGAACTCCTTTTGCCTATTGTAAACAATAATAAATGCTCCCATTAAAGGGATGGGATAAAACATCTGCATATACCGGAATTGATTCTGCATGAAACAGATCGTAAGCAAGTATAAAAGCAAAAGGAGAATGGATGCAAAAAACAAACGCTTTTCAAGCATTTTCTTTCGTCGGATTGAAAAAAATAGACCCACAATACACAATAAATAGAATAAGTTGAAGGGAATATAAAAGGCTATCCCATCCAATTTCGCATTCAAAAATTGAAGTCGCAAACTCTTTTTGGTTTTCAGATACAAATTCTCAAGATATTCCCCAATACTACGATTGGTTGGATGTATGTTGAAATACGATTCCATATTGCTCGTTTTGCCGGGTACACCCACATGAATGATATTCAAGTGAGATTGCAAGAAATTCTTCGAAGAAACAGCATTGTTGGGAAACAAAGGGGTAACAATTAAAAAAGAAACGAACGCTACAAAAACAAGAGTGAATGTACGCAATACGAAGAACCGATTCCGCCAGTGATGCACAAGATAGGCAAAAGGGATAATAGCAAAAAGCAAAACAAAATTTGCCTTGGTGATCGAAACAAAAACTGCAGTCAGCATCATGCATATCCATGGGAAAAAACGATCTTTCGAACATAGGTACAAATACACAATGAAAACAATAAAGGGCGCTATCATGGCCTCTACGATAAGCTCAGAAGAATTCCAAATGGTCCCTGGTAAAAGCAAATAGAAACCACTTGCAAGGAGAGCAAAGGGAGTATTAGCGCACAATGAAACAGTTTTGTATATAAGCCATGCAGCGAATAGGCTGCAAAGAACTGCCAAAAGGATCCAACCATTGTAAGCCCCGAAAAAGATTCCCAAAAAAGCAGCTACGTACACAAACGGAGAATTGTGCACAAAAGGGGGATTATGGATTACTTTGCCTTGTATTGCCTCTATTGGAAATATATTGTTGGACTGAACACCCTGTCCTTGCATGATAGATTCAACATCTGCCAAATACCAGTAATGATCGTCAATATAAGGGCCAGAAGAGGCATATGTCACAAAAATAAGGAATAACAAAAAAGCGATTACAAAAAAAGTTGCTTGCCATTTATGTGCACTGAAAGTGTTCTTGATGTGGTGCAACATTTTGTTCAATACTCAATTTTTATGTATCGTTTTTCTGCATTCCATCGAACTTTTCCTCCCAATGTTTCTGCAATGTAGCGCAAAGGAATCATGGTGGTTCCTTTGTAAAGAATGGGTGGAACATCCATATACCTAGATTTGCCATTGATGATTACCATCATCTTGCCGATCTTCATCTCAATGAGAACAGAGTCAAGAAGAATCTGTACCATGTAATTCTTTTGATTCCATTCCACGGAAGCGCCCATATCTTCTGCTATGGATCGCAGAGGAACAAGAGTTCGTCCTTGTACGATGATGGGAGCAAGAGAAAAAACTTTTCGTTTTGATTCTACCATATACCTTCTAGAACCGATTTGCAATTGGATTGTTTGGTTTTTAGGTGCTCGAATTTGTAGAGAAGAGGGTAAGAAATGAAACGAGAGATGGTTTCCTTGTATATCTTTGATCAAACAATGCGGCATCCAAAATCTAGCAGTACCTTCGGTTCTGGCGGTAAATGTAAATATGGCAATACTGTTCATATTTGCCATCGAAGAATACCGACCCGTGCCTTTGATTTTCAATTGAATCTGATTGTCACTCTCTTTGCTTTCGATAACCGGCTTTTCAATCCCATGATAAATTGTTCCAGGGTCACACTTTTGAAAAGCAAGATTGGTACATTGAATCGTTGCTTCAATCTCTTGGATCTCATTCGGGAGTTTATCGCAGCAAAGCGCTACCTTTATTTCATTTCCTTGCGTATAAAAACCCAATACAATAGGTTCCATTCTAAGAAATAGCTTACTATCATTTGCAAACAAAGAATTTACGGGTAAAAAAATGCTAAGAAGAAGGAGTCCAATTGAAATCCAGCTCTTTTTGCTACTCCACTTTTGTTTGGCCATGATCAACTTTCATCATTACATTGCCAGCATCTAGTAAAGTTTGAAATGTCCCCGCATCAAACCATTTACCTTGCACAATATCGTATTGCATAGTGCGCTCTTGAATATACATATTGTTCAAGCTGGTAATTTCATATTCTCCTCGTGCAGAAGGAGTGATGTGTGGAATTTTGTCCCACGCGGTTTGATCATACAAATAGGCTCCCACCACCGCAAAATTGCTTTTTGGATGGCTTGGTTTTTCTTCAACCTCCGTGATTAAATCTCCTTCAATGGTTGCTACGCCAAATCTTTCTGGATCGGGTACTTCATATAATAGGATTCGGGCACCTTTTTCCTTTTGTTTTTGTACATACGCCTCATGAAAATATTTAATGGGTTTTTCAAATATACAGTCCCCTAGAAAAAGCATCATGGAATCTCCTCGGGAAAAATCTTTTGCCTCTTTAAGGGCGTCTACAATGCCCAATGCTCTTTCTTGCACAGCGTACACGATATGTACTCCATACTCAGAACCTGCGCCAAAAACAGAAGCAAAATCACCAATATGTTGTTGGTTTGTCACAACCATTATTTCGGTAATGCCGCACTGCTTCATATTCATGATAGGATAATAAATCATTGGATATCTACCTATAGGCAAGAGCGTTTTATTGGTTGCCTTTGTTAAAGGGAAAAGTCTTGTTCCTATACCGCCAGCTAATACAATGCCTTTCATAATATACCTCTCAAGTGTTCATGGACTTTTCTTTTGCACACCTCTATGTTAGAGTATAATGAAGATGTTTCAATACCATGAAAGAGAATACCTATGAAAATGTTTACCTTTCGATCACATAAAAATAAATGTAGATTGCAGCTAACTTCCAACGAAGCCCTACTTGTTTGGATTGGGAAAAAAGAAATTACCATTCCGCTCAAGGAAGTACGGTCAATATTTTTTTCGGAAGTACTTCGAGAAAAACATAGAATCATCCACCTCCATATTGAAGGATCGCAAAAAGAATTCCTAGCAATACAAGTGCACCCCTCCTACGTAATTCGACTCCACCGATGGTTGCTGTCAGTTCCTTCCATTTCTACTATCGTGCATGCTTGCCCAAAGCATCTTCAACCAACAAAAAAACTCCAAAGAAACGTAGTTTTCACAATTCTCCTCACACTCTTGCTTGTTGTTCTCCTTTTTCTTGTAGGGAAATTTGTGGATTCAAAACCGTCTACTCCTGCTCTTACAAATGAAACTAGTGAGTCATCTTCGGAATTTGATACCCTCTTCAAAGAAGGTACTCAGCTAATTGAAGAGAACCATTTAACCGCTGGGATTGACCTTCTATTGAAAGCAAAAAAGATCAAATCCACACCTGAAATTGATACAATTTTAAACGAAGCCTATTTTGAAAGGGGAGAATACTTCTTTCAAAATAATGACTTTGAAAAAGCTATACGAGATTTTGAAAAGATGATTGTTCTCAATCCCAAAGCTCAAGAAATGATTGATCAGATGAAAATTACTCACTCCAATGTGCTTCCTGGAATTCAAGTAAAAGAGTTTCAAAGACAACTCCGTGAATCGTACCACCTTACTTTTCAAGACCCTACCATGGTATCCACTGGCAATTGGGTGATTGATGGCAAAATGTTTGATGATGACACTCAGTCGGATCTTACTTGCCGTTTGTATCTGAAAAATCCTTACGAAGTATATCGCGTCGTATTTCAAGCAGATGCAACTCAATCGGAAAAACGGCCTCAAGATTATGCATTTGACAAACTGTCTGCCAATTACCTAAGTTTTGCTTCTACTCTTTTCCGAACAGAGAGTGATCCTGTAAAAGCTTCCGAGTGGATTGTAAAAACTGTTCCAAAAGCAAAATTACCCTATGTCCAATTTGACAATGTATTTGTAAACACAGGATTTAGATTATACGGCGAACAATACAAGCGAGTTCTTGAAGTTTTTATTGTATCTACATAAAACCCGTGGATAATAGTACTCATGAAAAATAAATTCCTGTTACTATGCCTTTGTGGAATCTTTTTTATGCATGCTCTTTTCCCTATTCCACAAACAAAAGGAGCATTGAAAGAGCAAGTTGATTATTTAGTGATTGCTTCTTCTGGATTAACAACAGTTCTACATCCTCTTATCAAACACAGGCAAAAACAAGGTTTTCAAACAGCCTTCTATGAAACCAAGGAGATATTTAATCAATATGCTGGCACGACAAAACAAGATCAAATTCGAAATTTCTTAATCAGCAAATATGAGTCATGGAATCTACGTTACGTTGTTCTCGTAGGAGACCAAAAAAATATCCCTTATGAGACTTTTTATCCTTTTTACCCCAGAGATTCAGGCATATACAAACACAATACTATTCAAAGCGATTTTTTCTTTTCCTCTCTAGATTCTGATTTAGACATAAACCAAAATGGTTTTACTGGAGAGTTTATTGGAGACAAAAATATTTCTTTCCATGCCGAAGTGCGAGTAGGAAGAATCCCTTTTAACTCATCCCAAGAAGTTTCCACTGTAATCAATCGTATTATACGAATGGAAAATAGGCCCCCTCAAAAAAAAGCATTGCTTAGCTCAACCATATTAAACTACTCCATGGAAGAAACGGAGCAAATGGATTTTATTCAAGAAAGAACCGACGGAGCATCCTTAACTGAATCCATTGTTCAAGACCTGTTAAAGCCTCTCAATTATAGCACCACTAGAATGGGAGAAAAAGGGGGACTACAACCATCTGTATTTCCAGCTGAATATGCTCTCAAAAAAAAGAATTTTGAGTTTTTGTTAGAGAAAAATGTTTTTGATATGGTTTTGTGGGAAGGACACGGATCACATACAGAACTTCTCTCAAAAATATGGGAAAAAGATAAAAATAGCAATCAAAAAGCCGAAAGAAAAGAATTGGTTGAAGAAACTGTTCTTGATGTTCATTCTTTCAATAACATGACACAAGACCATGGTTTGTTTATTTCGGGTTGTTGCTCTAATCTGTACCCTGGTACTGAGTCTAATTTAGGGAAAACGGCTCTATTAAATGGTTTTAGCTGTTTTATTGGAGGTACTTCTGTAAACTGGTACTCCATTGATTGGAGATCCTTGCAAGATGGTGGAAATCAAACGCTACTGTATTTGCTTGTACGCAATATTACTCTTCGTAATCAAAGCTTCGGAGACGCCCTATACAATGCCATTGAAGAATGCAAAGACAAATATTCTGTGTTGGGTAGTTTTGATTATGCAAACTTCTATTCCTTCAATCTATATGGGGATCCAGCATCAAGACTCAATACTTCCTTTGGAAGAGATTTTTCAGCCACCCTGGATGATTCACACAAAATTGCTGTTCTCGGAGAAAATATTTACTTTACAGTTTCTGTAGAAAGCGCTGGGTTTGCAGATTCTATTACTCTCACTCCTGGAAACTACAACACTGATTCTTTTCGAATTTCTGTCTATCCCGAAACAGTACCCACTCCTGGAGAATTTATTGTAAAGATATCACCAAAACCTGGGATATACCCTAGCACGTATACTGTCTCATTGCATTTAATGAGTCCTCACAAATCGGTCTTTCTTTGCCCTCGATTTACCATATTGCCATATGGAGAGAGTCAAAAAGCTTTTCTTCATTTTTCCCAGTGGCATTTGCAAAAGGATACGTATTTCACGGTGGACATCCTTGGAAAAAATCTACTCAATGCTGATTCTGTAATCCTTGAACTACTGTTCGATCCAACTTTTTTAGAAATGCAGCCCAATCAATTCCATTATGGATCCTTTTTCTCCCAAGATGGTGTCATTCCCAAAATTCGTAAATCACAACAAGACAACATTCTCTCCTTAACTATTTCTAGGGAGCGAAAGCGAAGCGGTATGAATGGCAATGGAATTCTTGCTTCCATCACATTTAAAACTCTGAGGAATGGGTTTTCAACACTAGAGTTAAAAAAAGCTATCTATATGAATCCCAACCAAAACGCCCATATTCTTGAGACCAATAGTAGCGGAATCACAGTTTCAGACCTGGGCCTTTATATCCACCCAGACATTCCGCTGTACGAAAGGGTACCCAAAAGATCCTACTTTAGTGAAGGCCATACAAATGGAAACAAGATATGGTTCGTTAAAGATCGCGAAGAAATTCTCTTAGATAAAACTGGAAAAAGCAGCTTTATCAGTCATTTTTCATCTAGCCGACGAAATAACAATCTTGCATGGCTTGTACAAAAGGATAATCAGTTTGCACAAGTTCGTAGTTTCATTACATTCACAAATGTTACCGAAGTGAACCTATGGATTGGTAATTATTGGGCATTTATCAATGATGATTCTATATCTCTTGAAAGCCCTCCCATTATCTACAACAGTCGTACTATGGTACCGCTTCGGTTTTTAGCAGATGCTTTGTCCGTTCAAATAGAATGGGAACCAAAAACACGAAAAATCACGCTTCACCAAGGCGAAAAAAGGGTTGTTCTATATATTGGGCAAAAAGAAGCTCTTGTCGAACAAGCTGGCATTTCTACTACAGTTCAACTGGACGCACCCCCTATAATTGTAAATTCTCGTACATTGGTTCCGTTACGATTCCTTTCAGAAGTGTTTCGAACAACCGTAGAGTGGTATCCAGAATTTAAGCATATATCTATCTCCTATGTAGCTTTATAGAAAAGAGGATGAAATGTTTCTTTTAGTTATTGTTTTAAACAACCACGGAAACGTAAATACAGTTTTATCAAAGTTTTTAGAAATTGATGTTCGAGGGGCTACCGTAATTAACTCTCATGGAATGGGGCAGTTGTTGAGCGATGATATACCCATGTTTTATCCTCTCAGGCGTTTTATTTCTGGTGAAGATCACACACAAGAAAACCACATGATTATGTCTGTAATACGAACAGAAGAAACTCTTAACTTGGCAATCAAAGAAATTCAAAATGAATTAAATCTAAACCAAGAAGGTTCTGGCATCATGTTTGTTCTTCCCGTCTTACAAATTCACGGCTTAGCAAATCCATTGAAAAAAGAAGAAAACCAAACATGATTTCTAACGAACATACGACAAAACACGCCAAGGGATCTATATGGATTTGATTACGTCAAATCTACTATTAAACATTGGTCTTATTACTGTTATTTCATTACTTGGGGCAGTCATTTTAAAAAAATATAGCTTCCCTGCAGTTCTAGTCTACATTGTCATCGGAATGCTAATCAGCCCGTCTGTTCTTAATTTGATCAATCCAACTCTCTTGTCGTATGGTCCAACTATCACGCAAATTACGCTTTCAGTTATCGCCTTTTCTATCGGAGAAACCTTTTTAATTAAAAATCTTAAATTTGTGGGCAAACCGGGTGCTATAGTTTCAATCCTGCAAGCTGTCTTTACTACAGGTATCGTAGCAGGAGGACTCCTTCTTTTAAATACATGGCTCAAGCTTTCTATACCCTCTATTCTTCTTCTTGGAACTATTGCAGCAGCAACAGCCCCGGCTAGCACCTTTATGGTAATACGTGAATACAAAGCGAAAGGTCCTTTCACCAACTTCTTGTTGGCAGCTGTTTCTATCGACGATGCGGTTGGTATTCTTTTATTCGACATCATGATTGTTGTTAGTAAGCTCATGCTAGGCAAAAGTATGGTAAACATAGGTTTTTCTATCCTTGTTCCTGTTATTGATATTGCTCTTTCATTGGGATTGGGTATCATTTTGGGACTTCTCCTAGCGTATTCTACGCAGAGAATTCGGGGCAGTTCTTCTTACCTTATATTTTCACTTGGTATGATTCTTTTTGCTACTGGGCTTTGTTCTTCTTTTCATTTATCTCCTCTTCTATGTTGTATGGCATTAGGTGGTGCATTCTCGAACTTTTCAAACAAGTCAACAGAAATATTTTCTGTTGTTGAAAATTTTTCACCACCGCTTATGCTTCTATTCTTCATTGTCTCTGGAGCAAATCTTGATGTCACCATTCTCCCTTCCGTTGGATGGATTGGCCTTGCTACAATTGTTTTTCGAACAATTGGGAAGTTATGGGGAACAGAACTCGCTGGCAAAATTGCAGGATTGCCGCCGAAGGTTAGCAAATACCTTGGTTATGCCATGTTACCACAGGCAGGAGTAGCAATTGGTTTTGCCTTATCTGTAAAAACAACATTTCCAGAATTTGAATTCATTACAACCATTGTTGTAGCAAATGTTGTATATAGTCAAATTGTCGGGCCTCTCCTTGCCAAATATGCCCTGTTCCAAACCGGAGAAGCCGCAGTGGAAAATTGAGAGCTCTTTTATGGAAATGACAGCAGGTAATATTCTATTAAACATTGGCATCATTGGGAGCATTTCCTTAGCTGGATCGATGCTTTTAAAAAAGTTTAATTATCCAGCTGTTTTGGTATATATCGTTATAGGGATGCTTGTCAGTCCATCCTTATTGAATATCATCAATCCCACGCTTATGTCCTATGATTTCCTCATTGCACAAGTTGGTCTTTCTTTCATTGCTTTTTCTATTGGAGAAACATTCTCAGTTAAGAACTTAAAGTTAGTTGGTAAACCAGGAGCCATCCTTTCCATTCTACAATCTGTTCTCACAGCCTTTGTTGTAGCAGTCGGACTGCTTCTTCTCAATCCCTGGTTTCGCCTGCCCATCCCTGCCATTCTTATACTGGGCACCATTGCAGCAGCTACTGGCCCGGCTAGCACCTTTATGGTAATACGTGAATACAAAGCGAAAGGTCCTTTCACCAACTTCTTGTTGGCAGCTGTTTCTATCGATGATGTAGTGGCTATCATCTTATTTAACACTATTATCGTAGTTAGTAGAATGATGTTGGGAAGTACCACGGTTAGTATTGGTTTTTCCATCCTTTTTCCCCTGCTTGACATTGTTTTATCGGTTAGCCTAGGTCTCATTTTAGGCCTTCTCTTGGCTTATGCATGTCAACGCATACATGGAAAATCTAACTATCTTTTGTTCACCTTGGTTATGCTTTTATTTGCAACAGGCCTCTGCGTATCTTTCAATTTATCCTACCTTTTATGCTGCATGGCCCTTGGCGGAGCAATGTCGAATTTCTCCAGTAAATCCAGGGAGATATTTTCTGCTATCGAAAGTTTCTCTCCCCCTATCATGCTTCTGTTTTTCATTGTTTCAGGAGCAAACCTTGACATTACTACTCTTCCATCCGTTGGATGGATTGGCTTAGCTACCATTATTCTTCGTTCCATTGGAAAGATATGGAGTCCTCAATGGGTAGGAAAAATTGCTAGAATTCCCCCCAAAATTAGCAAATACCTTGGTTATGCCATGTTACCACAGGCTGGAGTACCCATAGGATTTGCCTTAACGGTCAAGAGTATTTTTCCAGAATTTGACTTTATTATTACAATTGTTGTAGCAAATGTTATTTATAGCCAGATTGTTGGACCCCTACTTGCAAAATATGCATTGTTTCAAACAGGGGAAGCAACGTTAGAAAAAACATAATCTTATTATGAAATGATCTAGGAGGCACTATGAACAATCAAGTTGGTTTTATCGGATACGGTCATTTAGGGAAGGCCATGATTCAAAGATTTTCTGAGAAGAATATCCCCCTTTTGCTGTGGAATCGAACAATGGATGCATTAAAGGATAGCCATTTGCCTGTAGCAAAAACCTTATCGTCCCTTGGCAAAGAATGTACCTCTATTTTTATCAATGTCTACGATAGCAAAGCCGTTCGAGAAATCCTTCATGAATTGCTCCCGAGTTACAAACAAGGTCGTATTATCATTGACACAACAACTAATCACTACAAAGAAGTGCTTGATTTTCATTCAATGTGTAAAGAAAGGAAAGTTGCATATATTGAAGCCCCCGTACTTGGAAGTGTCATTCCTGCTTCCAAAGGTATGCTTACTACTTTAGTAAGTGGTAATGAGGACTCATATGAAACAATTCGACCCCTCCTTTCTATTCTGTCTAGACATATCTACTATCTTGCCAAACCAGGCCTTGCTTCGAAAATGAAGGTTGTTAACAATTTATGCCTAGGTTCTTTCATGACTACTTTAGCTGAGTCTGTTCATTTGGGAGAAGCCATTGGTATACCCAAGTCAAAAGTTCTTGAAATACTGAGCAATGGTGGTGGTGATTCCTTAGTACTACGAGCAAAATCTAAGAATATCGAACAAGAAAACTTTGACACTCAGTTTTCAAATGCCTGTATGAAAAAGGATTTAAACCTTGTCACAGAATTATCGCAAGAACTGAATCACACATTGTTCACTGCTGCAGCAGCAAAAAACCTGTATACACTCCTTAGCAACGGGGACATGGAGGACAAAGACTTTTCTTCTATCTATCAGTATATTCAAGACATCAACAAGCTGTAACAAAAAACATTTTGCAAACCTGGGGCTTCACACAATAGAAAGAATAGACTATTCTGGTAGTACCTCTGTAAATCGCATTTTTTTACATAGCAAAGAAGGAGCTACCGTGCCACCATAAAAAGAGCCCATAAATCGAGAATCGTTGCCAACTGCAGCAATGTTAGATAAAACTTCAAAGATATTGTCGGAGTAGCGAAGATTTTTGATTGGTTTTAATTGGCCATTTTCAATACAAAAAGTACCGTCCCTTGTTAGTGCGGTTACTTCTCCGTCAATAGGACTAACAGGATTAGCATACCAAAAGCGAGTAACATAAATACCTTTTTCAACGTGGGATATCATTTCATTGGGATCTTGCGTAGTCGAAGACTCCACAATAAGATTTGTTGGTATCGGCCCCATATTACCGGGTAAAGCATTTCCTGTATTTGGTTTGTTGTATTTTTTTGCAAACTTATCATCGAATACCATTTCCTTGAATACTCCATTTTGAATCAACTTCACTGGATGGATATGTGGGTACCCTTGATGATCCATATACATGGATATTTGCTTTGGATGCAAAGGATCTTCCGTTATGTTCAAGCAAGAGTCTAGTACTTGGGTGTTGAGTTTTTCCGATAGATAGGATCTTTTTTCGTCAATGGCTTTTGTTCCCATTGAAATAAAAGCCATCATTCGGAGAATGTCAGCCACAGCTTCAGGTTTGAGAAAAACGGCATAATCTCCGGGCTCAATGGTACCAGGAGATATACCTTTTTTGCATATCTCTATCGATTCTTTAATGACTCTTTCTATCGAAAGATCTTGGATCGTTTTCGCTGTCGATTGGGAATAGCCCGATACTCTACCATTCATGATTTGAGACTGAAACTGTACAGAAGATGAATGGGACTCGTTTACCAGTCCATTAGAATTCACACAAGCTGCTTGAAAGTTATCAAACAAAAAGCTGCCATATGCTTCAAGCGAAGCATTTTTCACTTGTTGAAAATAGGCAGGAAAGAAGGATAAGCTTTTTTCGTAGAATTCGTCTGGATCTATAGTAGGATTATCTTTCATGTATTCTGGCTGAGATGGTGGCTCTGGATAGCCAGAAAACTCTTGGTTTTCTGCAATTGTTTCGCAAATGCTCTGCAAAGATTGTATTGAGTTTACAATTTCATCAAAGTTGTTTGCATCAAGACTTGTTCTTGCTACACGTTTGCCCTTGGCTAATTCGATACCAAGAGATGTTTGCACTGATCGATTGTTTTGATGAATATTGGATTGTGCAAATCGTAGCATTGTGGATTCTGTTTGATGAAATGATACCTGATACTCCCAACCAGAGAGATTTTTTTGTAAATATTCTAGTGTTTGCTGTGTAAGCTTTGAGTCCATTATCTTCATTGAATTACCCCTACTTTTCGGTTTCTAAATCGTACTGGAGAAGTACCATGAGAAAGCTTCATCAGTTGTCCTGGTTCTCCTTTTCCGCAATTAGGGACTCCGTAAATATGATAATGCGATTCGTCTCCAATTGCATCGCAAGACTTCCAAAACGTAGGAGATTCTCCCATATACGTTGGATTCTTCACAACTTCTTGTAAGTTTCCTTTTCGAATGACCCTACCATATTGCGAACCAAATTGAAAATTCATTCTTCGATCATCAATAGACCAACTCTTAATCCCATCAAATAAAATACCGTCTTCAATATCGCTTATCATCTGTTGTAAGGATTGATCACCTGGTATCAAATTAATGGAAGTCATACGTATCAATGGATAGTTCCAATATCCATCGGCTCGCATAGCACCCATTGGTTGATCTCCGGTCTTATAGGCAGTTTCGCGAGAATTTAAGTACCCTTCTAAAATCCCTTTTTTAATAAGATACACTTTTTGCGCTTTGACCCCTTCATCGTCATAACCAAAAGAACCAAAAGCTCCCGGAACAGTTGCATCCGCTGTAATATTAACAATGGGGGATGCCAATTGTGAAACTCCTAGTTTATCTCGAGTCATATAGGACGTTCCTGCATATGCTGCTTCGCTTCCCATCACTCGATCTAGTTCTGCTGGATGCCCAATTGACTCATGAATCTGCAATGCCATTTGATTGCCCATAATGATAATATCCTTTGTTCCCGAAGGACACAAAGGAGCATTGGATAACGCCACAGCGTCTTGAGCGCATTGCAAAGCATTTCCTACAAGGTCTGTTTTTCTAACAAACTCATAGCCAAAGGTAGAATAATCCCCACCAAAAGCATTGGGGTAGCTACGGCTTTGGAATTCTCCTTGATCGTTTCTAGCAAAAGCAGTTATACCGCATCCTGTCTCATGTCTAGTCTGCTCTATAAAAGAGCCTTCTGTAGATAGAAAAAATTTATGAAGCTTCCGAAATGACATAGAAGTTTCTCGTAAAAAAACAGAGGGAATTTTCATGGCAGAAGAAGCCTGTTTTAGGTATTCAATTTTTTCTTGTAGAGATACTTCAAAGGGGTCTATCGTTGCCACCGACTTTACGCAATCTTCTACAACGGGAATTGATGCCAATTGAATAGTTTGAGTGGAAACCTTCGCTGCTATTTCTGCTAATTGAACTGCTTGCTTAACTGTTTCTTCTACACTTTTCTGCTCTATGTTATTAGTAGAAGCAAACCCCCAGGAACCATTTTTTAAAACGCGAACACCGTAGCCAATTTGTACCGACATTCGGTTTGAATCAACCGATTCATTTCGCAGCCGCAGATCATGGGAATGTATTTCTTCAAATCGAATATCTGCATATTGCACATGAAAGGACTTTGCTACATCCAAATAAAAAGAAAGTTTGTTTTTCATTTCAATCCC
This sequence comes from uncultured Caldisericota bacterium, assembly GCA_964427915.1. Classification (GTDB taxonomy): domain Bacteria; phylum Caldisericota; class Caldisericia; order UBA6126; family UBA6126; genus JAGLCW01. The sequence goes on from CAYRWA010000099.1 coordinate 14,950, forward strand.
CTAATGCTTGAAGGCGTTCTAGATAATACGGAACGGAAGAGGATTTTAATCGCACTCCTTCATAGTCAAGATTCTGCAAAAAATCAATGAAACTGTTTTCGGCCTCTTCCCATCCACCGTTTTCATTTACAACATAATATTCATAGGTTTCTTGAACAATTTCATTTAGTTTTTCTTCAAAATTGTTGATTTTTGTTTCTACTTCAGGATCTTGAAAAAAATAAGCCTGTATTTGTTCTCCAAAAAGATTGTATGCTTCTTCTTTGAGAGCATTGATTGATGAAGGATCTGAATAGTCTCCAACAACAATGGGTTCTTCTTCATCAAGAACTACTTCTGTTTGTTGAGATTGGTTTTTCTGCACAAAAGAAGAAAAGAACCCTGTATGGGAATAGATATAGTAAGAAAGCATCCCCACAACAATAATACAAACAACCACAATAGAGAAAAATTTAGTGGCAATTGATTTTTTTGTTTTGGGTCTAGGTTTCCATGAACCAGATTCGATTGTTTCTAGTTCCTCGATATCTGTATTTTCATAAGGCGTTTCCATTTGTTTCACTGTATCCTCCATGATGAATAGATTGAAGATCGTTGTATATGAGTCTATCAATATTTCTCTTAGAATCCACTCATCCATTCCATAGAACTAAACATTTCAAAAATGGGCAAATATACCTTTGTGATAACGAACAACACCATCAAACCTATGCAACCCAATGAAACAGGTTCGATCAGTTTCGTACCTTTTTTCTTATGGTCTTCCATTTCTTGGGAGATGACAGAGATCAAAAAATCGGTGTTTTCAATAAACTGATCTTTGTTTAGGCTTGATTTCAGAAAAGCAATAAACGAACCCTGTTTACCAAAAGAAGAAGCAAATTTTGTTAGATCCATATTGCCTGTGTAAATTTGTTGAAAGATAAACGAAAGCTCATCACGTAAAGGTTCCTTCTGGATTGTTTCCAGCGATAACTCCAACGCTTTCTCCAGTGGAATTTCATCTTTTAGTAGCATGGATAAAAGAGTAAAAAAAGACAACAATTCTTTTTTTCGTATGTAAGTGCTATACAAAGGAAGGCGTAGCAATAACCAATCAACACAGTATCGATTCTTTTGTATAAGCCACCAAAACACTCCGATAAGAAGTGTGAAGCCAACTACAACATAGCTCCAATTCATTGCAAACCAATCAAAAAAAGAAATCATCGACACCATAGAACTTGGCAATGCTAGTTGCAACGATTCTGCCATGGAAACCATATTTGGAATAGCAAATGCAACAATTCCGCACGAAAGAAAAAAGGTGGAAACAAAAACAAATACAGGGTAAAAAGCCTGGGATCTACGATCTTTTCGTGCATCATACTGTTTTTTTGAAAACGTATAGGCCTGTAACAGATAAGAACCCAAATGACCTGTAGTCTCTCCGCTACTAATAATAGCAAGAAAAAAGGCCGGCGGTTGCAAAATAGAGTTCACTGATGCAGCAATAGAGTTGCCATGAGATAACTCCTCAAGGAGAGTTTCGCATACTTTTTTAATCTTTCTGGATTTTTGTGTTTGTACTAGGATTTCAAGAGTTTTCACTACAGATATTCTTTGACACAACATTAAGCTCACTTGAAAAAGAAACTGTAATTTTTCGGAAGCCGTAAGAACAATGATTTTGGATGAATGTTTCTTCTTTACAAACAAGGAAGCACTTCCTGATAGGTGGTTAGCCCATTCTTGATAAGAACAGAAGCATGATCTTTCATGGTAAAAGCGATTCCCTCATTTAGGAGCTGCATACACTGATTTACATTTGCATGCGATAAGAATGAAAAAACAAAATCTCGTGCTTTCTCGCTGATCTGGTTGATCTCGAACAAACCTACTCTTCCCAAATAACCCGTATTGTTACAGTGGTAACATCCTCGTCCTTTTTTTTGTGTCTTAATTTGTAAAAAATCTTGGTAGGGTGGTAGAATTTCCTCTTCTTTCGAACAATAAGGACACGACTTTCGAATCAGTCGCTGATTGATCACCAATTGTAGAGCATCAGCAATCAAAAAGGGTTCCAATTGCATTTCAAGAAGACGCAAAACAACATCAGCGGTTGTTTTGGTATGAATTGTAGACAATACATAATGACCCGTTAGCGATGCCTCGCAAGCCAATCGAGCAGTATCTTTATCTCGTATTTCTCCCAATAAAATAACATCGGGATCTTGTCGCAACACTCGTTTCAAGTACTCCGCATATGTCAACCCAAGAGCTTCATTAACTTGAAACTGACTCACTTTTGGATCCACTATTTCAATGGGGTCTTCAATAGACAAAACCGACTTGGATACACAATCAAGCTCTTGCAAGACTGCATGAAGGGTAGTCGATTTTCCCGATCCTGTAGGTCCATTTACAATGATGGATCCGCTTCTCTTATGAACAGCATCCTGGACCAGTTTCATTTGTGGTTCGGTCATTCCTAGTGCTTGCAACCTTTGCAAATCGTTGCGGACAGGAAGGATCCGCAATACAGACTTTTCTCCATAAAGTGAAGGAACAATGGATACTCGAATATCAAACTGACAACTTTCGTGACGAAAACCACCTTCTTGGGGCAGTCTATTCTCTGTAATATCCATCCCTCCTTTTAGTTTTATAACACGGGACATTCTTTGATATTCTTCATGAGTAATCGAGTCGACAGAATGCAAAATACCATCAATTCGATATCGAATACTCACTTTGTTTTCTTGCGGTTCGAAATGAATATCCGTGGTACGCCTATGAAATGCATACGAAAAAAAGCATTCCAATGTTTCATCCCCCTGCATCGAAACATTTTGTCCTTTTTTATAGGGGATTTCTAAACCAAGCTTGTGTAGAATATCATTCTGCACGTCTATAGGAACAGGAATCACCGAATCGAAATGAAGGGATGTTCCATCCCAATCGACAGTTTGAATTTGATACTTTTTTCGATAATGGGAAGGTATCAAATCTTTAGAGAGAAATCGCAACTCCATTTTTGTATCCAAAATTGTTCCTTCTTTCTTCGTTTTTTTGTCCAAATCATATCATTTCCTGGGTCCAACGGTTGCACCCAAATAGCCCTCATTTTACAAGCTTTTGCCCCTTTGATATCTGTAAACAGTTGATCTCCAATAACACAAATTTTGGTTGGTTCAACTTGCATCTTACGAGCAGCTTTTAAAAAAAAATAGCGAATCGGTTTTAAGGCCCAAGCAATATATGCTAATTGGAGAGGTTGAGATGCTCTATTAATCTTTTTCCTTGAATTGTTTGACACAAGCACAATACGAAATTGCTCTTTTGCTTTCAAAACCCAATTCTTCACATCAGGAGAGATGGTATCAGAGGTTCTTGGAAGAATGGTATTGTCAACATCAATAATGATTCCTTCCATACCCCAATCTTTCAGCAAAGTCAATGGGACAGATTCGAGTGACTCTGCAATTTTATCTGGCTTCATGGGAGGGCGATGCATTTTAGCTATGCTTTGGTTCAAATTTTACTGCAGGTAACTGCTTTTGGATTTCTTTCATTAATTCAACAAACATCATTTCTTGATCTGTATTGGTTAACACCACAAACTCTCCCTCTTGATCTTTCATAGAAGCCAGTGTTACTAGTGCAACACCTTCGCTCGTATGCAACAAATGTTGTACAAACCAAATAGTTTCCTTAGGTAGATGTACAACATACTCTATTTCTTTCCAACTAGGGAATAAATTTCCGAACATTCCGGTTATGCTCCTCTAAAGATTTGCTAAAAGCATGCGTCCCGTCTCCTTTTGATACAAAAAAATAATACTCTGTATCGGCTGGCCACAAGGCTGCCTTTATTGCGTCTAAGCTAGGGTTACAAATAGGCGTTGGTGGGAGGCCAGGATACATATAGGAATTGTAGGGGGTATCCGTTTCCAATTCTTGTTCTGTAAAAACATATCCTTCTCTGGGAACAGCATACTCTAGGGTAGCACATGATTGCAAAGGCCACTGATCTTGAAGCCTATTATGGAAAACAGAAGAAACAATGTCCATTTCTTCAGAACCTACCGCTTCCTTTTCAATAATGGAGGCAAGGGTCATTACTTCATTCCACGTCATTCCAATTTCTTTCGCTCGGAGAAGATCCTTTTCCTCAATTAAACTAGCATATTGCTGAAGCATTTGTTCAATCAATTTTATGGGGCTAACCGTAGAAATATAATACGTTTCGGGATACAGGTAGCCTTCTAGAGAATCAGATTCCAAAACTTCTTCTTGAAACCGGAATGGAAACCATCCTCCGTTGAATTTGGCAAGCTCTATAAACTCTAGCGGATCTTGGATCAATTCTTCTTGGTATAACATCATAGCTATTTGATTGATTGTCCAACCTTCTGGAATTGTATATTTATACACCTTTTCTTGTCCTTGAAGAAGCCAACTAACCAATTCTTGCATTGTCTGTATTCCATCTTCAAACTCATAATCTCCGCTTCGTATCTGCGAGTCCAATTGATGAAACCGAAGATACAGAATAAAAACATCTGGATTTCCCACCAAATCTAAGTCATGGAGTTTATTTGCAATGGTCTCCAACGATTCTCCTTGTTCAATGGAAAAGGACACGGGTCCGTTGTAGGCTACACGAATTCCTTCTTGGAGCCATTGAAACCCCATCCATCCAGTAAAAAATAGCAACCCTGCTATAGTAATCGCTAAAAGAACACTTCGTTTCAAACGGCTTTTTTTTGAATGAATGTCTATTTTTTTTCTATTTCTCATTTTCTCTTCTCTTTAAATACTCCTGTAACAAAATCTGCGCTTCAATCATATCTTTGTTTGCCCTATCTTGTAGAGTTTTCTTTTTGGATTTTGGTCGAGAACTTTTTGTACCATTGAGTGCAATCTTTGATGTAAAGCGTTCATCATATAAAAGTATGGTGGTAGCAGGGAACAATTGTTTTAGTTCTTCTGCAAACTTCTCTGCATTTACCGTGGAAGGGGTGGATAGATTTTTTAAGTTTTTCGGATGCCCCACAATGATAAGAGTAGCATCTACAATTTGAGGGACGCGATGAACTAGAATGGAAGGATTCATCTGGTATTCCACTGTAGGGATTGAACATTTGGCAAACGAAAAGATTTCACTTTCATCGGTTGCTGCAACACCAATATTCTTTGTACCATAATCAAATGCTATTATCATACAAATAGTATACCACAGTTATAGAATGCGTAGGGCCAATGAAGGACAATGTGCCACACAATAACCACATGTAACGCATTGGTCATAATGAATATCAATGCAGTTTTTTTCTTTATTGTATTGCAACGCATTAAACTGACAGATTTTCGTACACTCTAAACACAGACTACAAAGCGAACGATTATAAAACAGTTTTTTCTCTTCTAAATGTAACTTTTCTTTCATATCTTCATGATAGTTCTTTTCGAAAATTGCTATATCCACATCTAATTCTTGTTTATTCTTCACTCCAATTGCAACTGAATGTTTGTAGGGAAAATCACGAATCCAGGAAATAGATTGATAAAAATCTCTGTACAACCTACCTCCTCCTAATGGTTTCATAAGAAAGAGTCCTTTGCCTGCCTTGTACAATTGAAAGATATTCTCTTTTTGTTCTTCCAATGTCCCACGAATAAGGCCATGCCCTACTTGATTAAAAATAGGATGGACAACTTCAAACTCAGGATGAAGCAGTAACTGCTTTGTAAGCTGTACAGAATGTGTAGATATCCCCACAGCGCGTACTTTTCCTTGTTTTTTTGCGTCCAAAATAGCCCGCAATGCTTCTCGGTGTCCCTTCAGTGTATATATACTCTCTTGTTCGTGGAGCATAAAAATATCAAAATAATCTCGCTGTATTTGCTGCAAGCCGTAATCAATCTCTTTCATCATTCCCGAGTAATCGGGTTGATAGGACTTGGAAGAAAGAATCATTTGGTTTTTTGTATGAGAAGGAATATGCGTAAAAAAAGAATACGTTTGATACAAATGAGCAGTATCAAAAAAGTTTACACCTCGGTCCATTGCATATTCTAGAAGAAACTGACCTTCCTGCGGTCGCACATTGGCCTGTAAAGGGCTCATAACAAGTGTGCCAAAAGCCATTTCTGACACAAGGATCTGTGTAGATCCTAAATAAACTTTATTCACGATTTTGCAAAAAATCTTTTAAAGCTTTGGCAATGGAAGAGAGATCTTCACTTTTTAAATCACCTACAGAAACTAGCTTTGAATTCCCTCCGCCACGCAAGGAGAAATTTTTTTGCAGAAACTTCATTGCTTCTTTACAGTTGATTTCTCCTGTACTGGCAAGAACACCAATGTGTTTTTCACCAATGCTAGAAGTAATAAACATAAAAAGAGGTTTTTTTGCTCTTGTTCTAATTTGATCAGCATACTCCCTTAACATATTCATATCGCTACTGTCTAGTGAATGCACTAGCAATGAATACCCTTCAACATCCTGTGCTTTTTGTATTACATCGCAAGCAGAAGAAGCTAATAAGGAAGATCGCAAGGATCGAATTTCTCTGTCTTTTTCCTTCAATTCATTTTGCAAAGCCTGAATGGCTGGTATAAGTTCAATTCCTGGCTTATCTATGATTTTTTTGGCTTCTTTTACTTGTTTTGATTCTTCTCTGCATCTTTCTATCGCTTTTAAGCCAACCACCGCTTCTATTCTCCGCAGGTTTGATCCAATGCTGGATTCTTTGGTGATACTGAACAACCGAATCTCTGATGTATTAGCTACATGGAGACCACCGCATAGTTCTTTTGAAACATCACAGACTTCTACAATACGGACTTCCTCTCCGTATTTTTCTTTAAACAAGGCAGTAGCACCTTCTTGCACTGCTTGTTGCAGTGACTTTACTTCTGTTCTTACATATTCCGATCGAGCAATCCAGTAGTTCACATAATCTTCAATTTGGTATAACTGTTCTATCGTTAGTGCATGAAATGCATTAAAATCAAATCGAAGAGAATCGGGTTCTACATAAGATCCAGACTGATTCACATGTTCACCAATAACCTGTTTTAAGGCACCATGAAGCAAATGTGTTGCTGTGTGAGCCCTACGAATACCCCTGCGAAATTCAACATCGACAGCTATCTGAACAGAATCTTTCACATGAAACTGTCCTTTTTCAAGAATAGCTTCGTGTACAAGTATGTTTTCAACAGGAGAAAAAGTTCTGGTAACGCGAAAAACTCCCTTGTCGGACTGGATAATTCCTTGGTCTCCAACAGGACCACCTTTTTCAGGATATAATGTAGTTTGATTCAGTAAAACCATATAAAGCTCGTTGTTTTGATTTGCTACAGTGACCGGTTCTCCTTTGTATAGAATGGCTTGAATGGTAGCACTGGAAGCATCTCTTTCATATCCCAAAAAAAGAGTATTTCCAATTTCATTACGCAGATCCACCCAATAGTCTGTTTCACTAATTGTATCCGAAAAGGTATGAAAAGTTTTTGCCCTTTGTTTTTGTTCATTCAAAAGAGCAAAGAACTCCTTTTCATTAAGACATAAGCCTTTTTCATCCAGTAGTTCTTTGGTCAACTCAACAGGAAAACCATAAGTATCGTGAAGTTTAAAAGCAATATCTCCCGGAAACATAGAAGCAACGCGAGCAGAAGCTTCTTGAAATATCTTGTATCCTTCTTTCAGTGTTCTGCTAAACTGCTCTTCTTCATTGTTTACAACCGTTTTTACATTGTTGCTGTGAGTAGCAAGCTTGGGATAACTCTCTTGCATCTGTTGAATCATTTGTTCACAGAGAGGAGCTAGAAATGTTTCCTCAATGCCGAGAAGATGCCCGGAAAGCTTCGCTCTTCGTATCAGCCTTCGTAAAACATACCCATGCTTACTATTCTCAGGAAACACTCCATCGGAAATCAAAAAAGGAATAGCTCGAACATGGTCTGCAATGATATTAAAACGGAATCGCTTTTCTTCTTTGCTTCGACCGGATATTTTTTCAATGGACTCAATGATCGGGAGGAATAAATCGGTGTCATAATTGGATTGTACATGATTGAGTACACACGACATACGTTCCAACCCCATTCCAGTATCAATGTTCTTTTTGGGAAGAGGAGATTTCTCTCCTTTTTCATCCATCATAAATTCCATAAAAACCAGATTCCAAACTTCTAAAAATCGACCGCAGTCACACAAAGGATTGCAGCTTTCTTTTTTACATCCAATGGAAGAACCTAGGTCAATGTGTATTTCCGAATCAAATCCACAAGGGCCTACGTTAGCCATTTGCCAGAAATTATCTTTGGATTCAATGATTCTTGAAGCGGGAATAAGCTTTTTCCAAAATTCTTTTGATTCCGTATCGTCTGGAAAAACCGTAACCCATAGTAAGGCCGGATCAATTTTGAACACATTTGTAAGCAAATCCCAGCTTAACTCGATAGCTTCTTTTTTGAAGTAATCACCAATTGAAAAGTTTCCCAGCATTTCAAAAAAAGTATGATGCCTGGGAGTTTTTCCTACATTCTCAATATCATTTGTCCGAAGACAAGGTTGAGAAGATGCCATTCGGGGAGAAATGGGAGTGGATTCTCCAAGATAATACTGTTTTAACGGAACCATGCCAGCAACCGTAAAAAGAAGGGTTGGATCGTCGATAGGTAAAGGAGAAGGGTCAAGAATTCTATGATCCCGTTCTTTAAAGAATTGCAAAAAAGCTTTTCGAATTTCATTTGTATTCATGATTGAACTCCTAGCTCATCAATGTAAGTATTCCTGGTAATTGTTTTCCCTCTATATAAGCTAGCGTAGCTCCTCCGCCCATAGAAATGTAGGAAAAATAATTCACATATCCAAAAGCTTCGATTGCTGCTGCTGTGTCCCCACCAGCAGCTACCCTATAAGTGTCTTTGAGAGATCCCGCATAGGCATACAATTCTTTGGTTCCCTGGCTAAATTCTGGCACTTCGAAAATCCCCATCGGTCCATTAAAGAGGATAGTAGCCGCAGAAGATAGTTCTTCTTTAAAGAGTTGAATTGTCTTGGGTCCAATATCAACCCCGACCATATCGTTAGGGATTTCTCCCAAAGGGACCGTTTTTGTATTGGTTGGTTGATGAAAATCATCAGCAACAATAAAATCGGTGGGCAAGACAACTTTTGTGTTTGTCTTTTTTGCAAGCTGCAAGATACCTTCTGCTAAATCTAGTTTATCATCTTCCACCAAAGATTTTCCAACAGAATATCCCATGGCCTTCAGAAAGGTAAACGCCATTCCTCCACCAATGATAAGCTTATCAAGCTTACCAAGCAAGGCTTTCAACAATCCAAGCTTTGATGAAACTTTTGCTCCCCCTTGCAATAGAACAAATGGACTTTGAGGGTTTGTATTCAATTGGGTTAATTCTGCGATCTCTTTTTCTAATTGGAAGCCAGCATAAGAAGGAAGGAAATCGGGGATACCCGTAACAGAAGCATGGTCTCTATGACAACAACTAAATGCATCGTTAACATATACCTCTCCCAATGCAGATAAAGCTTTTGCCAAATCCATATCACCCTTAACCTCGCCGGGGTGAAAACGGATGTTCTCTAACATCAAAATACCACCAAATGGGATTTCTTGAAGTTCTCGTTGCACAGTAGAGCCGATAATGCTTTTTGAACTTCTTACAAGCACTTCTGGTCCCAAAATTTGACCCAATCGAATGGCCAATTTTTCTGTCTGAAATTTGGGTTCATGATCTTTAGGACGACCTAAGTGAGTAATTAATACTAGTTTTGCTTTTTGCGATAGCAAAAAATTAAGGGTAGGAACTGCTGCTAGTATTCGAGACTCTGAGGTGATATTTCCTTGACTATCCAAGGGTACATTCATATCAACACGAACCAACACTGTTGTATTTGAAAATTGGTGATCTCGTATTGATATCATTGGTTCATCTGAAGACGTACATAATCTACCAATTGAGCGATTCTTGTAGAATAACCCCATTCATTGTCATACCAGCTTAAAATTTTAATCATATGGTCTCCGATTACATCGGTAGATAAGCTATCAACAATGCCCGAATAGGGATTTTGAACATAATCTTTTGAGACAAGAGGTTCTTCAGAATATCCTAATATACCTTTCAAGTCATTCTCTGACGCTTCTAGCAAAACATCATTTACCTGCTCTTTTGTGACTACTTTTTCTACGTGGCACACAAAATCGGTAATGGAAACAGTTGGAGTAGGCACTCTCAAGGCAATACCTGTTAGTTTTCCTTTTAAATCGGGTATTACAATCCCAACAGCTGCTGCAGCACCCGTGGTGGTTGGAATAATACTTTCTGCAGCTGCTCTCGCTCTACGAAGATCTTTATGGGGTGCATCAACCAGTTTTTGGTCAGCTGTATAGGAATGAACTGTTGTCATAAAACCATATTGAATTTGGAAATTAGAATGAAGCACCTTTGCAACGGGAGCTAAACTATTAGTAGTGCAAGAAGCATTGGAAATGACCTGATGTTTTGTGACATCAAACTCGTTTTCATTCACTCCCATTACAACCATTAAGTCAGCATTCGAAGAAGGCGCTGTAATAACAACTTGTTGGACGTTTCCTTTCAAATGTTTGGACGCCAATTCTCTCTTGGTAAAAACGCCTGTTGCCTCTATAATCAAAGCAACGGATGGATCCCAAGACAGACTCTCAATATCCTTTTCGTGAGTCATTTTTATCCGCTTGTTTCCAATCTTTAAAAAATCATCCTCAACCGTAACATTTTGTGGATATGATCCATATACGGAATCATGCTTCAACAAAAAAGCAGAGGTTTCCAAAGGTGCTAGTTCGTTAATTTGAACTACGTTTACTTCTGGATAATCCTCGAGCAATACTTTTAAAATTTGTTTTCCAACTCGACCGAAGCCATTAATCGCAACGTTCATATAAGACCCCCCATGGTTCTTTAGATTCTATCTTTATTGTATGATCCTACTTGAAAAATTCAATGAAATGAAAACTTCGTAACCTTTCAAAAAAAGGGTGTGATATAATTTTTTTGGAGGTTTTAATGAGAAAAAAAAACAAATATCTTACGGTGATATTGAGCATCATTTACGTAGTCATTTCTTTTTGTGCAATCGGTTGTTCCCAGAATTCCACAAAGTCGCCGACAAGCCACAAAACACAGATGTATTACCCAGAAAAATGGGAAACAGAGAATTTTCCTCAGTTCCATGCAGAAATCGTTCAGTTTCATCATGAAGACAAATGTGATACATGTACTTTTCTTCAAAACTCTATTCTAGAACTATTGGATACGACATTTTCCCGGGAAGCCGAGGAAGGAATCATTATATACCGTAGTATTGCGACAAACTATGCAGAAAACACACCCATAAAACAAGTATTTTCTGTCATGGAAGAAGACCTTTGTAGCTCGATTTATATTGAAGGAAAACATCATCAAATTGAAATATGGAGAGAAATTTTTATGTCTGTTGAAGAAGATCCAGTTTTTGCAAAAGAACAACTAGAATTAAAAATGGAGGGGCTTGTCCAAGAAGTCAGAAAAATTGAAAATAAAGAAAACGATTGAACTTTTTCAGTGGTTCTCAATATTATAGACAAACTTCTCTAGAGAGGTGAAAATGAATCAAAAAAATAGACTTTTTTTCATAGCGATTTTTTGTGCACTCTGTATCTTTTTTTCTGGATTTCACATGAATCAAACCTATGCCGTGACATCCACTACCAAAAAATCCTTAGAATACTCCTATACAACAAAAAAACAAGTTGCTATTACATCCGATCCCCGCATTGAGCTAATTTCCATCATGCAAATGATGATTGGTGCTTGGCCTATGACAGATTTAGAGTTTGATTATTTGTACGAAGTACAAGGTACTTTTTTCCAGCATTATGGCCATCCTGCCATCGAAATGTTCAGTTTCATGTGGTACAATTATGGTTTTTCGCAAGAAATCCCATCTACTTTCATGTTACACCTTTCCAATCCTCCAGAGTTAAAGATTCTCACACCTTTTACAAAAGAAATTACTGACAAAGCAGGGGGAGAAAGAAATCTTAATGATTTTTTGGTTCTTCTACGCGATTTTGCTAAACAAACCAATTTTATTGGATTCTATCATCAACACCAAATGTTTTATCAGGCCTGTATAGAGCAAGTCGAAAAGAAATTAGGAACCAAGAATACCATCCCTATGTTGGAGGATTATTTCGGTTTTTCGGATCGATCCCATGGGTTGATTTTGGTACCATTGTTTAGTGAAATTGGCTACGGTGCTCATGTTGACAAAAATTACTTCGCACTCATTGGACCTTATGATATAGAAGAAAAAAAGGGTGATAAAAACCCCTATTGGGCTGGTCCTGATGACCTTCATAAACAACTTCTAAAAAGCTTCAGTTATGCCTATGTGAATCCATTGTTGTATGATCGCAAAGCAGATATCATCACCACTGCAAAACTTTTTAAACCAATTTCAACACAAATGAGATATCAGAAAATTGTAGACTGGCAAAGCTGTTTAACAGAGCATATTGTAAGAGGAGTTTCGCAAAGCTTTACCTTGCAAGAATATGGCCCCGAAGAGTATATTTATCAGAGAAACCAAGACATTCAGAGTTTTTATGTGTACATTGACTACATTAGAGAATGGTTACAAATGTATGAAAATCATCGAAACGTCTATTCCAATTTTGAGCAGTTTTACCCCGTTGTATTTAATTGTATCCGTCAACTATGCGAGTGTCCACTAATTCCTACTATGGTTTCCATGGAAAATGTATCCGAAAATGGGGTTCAAATTGCATGGAAAGACAACACGAATGAACCTGGCGCATTGTTGATTTATCGAAAAACGTTAAAAAATGATTATGAAATAATCCATCAAACAGATCGTAGGGATGTGTCAGTATGGACAGATACCAGTGTAACCATCGGGGAAACCTACTGGTATCAAGTAGCTATACAGGGACTAGGAGGTACTATTCGATCGTATGCAGTACGAGCCACAATTCCATCCTACCCGCCCCTTGCTCCTGAAAATGTCCAGTATGAAAAAGAAGAGGATTCTTTGCGATTTTTCTTCTCATATTCCTACAAAGCAGAAGGGTTTACCTTATTTGAATGGGACAATGGTGAAAGAAAACCGTTGCAAAGTATTTCTTATGAAGATTTTGATCCAGAGAATGAAAACCTCTACTCAATACTCCTGGAAGATTATGATTCTTCAAGCGATCACCTCTTCTTTGTTTGTTCCTATATTACAATAGCAGAATCATCTTCAAAGAAAGAACGCCTTTACAGTTCCCCTTCTAATTTCATAACAGTACGGGGAGTGGAGCCATAGAGGCAAAAGAAGGGTTTATCCTTTCCAGAACTCTTTCAGTAAACTTGCAAAAAGATTTGGATTATGGATACCTGGCACATAGCCCCATTCTTCAGGAAGCAGTTTTCGATAGTTTGGGTGATCAAATCGGTTGTCAATCAGCAATACAACCCCTCGATCTTCTTCTGTTCGAATCACCCTTCCCACTGCTTGCAAAACTCGATTGATTCCAGGGTATACAAAGGCATATCCAAAACCAGACTCCTCATTCTCATCAAAATATTTCTTCAAAACCATGTTCTCTAAATTAATACTGGGTAGACCGACTCCAACAATGATAGCTCCCGAGAGTTGATCCCCCACCAAGTCAATCCCTTCTCCAAAGATACCCCCCATTACAGCAAATCCAGCCAAGGATCTGCCGTGTTGATATGAAAAAGAGGCTAAAAAAGAGGAACGTTCTTTTTCGTTCATAAAAGGTTTTTGAAGAATACATGAAGTTTTCCCTTTCACCATTTGAAAGGTATCGTAAACTTTGTTCATGTAATCATAAGAAGGAAAGAAAACAAGATAATTACCTATTTTGGACTCTACCATCGATTGAATGTATAAAGAGATTTTTTCATACGATTGTTGACGTTCTTTGTATTTTGTAGAAATCTCGTTTTCAATCATCACTTGTAAGTTTTCTTTAGGAAACGGAGAATCCGTTCGAAACTGTACCGACTCTCTTCCTCCTCCAAGCATACGAACAAAGTATTGAATAGGGGAGAGTGTTGCTGAAAAGAAAACAGACGTATAGCTTCTTTGAAGAACATTCTGCAAGATGCTCGAAGGATCCATACAAAACAACTTGCAACGAATCCCATTTTTTTCAACAGTGCTTAAAAAGCAATAATGGGAATCAAACAGATCATGAATTTTCACAAAATGTTTCAAATCATAAAATAGCACCACCAATGAATAGGGCACATCCTTGAAATGTTTTTCCTCCAAAACAGATTTTAAAGTTTCATACGACGTTTCAATTTCTATCAAGAATTCTTCGGGAACGGTCGTTGCATAGTAATAGTTACCCGTTTCCTCTGCATCCATTTTGTTTTTTATCAATTGAAACGCATCCATAAGTTTGTTCAGTGGATCGGTTACATCTTCCATCGATCTTGCTTCTTGCATTACCTTCTGTATCTTGTAATGAGCAATTTCGGAAGAAAACATTTCTTGTGCTCTCTTCACCATATTGTGAGCTTCATCTATTAGAAAGGCAAACTTGCCATTTCCGGTATGTCCAAAAAAGTACCGCTTCAATGAAACTTTTGGATCAAATACATAATTGTAGTCGCATATAATACAATCGCACTTAAGGGACAGATCCAATGAAAGTTCAAAAGGACAAATCGTAAACTTCTGTGCTGTAAAAACAATTTCTTCCGTTGAATAAAAATGAGTTTGCTTCAGAAGAGTATTCACAGCTTCGGTCACTCGGTCATAGTACCCTTTTGCGTACGGACATTCATCACCAATACAGTGGGTCACGCCCATTAAGCATACTTTTTCTTTGGCAGTTAACGAAATGCTGCGATACTGCAACCCCTTCTGGTGTAGCAATTGGATTGCTTTTTCGGCCACTTTCCTAGTAGGCGTTCTAGCTGTCAAATAGAAAACTTTGGAAATTCCCACTGTTGGAACATTTTTCAAGGTTGCATACAACACAGCCATCGTTTTACCGATTCCTGTGGGAGCTTGTGCAAAAAGCACATCTCCATTGGAAGTGGCATCTTGCACCGATTCAATCAGTTCTTCTTGCCCTTTTCGATACGATGAAAATGGAAATGAAAGCTGCTCAATAGATGCGTTGCGTTTCCATTCCCATTGCAAATCCTGCATAACACATTTTTCATACACCTGCACCAAGGAATGGAAAAACGTATGCAGAGTTTCATATAGATAAGCCTTGGTAAATTGACGGATATCTCCTGTTTCTTTTTGATAATAAGTAACGATGACATTCATTTTGGAAAACTTTTTTTCATGCGCGTACATAAATGCATAGCATTTAGCTTGCGCCCAATGCGTTGGAAACGACTCTTCGGAAATAGAATCCAAGGGGAGAACCGTACTTTTGATTTCTTCCACATAATATTGGTTTTCGCGAACAACCAGTCCATCCATTCTACCAGTGAACTGAAATACAATATCATCATGGTGGTATTCGTAGTACAAGGGTATTTCAGAAGAATAGGTACCATCCTGCTTTTTCTGAATACTCTGCCAGTTTTTATGGACTTGAATTCCTTCTTGCATTACGTTTTGCAATGAATTTGTATAGCACAAATCCCCTTGCCTAAAAATGGACTCTACAAATTCTCGAATCGAAATGGGAATAACAACAGGTTCGTGTAGATCCATGGACATCTAATCGTTAACTTTCATAAAAAATGGATCGTCTGTATCCTTCATATAGTCGATAGTACAAGAAACAATAGTGTCAGAATCTTCTTGTTGAAAGGAAACATATACTCTATGAGGCAATATTTTCAAATCTTCAAAATAATATACATCTGCACTGTAATGGGATAACTCACGAAACTCCTTGGTTTGGCCCAGCAATATTCCAAGATTGTCAAGATTGTTCACCACTTCAATATCTCCATATATCGGGTGCCTATAAACACCTTGATAGGCTTCCGGCTTCAAGGGATCAACTAGGAGCTTTAATGGAACTTGCTCTGGCGATTCAAGCTCTTCAATAGAAGGAGTGTACGTGCCTGCAGGATCAAAATAGCCCTTCCCAAAAATAGAAGCCACCTCATGATGAATATTGTGATTGCTTGCATTGGTCAAGAGTACAAGTCCTGCACGGTGAGATGGGATCAACAGAAACAGAGAGGAAAATCCATACCCCGTTCCCATACACCAATAGACATCTTCAGTTTGTACTCTCTCATACACCCACCCACTTCGCGTGCAAAATGAATGCTCAGAAAAGAGCCCTGTACCTCTTCGATAGATTGGCTGCATAAGGTCTGCAAATACATTTTGGCCATACAGGTTATCGCTATTTGAGGGTTGAGCCCACTGCTGTAAAAACAACTGAAGCCACTGAACAGCATCGTCTATATCCATAGAAATACCCAAGGCTGCCTTCATGGTTTCTGGTACTTCCATCATGGCATGACTGCCTACAGGAAATAAGTGCACAGCATCATCAGAATCAACATAGTGAGGATAGGCAAACACTTCTTTCTGGTAATACTCCGATGCACCAATGACAAGTTCCATGTTGTTCATACTTGTTATTTCCGTTTTTAGTAGTTCTTCCCAGTTTTTTCCAGTGGTTTCTGAGATTGTTTTTGTTAGCAATAGCCGCATGATATTTTGAGGGGAATAGGTATCCCGGAAGGAAGAATGTACTGTAAAATCTTTTGTATGCTGCATGATATAGTTTTCATCAAACCCCAAAATGGGCAAAAACTGTCCCGCTTGAGGACTCCATCCAGATCGTTCCAATACAATATCATCAAAAGAAAAGGATTGCGTGACCCAAGGATTCTGCAGAGAAAAATCTTCTAGATACTCGCTTACGGAAGAATCCCATTCAAACTGACGGTATTCAACCATGAGCCCAGCAAGGGCAGAAGTAAACAATCGGGAAGCAGTCCCAATTTGAAAAAGTGTATTCTTGGTGATGGGATCACCCTCTGCTCGAGTTTTACCATAACCCTTTAATAGCATTGTTTTGTCTTGATCAATCATGCAAATGGAAGCGCCAGGTAATTGTTGTTCAGATATCTGCTTGCCAAGGAAGGCATGCAATTGTTGTGCAATGGAAGAACCAGTCGAAGGGGTCCAGGCTTCAGAATCATTTTTTTGATCATTCGTACAAGAAACAAGAAACAAACAAAAAATGCATACAATACAAATGATTTTTTTCATAGTACTCTCCTAGTAATCCAAGAAATTTGTGGAGAACAAACGGTACATAGATTATCGAGCATGAAAAATCGTCTTTCTTCCATATTTTTCTCGAACAAAATCAACTGCTTTATGGAGTTTCCGGTCTTTTTCATAAAGAGAAGAAAACAAATCCTCATTGTCCATGAAAGACGAAAGCCCAACACCAATCAATCGAACAGGGGAACGCAATTCCTTTTGAAGAAGTCGCCATGCTTCTTGAAAGATATCTTTGTCCATTTCTACATACTTTTGCACAGTCGTCCTTCTCGTAATCGTTGTAAAATTTTTATAGCGAATTTTCACAGCAATGGTTTTTGCTTTCAATCCTTGTTTACGAAGTCGAAATCCAACTTTTTCTGACAACCGCATAACTTCTTTCTCAATTGCATTTCGATCGGTTAAAGCTTCATAAAAAGTATTTTCGTTGCTGATTGATTTTCGTTCATGGACGCTAGCCTCATTGTATGTGGATACTCCTTGCAGAAGATTCCAAAGCGAAAGGCCATAGCTTCCTACTTGTTGTATTAATTCTTCTTTTGTTGTGTACCGATACAAATCACCAATGCGAAGAATGCCTTTTTTTGTAAAATATAGTTTTGTTTTTGGACCAATTCCTGGGATGCGCCCAATGGGGAGTTCTTGTAAATAGTCTCTTTGACCACCATCGGGAACAATGGTTAAACCATCCGGTTTGCCATCTTCTAGACATATTTTTGCCAACGTAATTGTGCTTGCTATTCCTATAGAAACCGTAATGCCTAGTTGTTCAAAAATCGCATCTTTTAACTGCAGTGCCAATTGCTCTTCTCCTCCAAAAAGACTCAAGCAGGAAGAAATTTCAGCGAAGCCTTCGTCAATAGAACGTACATGCACATCAGGGGAAAATTGTCGAAAAATGGAGAACATTCGATCGGAATAGCTGGAATAGGCTCGGTAATTGCCTTTTAGAAAAATCCCATTCGGACACAGTTGATGAGCCCTATACCCAGACATTCCAGCATGAATGCCAAATTTTCTGGCCTCATACGAAGCAGCAGTGATTACTCCTCTTCCACTAGAGCCACCAACAACCACTGGCAATCCTCTCATAGAAGGCTGCATCGCCAATTCCACAGAAACAAAAAACATATCAGCATCAGCAAATAAAAAACGATGTTTCATAGTAAAAGTATACCTAAGATTTTGGACAAATTTGCAAAGTTTGCTTCATTCGTAACTGCAATTCAAGAAAGAAGCATTACAATAGTAATCGAACATTTTTTTTAAGGAGTATGTATGAACATAGAAAACTATACGTTTGTAAAAAAAGAATATATTGATGAAATCAAAACAACAGGATACCTTTTTGAACACACAAAAACAAAGGCAAAGGTTATCTATTTAAGCAACAATGACGACAACAAAGTGTTTCTTGTTGGTTTCCGTACCCCTGCTCCTGACAATACCGGTGTTCCTCATATTCTGGAGCATTCTGTCTTGTGTGGAAGCCGTAAATTCCCTATCAAAGATCCTTTTATGGAATTGGTAAAGAGCTCTCTGCAAACTTTTATCAACGCCATGACTTTCCCTGACAAAACAATATATCCTGTCGCGAGTCGAAATCAAAAAGATTTTCTTAATCTAATGAATGTCTATATGGATGCCGTTCTTTACCCTCGCATTTATGAATATCCAGAAATTTTACAACAAGAAGGATGGCATTATCAATTCGAATCCAAAGAGTCAACGCCCACCATAAGCGGAGTAGTGTACAATGAAATGAAGGGGGCATTCTCTTCACCTGAATCGATTCTCTTTCGAGAAATCTTGCATACTATGTTCCCTGATACCTCCTACAAAAATGAATCAGGCGGAATCCCAGACTTTATCCCTGACCTGACCCAAGAAGACTTTCTTGCTTTCCACAAGCAATATTACCATCCTTCCAACAGCTACATCCTTCTCTATGGAGATGGAGATATCCAAGAACACCTACACTTCCTTCACAACGAATATCTACAAGACTTTGATTATCTAGCACCTACGTCTACTATTGCGATGCAAAAACCGTTCCCTGCTCCTGTTGAGAAAACTCATTTTTATCCCCTCTCAGCAGATGATTCCATCGAAAACAAAACCTATTTTTCTCAAAACTATGCCATTGGGGAATCGTCCGACCCCCTTACAAACCTCACTCTTGAAATTCTCAACTACATCTTGTTAGACTCGGAAGCCGCTATTCTTAAAAAAGCACTTCTTGATGCCGGCATAGGAAAAGATATTTTTGGGTCTGCAGAAACGGATATTCAACAACCTGTTTTCTCCATTTTTGCAAAACACGCCAACATAGATCAAAAAGAAGCCTTTAAAAATGTTATACAGACCACTCTTCAGAACCTTGTTAAAAATGGCATTGACAAAGAACTCATCCAAGCAGCTATTAATTCGAAGGAGTTTGCCGTTCGAGAAGCTGACTTTGGAGGATTCCCCAAGGGCCTGGTATATAGCATTTATTATGTTCTCCCTAGCTGGCTATATGACCACGATCCCTTTGTAAGTCTTCATTACGAAGACACGCTACAAGAGATAAAAAAGGCATTGGACTCTTCGTATTTAGAAGACTTTATCCGAGATCACATTTTATCCAATCCACATTCTTCTCTTATCATATTAGAGCCAAAGCCTGGCATGAATGAAGAAAAACAAAAGGCATTTACGCAACAAATGGAGCAGTTTAAAAAATCTCTTACGGAAGAAGAAATTCAACAAATCATCAAAGATGAAAAACAATTGGAAGAATTTCAGAAAAAACCGGATACAGAACAAGACATTGCTTCCATTCCAATGCTGACTCCTTCGGATGTAAAAACAGAAGTTGACAATCTTCCATTGGAGGTTTCAAACCTTCAAGAAACCCATGTTCACTATCATGACATTGATACAAATGGAATCCTCTATCAAACACTGTATTTCAACCTGAAATGCTTACCATTGGAAGATATAAAGTGGGCTGGTTTGTTGTTTGACATGATTGGAAAACTAGACACAGACCAATATACGTATGAACAACTAGACAACCAAATCAACATTCATACCGGGGGTATTGATGTTGCTCCTTGTATCATTACACATGCAAAAAACATGGATCAATATCAATGTTTCGCAACCGCCTCTTTAAAAGTGCTCCAAGGACAATCAAGAGTGGGGAACGATTTACTACTCAATATGCTACACCATACCATTTTTACAGATAAAAAAAGACTGCTTGAAAATATCCAGTTTACGCGATCTCGCATCGAAATGAGCCTTCTACAGAGAGGGCATGTAGTATCCATGAATCGAATCCAATCGTATTGGTCGGAAAGTGCCTACATTTCAGAAGAGATAGCCGGTATTTCCTACTATTTGTTTGTAAAAGACATGGAAAAGACCTTCCCAGAAAAAGCAGATGCCATCGTCGCAAAATTGCAAGAAGTATCGCAAAAGCTTTTTTCTTCTCAGCCAGATATAGCATCCATTACATGCACTCCCGAACTAAGGCAGGAATGGGACTCTTCCTTCCAGTCCCTCCACGCTCAATTCGGCTCTTCTTCTCCAAAAGAACAATCTTGGAACATTCCTCTGCAAGTAAAAAATGAAGGTTTCATCACTCCTGGAAATGTACAATATGTGGCCCAAGGATACAATTACAAACAGCTAGGATATGACTGGAACAGCCAGTTAAATGTGCTTCGTACCATTGTATCTCATAACTACTTATACGAAAACATTCGCGTTTTAGGAGGCGCTTATGGCGCTTTCTCTGTATTTCGTAAAGATGGCTCCGCTCTGTTTGGTTCCTACCGCGATCCCAATTTAGCAAAAACTCTGGAAACATATCAAAATGCCTTCCGTTACATTCAATCCTTTCATGAATCAGAATCTACTATGACCAAATTCATTATTGGTACTATCGGTTCCATGGATGCCCCTTTAACTCCCGCATCAAAAGGCACTACAGCTACAATCCTTGCACTATCAGGCATTACTCATCAAGATCGACAAACGGAAAGAAAGCAGGTTTTACAGACTACTCCCTCTGATATTCAGAAATTTGCCAAAATGGTGCAAGATGTCACCAACAAAAAAGCTTTTTGTGTCATTGGCAATGAATCTGTAATCAAAGAAAACAAAGACCTATTCAAAGAAGTAATCAAGCTCATCTAATTCAAGCAATCTCCCACCCTCTGCAAAAATGATTTGCAGAGGGTGGTTCTGTTAATATCTCGTATATTTCTTACAGTAAATTTATAAACACAGCATTTATATTCTCCTTATCAAAAGAATTAGGGAATTCCAAAAAAATAAATGAACAATAGTTTCTATTTTTCTTGACTTTGTATTTTTTGTGAGTAATCTCAAATTAACAATAAATTACGTTTTTTTGGGAGAATTATAAGTTGTTACAAAAAG
>CAYRWA010000100.1:0-7520 GCA_964427915.1 uncultured Caldisericota bacterium
AGTCATATCTATTGAAGGGACGATTGTTGAACATCCCATTCATTATTCCAATCAATCACGGTTTGTTGTAAAAACTTCCGATACAAGACTTTTAGTAAAACTTTATTCTCCATCTACACAACTAGTAGAGCAGCTATATATTGGTTCCACCATACAGTGCAAGGGAGTGGTTGAAGATCTCGTACGATATCTTCAACCAAAAGAAACCGAGGATTTTTATCGTAAAAAAAATAACATTGCAGGAATAGTACGGGTAGAAAAGGAAGATGTGGTAAAGATTCGAATTCCAGAAAATCTTTTTTTGCAGTGGATGCACAAAAGTAAGATGGCGATGGGTATAAATTTGGCAACTGCTACGCGAGGGAATTCTTCTTTGCTTCCTTTGTTAAAAGCAATTGTATTAAACGAAAAAACAGATCTTCCCAGAGAGTCTTATGCGGAAATTGGTCTTTCTCATCTTCTCTCTATATCAGGGCTTCATTTTTCTATCATTTCCTTGCTTTTACTTTTGTTTCTACAGTGTTTTCCAATACCTTCTTTTGGAAAATTTTTTCTATCTCAACTCTTTATGTATTTGTATCTTTTTTTTATTGGATTCCCTATTCCTGCTGTAAGAGCCTACATTATGGTTACACTATTTTCACTATCTTTCTTGGTTAAAAGAAAGTCCGATCCTTTTTATGCTTTGATGACGGCAGGATTTTTACTCATTCTAGTATCCCCCCATACAGTTCTTAGTATTTCTTTTTGGTTTAGTTTTATGTGTACAGCAGCACTATGTATTCCTGGTTCCTGGGTGCAAAAAACTGGATTGTTGTTTTTTGTTTCCTCCTTGTTATCTAGCACATTTTTCCACATGATGTCGATGATAAGTGTTTTCAGCAATGCAATTTTCTCCCTTTTTTTTATACCATTTTTCCTTTGGGGATGGATTAGTCTATGTATTCCTGGTTTATCCAGTGCGCTATTGTATCCTATGATGAATGGATTGTATGAGGGCCTTCAGTTTATAGCAAAAGCACTGCATTCTCTTCCAGGTTCCTACCGGTATGTATCGGTTGCATCACAAGAAATCAATATTTTCTTTGCATGCATCGTCTTTCTTCTGTTCCTTCTTGCCTATTATCACCTGTTTCAAAAATCTATCAAGCGGATCATTGCATGCATTCTTTGTATAGCAATGATTTTTTTGTTTATTCCTACTCCTTCTTCAACAGCGAGGATTACTTTTTTCCAAGTGGGAGAAGGAGACTCTGTTTTACTGGAGTTTGATCAGCAAGCAATCCTTATCGATACTGGGGAAATGCCAGCTAAAAATGGATCGGGGTATTATCCAGCCAAAAATGTGATTTTGCCTATCCTAAAAAAGAGAGGCATTAATAGAGTTCATCTCATTATTCTTTCTCATTTTCATTCGGATCACTATGGGGGGATTCCTTGGATTCTTCAACATATCCCTACCGTAGATGCTTTGTGGGTACCATCAACAAAAAGTCAGGAGCAACAAGAATTTACAGAGTATATGGAAAAGAATGCTTTTTTCTATCCATATACAATGCCAATATCCATGGATAGACACTGCCATTTTTCTTCTACATCTTCTCTTCGCTTAGTCCCATTAAATGCCTATTTATCATCTTCTCTTGAAGAGAATGAAAACAACCAGTCTATGATGGTGCTTTTTACATATGGAGAAAAACGGTTTCTTTTTACAGGTGACATGGAGTCAGAAGCTGAAAAGCTGGCTATACGAATTGTAGGCAATGAGTTACGGGCGGATGTTTTGAAAGTTGCTCATCATGGAAGCAACACTTCTTCTACCGAAGAGTTTTTACGATGGGTACATCCTTCTATTGCAGTGATATCATGTGGAGATTATCGCATACACCGGCATCCTTCCTCCCACGTAATAGAACGATTGAACCAACAGAATAGTATTGTTCTTACTACCTACAATGAAGGTACTATTGTTCTTGAAACAGACGGAACTCGCATTTGGGAGGTAGATGAATAAGAAGGATCAGCAGAAGGATTTGGTTTGAAAACCAAAATATTTTTTAGTTCAGAAAAAGGGAGAGCAATAGTTTGAATCCCATCTCCATAAGAAGCAACTTGATAAGGATCAAAAGCTACAAGCAAACCCTGGGGAGTAATGCAAATGTTTTGGTAGTTATCAAGAATAGGTTCAGTACCTTGTTGGATCCATTCACGGTCTACGGTGTTTTCTTTCTCTTGGAGCTTTTGGGGGAGTTTTGATCGAACAAGAGATGAAACCGTCTTCAAATAAGTAGACTGGGATAAAAAAAGATCCTTTGTACGCATCCTTGTTTTTTTATGAAAATCAATATTGAGTGCTTTCGTGTATTCGTGGGGATGAGCTCCTCCTAGATCTATGCTAAAAAACAGTTGTATACTCCCGCGCTCTCTGCTTAGGTAGTGTGGTTTAAAATCAATCCAGAAAATAGCTTTACGAGGCATATCATCAGTGGGTAGATTTTCAGAAACGCTTTGCTCCCATTTTATTTTTTCGTTGGTTAGAAAAGCTTGCACAATCTCATTGATAGAAGAAACTGGTTTGAAATTATCTGGATCAACAAAGACAGGGATGGATCCTTGTATTTGATAGCGACCTTCTAGAAATGTTTCATCAATTCCTTCTCCATGGATTGCATACAAAGACGGCACTGTATCTTGGGGTATTGGGCAGTTGGATCGAGAACAATGAGAACAAAACAAAACACACAGAGAAAGTGTTACAAACAAATGACTATATTTTTTTCTTCTGATGAGGCTATTCATGAAAACCAACTCCTCGTTTTGTAGAATTCATGTAGAATTGTATCATGAAATGGTTCATTATCGAATTGACAGGGCAACTGTGTTGCAGTATGATAAAGTCCATATGTCAATATATACTGGAGGATTTACATGAGCAAAGAAAAATCATTGATAGAAGAAAAGAAAGAAAAGCTTTTTTTTCAAAAAAAACTTGTGTGGAAAGAATCAAATAGAGATTCTATCCAGGCGTTTGCCAAAGAATACAAAAAAGTTTTAGACCTAGGCAAAACGGAACGAATTTTTACCCAACAAGTAAAAAGCATTCTACTTTCCCATGGATTTGAAGAATTAAACTCCCAAATACCCCAAGAAGGCAAAAAATATTTCCGAGTAGTGAACGAAAAAGGAATATTTGCTTTTGTGCCAGGGAAACAGAAGATTTCAAATGGAATCAACTTCATTGCCACTCATATCGATTCTCCTAGGCTAGATGTAAAGCCAAACCCACTGTTTGAAGATACGGGGATTGCTTTTTTGGATACTCATTACTATGGAGGCATTAAAACATACCAATGGATGAATATCGCATTAGCTCTTCATGGTGTTGTAACCAAAACCAATGGTGAAGTGATTGAAATTCATGTTGGGGAACAAGAAGAAGACCCCATTTTTATGATATCAGATATTCTTCCTCACTTGGCCAAAAATTACAAGACAAAACCTGTGGGAGAAGTTTTTAGCAATGAGAACCTGGATGTCATAGTAGGAAGTTTACCTTATCAGTTTAACACCGATGAAAAAGACGCAATAAAACTTTTTGTTCTCGATTACCTACATGAAACATATGGGATTACAGAGCAAGACTTTTTTAGTGCTGAGTTGGAATTTGTACCTGCATGTACCGCAAGAGATGTAGGTTTTGACAGAGGATTGATGGCAGGATATGGCCACGACGACCGCTGCTGTTCTTATCCTGCGATCAAGGCATTGGTGGATGCAAATCCCCCAGAAAAGGCAGCAGTTGCACTTCTTTTTGATAAAGAAGAAATTGGTTCTGTGGGAACAACTGGTGCCATGACTCATCTAATGGAAGTTTTTATTGAAGACCTTATGAAACAAGAAGATGATCCAGTTTCGTTGCACAAAGTCTTGTCTCTTTCTTCGTGTCTTTCAGGAGATGTAGGAGCAGGATTCGATCCACACTTTAAAGAAGCATTTGAGGCAAAAAATGCAGCGGAACTTCATAAAGGCGTTATCCTTACAAAATATACCGGTTCTGGTGGAAAAGGGGGAGCAAACGATGCTCACTCTGAATTTTTAGGAAATGTACGATCCGTTTTTGAAAATCACAAAATAGCTTACCAAGTAGCTGAATTAGGAAAAGTAGATATTGGTGGTGGCGGAACGGTAGCTGGTTATTTCGGCAATCGAGGAATTCAGACAGTAGACGTCGGAATATCGGTACTTTCCATGCACTCACCTCAAGAAATTATAGCCAAAGATGACTTGTATGAGCTTTATAGAGCCTACAAGGGATTTTTTGAAGAGTATAAATAGTCTTTCATAGACGTTTGTTGTCGTACAGATACGTAAAATCCCCCCGACCTAGCTGGGCCGGGGGGATTTTTTATGAGGCTTGTTGTTTTACAAAACTTGTAAAAAAATCCTTTATACGAGGAAAAAGGAGGGAAAACAATACACTGTTTAACCCAGAATGCAGAATGTTAAAAGGAATAATAGCTGGGAGCAACATATTTTTTACTACCTCTATGGGTGCATTGAGGTAAATGGGGGTAATAAGCAAATTGGCTGGGATCATAATCCCAGCACGTGAAAAGGTTCCTAAAAGCAAACCAATCCAAATGCTTCCCTTTTTTCTACTACGTGCAATAAGCGAAAAAACCACAATAAATGTGCTGGAAGCAATGAAGTGCATAAGCATCCCCCACAATCCACCTTCTCCTCTGAAAACGATGAAGAGAATGGCTTTTATGGCAGAACCAAGAATACCAAAAAGGGGTCCGAAGAAATACCCGATGAACAAAAGGGGCATATCACCCGGGGAATACAATAAAAAAGGGGGAATAAAAGGAACTGGAAATGCGATTAGTAACTCGAAAACAACTGCTAAAGCGATTAAAACACCAATAACACTAAACAGCTGAACTGATTTTTTCATACATCACCTCGAAGTATTTTTACTTCAAGGGCTATTTCGGGAATGCCTTCTCCCGTCCAGACTATACTGTCGGTATCGGAATTTCACCGAATCCTGCTCATGAAAGCTCGCGGACTTTTACCGCCGGTAGGGACTCTCACCCTGCCCTGAAAGCATTCCTATCATAGTACATTTTGAGTAAGAATTCAATACTTTATATAAATATTGAAACCCTACGCACCAGAGTTCTTAGATTCACCACATTGATCACAGTTTGCAGAGCATTCTTCGTCGTTCTTGATGGAATCATCGTCGGTGTCATCATCGGGCATTTCAAACGTTTCTTCTTTAGCAGGAGTCATGAAACCAACGATTAAAACAATAATGCCTGCCATAATAACGAAACAGATGGCAACTCCAAGTAAGAATTCCCAAAAAATTGGCCACCAATGGACTCCCATCCATATTCCAACAATCGTCACAATGAGGCCTGCAAAGATGTACAACCATTTTTTCATCTAAATCCTCCTAAAATTGGAAAATCAAAATCAATTTGAGTTTATCACAAAATGCGATTTTTACTATAATCATTAAATGGCTAAAAAAAAGCAAGTGAGGACAATATGCAAAAAAAAGACTTTCCTTTTAAACAAATTGATGAGAAATGGCAGACAAGATGGGAAGAAGAGGGTCTATTTAGGGTAGATATTAATCAATCAAAAAAGAAGTTTTACATTTTAGATATGTTCCCCTATCCTTCAGCTGCAGGTCTTCATGTAGGACATCCCGAGGGGTATACGGCTAGCGATATAGTTGCTCGGTATAAAATGATGCAAGGCTTTCAAGTATTGCATCCTATGGGTTGGGATGCATTTGGCTTACCAACAGAAAACTATGCAATTCAAAAAAAGATACATCCTGAAATTGCAACAAAAGAGAATATTCAGAATTTTAAACGGCAGATCTCTCGCTTTGGTTTTTCCTACGACTGGTCTCGCGAAATTACAACATCAGATCCCTCCTATTACAAATGGACGCAGTGGATTTTCATCAAGATGTTCGAACACGGTTTAGCCTACGAAAAAGAAGCTCCTATCAATTGGTGTCCATCCTGTAAAACTGGCCTGGCTAATGAAGAAGTCGTCAACGGAAAGTGTGATCGGTGTGGGGCTATCATTGAAAGAAAGTCTCTTCGCCAATGGATGCTACGGATTACTGCCTATGCCCAAAGATTGTTGGATGACTTAGATATTGTTGATTGGCCTCAGGATGTGAAGGCTATGCAAACCAATTGGATTGGTAAATCATCCGGTGCTACCGTTTTTTTTTCTATTGAGGGAACGGAAGAAAAAATCGAGATATATACAACAAGACCAGATACTATTTTTGGAGCAACCTATATGGTACTATCTCCTGAACACCCTTTACTGGACCAATTGGTAAAGGGAGATTTTAAAAAGAAAGTGATGGAGTACCGAGAAAGTATACAATCAAAAAGTGACTTGGAAAGAACCGAGTTAAATAAAGACAAAACAGGTATTCATACTGGTTTGTATTGCCAAAACCCTATGACGGGAGAGAGCATTCCGGTGTATGCTGCTGATTATGTATTGATGAGCTATGGTACAGGTGCCATAATGGCAGTCCCTGCACACGACCAAAGGGATTTTGATTTTGCAAAAAAATATCACTTACCCATTGTTCCTGTTATTGAGCCTTATGATATGGATATGCCAACCGACAACGCCTTTGATTTGCCCGGAAAGATGATTCATTCCGGTCCATTTAGTGGGATGCCTTCAGAAGAAGCTAAAAAAAAGATTGTACAGTCGATGGAAGAACGGCATATTGGAGAAGCCTCTACACAGTATCGTCTTCGAGATTGGATTTTTTCTAGACAGCGTTTTTGGGGGGAGCCTATCCCCATTGTGCATTGTGAAAAGTGTGGTTGTGTACCGGTACCAGAGGATCAATTACCACTGACACTTCCAAAAGTTGAATTTTATGAACCCAGTGGAACAGGTGAGTCGCCTTTAGTGCAGATAAAAGATTGGGTACAAACAACATGTCCAACTTGTGGAGGACCTGCCAAAAGAGAAACCAATACGATGCCTCAGTGGGCTGGTTCTTCATGGTATTATATACGCTATGTAGATCCTTCTTATCAAAAAGGATTAGCTTCCCAAGAGGCTTTACAATATTGGCTTCCCGTTGACACTTATATTGGCGGAAAAGAACATACCAACTTACACCTACTATATGTTCGTTTTTGGCACAAATTTCTTCAAGATATTGGTATTGTTCATTGTCCAGAACCATTTGTAAAATTACGAAATCAAGGGATGGTATTGGCTGAGGATGGAAGAAAAATGTCGAAATCTTTGGGCAATGTGATTAATCCAGATGAAGTTCTTGATCTTTATGGGGCTGACGTAATTCGCATGTATGAAATGTTCATGGGACCTTTCGAACAAGAGTCCCTTTGGAATACACAAGGCGTAGAGGGGATTAAAAGATTTATTAACAAAGTGTGGTTTCTTGCCAAAGAAGGAACCATTCGCAATGAAGAACCATCTGATGAAAC